>CAJKXC010000024.1 GCA_905203765.1 uncultured Bacteroides sp.
ATAGAGCGTATTTCTTTTACGCCGCCGTACATGGCACGGATTTGAGGAACGCTGACGTGGCTCTCGTCGATTACAATCAGGAAGTCTTCGGGGAAGAAGTCCAGCAGGCAGTAGGGACGGGTGCCGGCGGCACGTCCGTCGAAGTAGCGCGAGTAGTTCTCGATGCCGGAGCAGTGTCCCAATTCGCGTATCATCTCCATGTCGTACGTCACCCGCTCCTGCAAGCGTTTGGCTTCGAAGGGACGACCTTCGCTCTCGAACCATTGCACTTGCTTGTGCAGGTCGTCTTCTATCTCGTGGATGGCGCGCAGGGTGGCTTCCTTGGTCGTCATAAAGAGGTTGGCGGGATAAATTTTGTAAGCATCGAACTTGGCAATGGTTACCCCGCTGATGGGGTCTACCTCTTCGATGCTGTCCACCTCGTCGCCCCAGAAGACGATGCGCAGCAGGTTGTCGGCATAAGCCAGATAGATGTCCACGGTATCGCCCTTCACGCGGAAGTTGCCGCGGTTCAGGTCGATGTCGTTGCGCACATAGAGACTGTCTACAAGGCGGCGCAGGAATACGTTGCGGCTGAAGTTCTTGCCTTGCTGCACTTCGATCACGTTGTTGTAGAAGTCGGACGGATTGCCCATACCGTAGATGCACGATACGGACGACACCACCACTACGTCTTTCCGGCCGGAGAGCAGGGAAGAGGTGGCGGCGAGGCGGAGTTTGTCTATCTCGTCGTTGATGGCGAGGTCTTTCTCTATATAGGTGTCCGAGGACGGCAGGTAGGCTTCGGGCTGGTAATAATCGTAATAAGAGACGTAATACTCTACGGCGTTATTGGGGAAGAAGCCCTTGAACTCGCTGTATAGCTGCGCTGCCAACGTCTTGTTATGGCTCAATATCAACGTGGGCTTGTTGATGTTGGCAATGACATTGGCAATGGTAAACGTCTTGCCGGAGCCGGTGACGCCAAGCAATGTCTGTGCGGGAACCCCTTCGAGTATTCCCTCGGTGAGCTGTTCAATGGCTTCCGGCTGGTCGCCGGTAGGCTTGTAGGCGGATGTTAATTCAAAGTTCATTCTTTATATAATAGTCAAAGTATTTACATTCATTCTTTGCTTCCTTGAAGAAGTCGGTATGGCTGTATTGCCGGGTTATCTCCGAGTAATAACGTTCTACCTTTTCCCATGTCTCACTCTCCCACTGATGCAGGTCGCGCGTGCAGGCGGATGCCATGAACAGGGCGCGTGCCCTTAGTTCGGGATCGGAAGAATGCTCCGACACGTACTTGTAGGCGGAGAGGGCGTTGAAGGCATCGTTGGTCAGAAGGACGGAACTTGTGAAGTATTTGTAGTTATAGTCCTTGCTGAAGTCGGGCACCTCGTTCTCCGATACGGACGTGCCGAAGTGCATACTGCTGAAACCGTTATCCGAGAAATAGAAAGGAATGTTTCTATAATACCCGTAGGCGGAGATATTGAAATAATAGTTTGCAAGCAGGTAGGCGGCGCGCACTCCCGTTTCGTTCTTCTTCTTGGCCATTTCTTTCAGGCGTTGCAAGGATTGGACCAAACTCTTCTTGCTGTGTTCCTTATTAAGAAAGGAAAACTCTTTTTGCTGATAAATAACGTCCGTCATCTCTTCTTCGGCAGGAATATTGAACCAGCGCTTGAATCCGTTGCTGAAGATGAGCGGGCTTTGGGCAAATTCAATGCCGTAGTCATCGGGGACTTTGCCGTACCACTTGAGGCATTCGTCCAACTTGCCCATGCGCAGGTAGTAGGTGCCTTTCAGTTCGTACAGGTCGAGTATATTCCCATCGTCTATGGTGTCGGCGCTTATGCAGGCGGAGAAGTCGCCGTGTTTGTGGTATTCGCTGATGAGCGAGTTGATGATGGTGATGTCCGGGTTCTGTTCCAAGCTGTGGATTCGGTTATGTACCAGGTATGCCTTGCCGTCTTCTCCTTGCTGCTTGTACAGATGCGCCACGATTTCGCGGACAAAGTCCTTATCTATGTTCTCTTCTGCTACATAGGCCTTGATGCTCTCTTCTTCTTTGCTGCCCAATCTGTTGAGTGTAGTGAGGTACAGGCTGAAACGGGTACGGCTTATCTGCCTGGATAGTTCCGGGTTCTCCGTGTTTATCCCGTCCAGCAGGCTTGCACATTGCCTGTAATCCTTACAAAGAAAGGCCATGTGTGCCAGATAGGCAGTCCAGAAGTCCTTCTCACCTGTTTGAGGATTCCGAAGGATGGAGTTTATGAGTTCTTTGTCACCGGCATACTGCGCTTGTACCTTTTCAGGCACTTCCATGAAAGGATGGGCGTCTCCCATCGTATAGAGAAGGTCGAGGATGGAACGTTCCAGCTTGTTGATGTAGCGGATGGCAAGCAGTTTCAGGTAAGGGGAGTCGGGACATACTTGCAGGATATTGCGCATCTCTTCCGTTTCGTTGGAGAAGGTGTTGTATCCTCTGACGGCGTAGAGCACGGCTTTCTCCTTATTGGTTTTGCACAGTGCGTAGGTTTCGTCCCAATCTACTTCTCCCTGTATCCTGATGCTGTTATAGGCAATCTCCTTTCTGCAATCGCTGTGGTCGAATACTTGGCAGAAGAGGTAATTAGCTTCCGCATTCCGTCCCAGATTGTAGAGTACGCCCGCTTTTTGTTCCAGTGCGTAGTAATAGATGATGTGGTCTTGCCTGACAGGTTCTACATATGTGTCGAATAACTCCAAGGCCTCTTCATTGTTCCCCGAATAGTGTGCAAGGCGTACAAGCTGATAGCCGTAACGGAGTTTCAGCTCTTTATATTGGCACGACTTCCAACGCTGCATTCCTTCTGCCAGCAGTTTCCGGTATTGATCTTCGGACGGCGCCTGGGCCCTGCTTGGCTCCCAGCTTTTGGTATTGGCTTGCGCATAGGGTTCAAGAGTTTTGGCATATCGCAGGTAGTCGATGAACTGTTTGCTTATCGTACTGCTGCTTGCCATTGCGCGCATGGTGCCGCGAGGCCCGTTTAAGGATAATTCTCCGATAGGAGTCCGGTAAACAAGTTGGCTCACGGCAGCTTTATCGAGTTTCTGCAAGCTCCGATCATTGCTGATGAATGCCATCCATGCGTCGATGTTTTCATCGGGTATATCTGTATCTGTCTGGAAGAATCCCGGTTCTCCCGTCAGCAGGAAAGGTCTTAAACCTTCGTTCTTTAGCAAAAGCTGGTCGAAGAGGTTATAGTAGATTTCATCTTCGCCATACCACCATCCGCAACCGTTGATGGACGAACGGAAAGGTATCAGTGCCAAAGCAAGAAGTAGGAGACAGCGTTGTAATCGTTTCATTATGAAAGTGTTTTAAGTAGGTCTTGTAAGTGCTCTGTTGAATATCTCTTTAGTATGTCTGCATCCAGATGGTAGAGAATCAGTTCCCGGTCCTCGTGTTTCAGTTTCTTTCGGAGCGTGGCGGCAGCCTTTTTCAATGCTTCGGGGCTGACTTCTTCTATCTTCAGTTCATAACCTTTGTTTATCCACATTCCTCTGAGATAATGAGATTGGAGTATTTCGTAAACGCCTTCCCGTTGCTTTCGGTAGTATTCGGGATGGGCGGATATGTCCGCTTCGCATACACCGTTAATCAGTTTTGTCTTATCAAAGGAATTCCTTACGATTCCCCAACTGTAAAGGGGAAGGGCTACGTCCAGGTGCAACGGATAAGTATGGGCCTGCCCGATGTAGAGCGCGGCTTCCTTATTATCCAGTATCGTGTTAGGGCTGTCGAAGTCGGTGGGCTCGGAAGTGGCATAATACATCAGTACACCTTTGCTCACAGGCGGGATGCCCGTCCGGGTACTGTACTTTATCTGATGGAGACGGATGGTACAAGAGGTTATTGCTTCCGGCTTCAACCGCGATACGGATTCGAGGAACTTGAAATAGGCTCCTTTCGTTTTCTCCGTCCAGTCGCAATCGAACTGATACTCTTGTGGAACTCTGCCAAAGCGGGAAGCGTACATGGTATCCATCTTCTTGATACATCTTTCTGCCAGTGTGTCGATTTCCTCGGAAGGGCATCGAAGGAATGTCCGGTTTGTAAGGAATATCACCGGAACGACTTCACCGCTCAGCCGGCAGGTATCAGGAGAGTATTCCGCCACAGGCAGTGCGCCGCTTCCTTTATCGTCTATATCGAAAAGCCGGAGATAAAACTTTTTGGCATCTATCCGGTTCAGATAAGCCGTGTCCGCATCTGCTGCCGACAGCTTGCTTTTCCATACATAGAATGCAGGGGTAATGGTCGTTCGGTCCGCACAGCCGGACAGTAGCACGAGCATCATAGTCAGTTCAAGCAGCCGTATCTTTTGCATGATTCAAAGATACTGTGAGAACAGTATATGGTTATATAGTTTCTATTATCTTTTAACGATTTTTGACGGAGAAAGGATTGCGCCGTTTGTCTGCTTCCGTTGCCTTCTCCTAACAAAATAGATAAATAAATCCGCCTTACCGTAGCAAAATATCAAATGTTTTATTTACTTTGCAACGATTTAAAACAGATTAATACCGATTATTAAATTAATATTATAGGAAAACATGATTTGGAATGAAAACATCGAATGCATGGATCGCGAGAGCCTTCGCAAGATTCAGGGCATTCGTCTTAAAAAGACTGTGGAGCGTGTATATCATGACACTCCTTTCTACCGCAAGAAGATGCAGGAACTGGGCATCACCCCGGACGACATTAACAGCATCGACGACATTGTGAAATTACCGTTTACTACTAAATACGACCTTCGGGACAACTATCCCTTCGGACTGTGTGCCGTTCCCATGAGTCAGATTGTGCGTATCCACGCTTCTTCCGGTACCACCGGAAAGCCTACCGTGGTGGGATATACCCGCAAGGATCTTTCTGTTTGGGCAGAATGCCTTTCACGTGCCTTTACCGCTTATGGTGCAAGTAGCTCGGACATCTTCCAGGTATCCTACGGTTACGGACTCTTTACCGGCGGACTGGGTGCCCATGCCGGTGCCGAGAATATAGGAGCTTCCGTTATCCCGATGTCCAGCGGTAACACAGAGAAACAGATTACGCTGATGCACGATTTCGGTTCGAGCGTGCTTTGCTGCACTCCTTCGTATGCTCTGTATCTGGCGGATGCCATTAAGGATTCGGGTTATCCCCGCGAAGAATTCAAGTTGAAAGCAGGTGCTTTCGGTGCTGAACCGTGGACGGAGAATATGCGCCGTGACATTGAAACCAAACTGGGTATCAAGGCTTATGACATCTACGGACTGAGCGAGATAGCCGGGCCGGGTGTAGGCTACGAGTGTGAATGCCAGCACGGTACACACCTCAACGAAGACCATTATTTCCCCGAAATTGTCGATCCGAATACCCTTCAACCCGTCGCTCCCGGTGAAACGGGCGAGTTGGTCTTTACGCATCTTACCAAAGAGGGCATGCCCCTGCTGCGTTATCGCACCAAAGACCTCACGGCGTTGCATTACGATAAATGTCCTTGCGGACGTACCCTGGTTCGTATGGACCGCATCCTGGGACGCAGCGACGATATGCTGATTATCCGTGGCGTCAATGTATTCCCCACTCAGATCGAGTCCGTTATTCTCGAAATGCCGGAGTTTGAGCCGCATTACCTCTTGCTGGTCGATCGCAAGAACAATACCGATACGATGGAGTTGCAGGTCGAAGTGCGTCCCGAATACTATTCCGATGAAATCAACAAGATGTTGGCTTTGAAGAAGAAGTTGATAGGACGTTTGCAGAGCGTACTCGGACTGGGCGTAGATGTCCGCCTGGTAGAACCGCGCAGCATCGAACGCAGTGTAGGTAAAGCTAAACGTGTCATTGATAACCGTAAATTATAAAATCTGATTATTATGGTAGCAAAACAACTTTCCATTTTCCTGGAGAACAAATCCGGCCGCCTTACCGAGGTGACGGAAGTTCTTGCCGAAGAAGGTGTCAATCTTTCTGCTCTTTGCATTGCCGAGAATGCCGACTTCGGTATTCTGCGTGGCATTGTATCCGAACCGGACAAAGCATATAAGGCTTTAAAAGACCATCATTTTGCTGTGAATATAACGGATGTGGTAGGCATCAGTTGCCCCAACATACCGGGTTCACTGTCAAGGGTGCTCCGTTTCCTCTCCAACGAAGGAGTGTTCATTGAATATATGTACTCTTTTGCCAACGGACAGACTGCCAATGTCATTATCCGTCCCAACGATATGGAGAACTGCATCCGTGTGCTGACCGAAAAGAAAGTCGATCTGCTGGCGGCAAGCGATCTGTATAAACTGTAATTTTAGTGATTAATGATTAATGATTAGTGATTAATGATTAGTTGATGTTCTCCCGTAACATTATTGCGCAGCAATCATTAACAAATCACTAATCATTAATCACTATTTTATCTTTTTCCTTTCCCCATTCGTCCTTTCAAATTACCTATTCGTCTGGTTTTTGAAAAATTAAGGTTAGTATCGTTGCTTTATTCGATGCGAACCTCTATCTTTGCGCATTATTTGAATAAAAGTAATGAAGAAGAACATCCTAATAACTCTGCTTGCAGCCTTGCTGCTCTCCTCGTGTGGAGAATACAACAAATTGCTGAAAAGCACGGATTACGAATACAAGTACGAGGCGGCAAAAAATTACTTCGCAAAAGGGCAGTACAGTCGTTCTGCAACTCTGCTTAATGAATTGATTGCCATCCTTAAAGGTACAGACAAGGCAGAGGAATCCCTCTACATGCTGGGCATGAGTTACTATAACCAAAAGGATTATCAAACTGCTGCGCAGACCTTTATCCAGTATTTCAATGTTTACCCTCGTGGCACATTTGCCGAACTGGCACGTTTCCATGCTGGCAAGGCTTTGTATTTGGATACTCCCGAACCGCGTCTCGACCAGTCCGGTACGTACAGTGCCATCCAGCAGTTGCAGATGTTTATGGAGTACTTCCCGCAAAGCGCGAAGAAGGAAGAGGCTCAAAAAATGATATTTGAATTGCAAGACAAGTTGGTGATGAAGGAATATCTTTCTGCCAGACTTTATTACAATATGGGTAATTATCTGGGTAATAACTATCAGGCCTGTGTCATTACGGCACAAAACGCTTTGAAGGATTATCCTTATACGAATATGCGCGAAGATTTGTCCATACTCATACTGCGTGCCAAGTACGAACTGGCTATATACAGTGTGGATGACAAAAAGCCCGAACGCTATCGTGAAACTGTCGATGAGTATTATGCCTTCAAGAACGAGTTCCCCGAAAGTAAATACATGAAAGAAGCCGACCGCATCTTCAGAGAATCGCAGAAGATACTGAAAGACTAAAATCAGGATTAGAGAGAAAATAATATCGATATAGATTAAATTAGATAGATAAATTTATGGATTACAGAAAGACTAATGCTCCTACCACCACGGTAACCCGTGATATGATGGAGTTGTGTGAGGATACCGGTAATGTATACGAAAGTGTAGCAATTATTGGAAAGCGTGCCAACCAGATCAGCGTGGAAATCAAGAATGACCTTTCCAAGAAGCTGGCTGAGTTTGCCTCTTACAATGACAATCTGGAAGAGGTATTTGAAAATCGCGAGCAGATCGAGATCTCCCGTTATTATGAGAAATTGCCGAAACCGACTTTGATTGCGACTCAGGAGTATATCGAAGGTAAGATTTACTATCGTAACCCGGCTAAGGAAAAAGAAAAATTGCAGTAATGATACAGCGTATTCAATCCGTTTATTTGTTATTGGTAACTGTTCTGTTGGTCGTAGCTATTTGCATGCCTGTGGGACAGTTTATCGGAGCGGACGGAGTAACAGCCCATGTATTCAAACCGTTAGGCGTATCTTTGGCTGACGGCGGATTTCAATCCACTTGGGGCTTGTTCGGAATATTGTTGTTGAGTGCATTGATTGCTTTATGCACTATATTCTTGTTCCGCAACCGTATGTTGCAAGTACGCATGACGATATTCAGCAGTATTTTGCTGATAGGCTATTACATCGCTTTCTGCGTATTTATGTTTGTATTGAAGGGTGATCTGGGTGCAGCTTCATTCCAGTTGGGATGGGCACTTTGCCTTCCACTGATATCCATCATTCTGAATTATCTGGCTTTCCGTGCCATCTATCGCGATGAAGTGATGGTGAAGGCGGCGGACAGATTGAGACCATAAGAGAGGAAAAGAGACGTGTACACGTCCTCGGTATTATAGAGAAAAGAGCAACTTTACCGGTTGCTCTTTTTTTTATGTCCCTCGTTCCTCTAAGAGAGAAGGAGAATAAGTTTGTTATTGAATTGAGTTATTTCTTGAGGTCGAACAGATATGTAATCTTTGCCGTAATTGCCCCATGTGCCGAACGGGCGAAGTAATCTTTCTTGGTACTGTTGTAGAAGTCGGACAGCGCGTAGTAGTATCTTCCTTCCACTATGAAGTTGCCTGCTTTGGTACGTAGCTCTACGCCTGCTCCACCGGTAATACCGTAGTCGAATTTTTTGTCGATGGCTTTACCATGCTGCTCTGTGGTGATGGTGCTATTCGATTTTATAGCAGCTTCCCAGTCACCCGCTATTTTTTCACTGTCGCTGATCATGAATCCTACCTGCGGACCGGCGTGAATAAAGAATTGCATGCCGCGTTCCTTTCCGAAAGCAAGGTGGGCGAGGAAGGGTATTTCTACATAATTCATCGTGCGGGTATAGCTCAGATCGGGATAGTCTTCGTAATACTCGTCCCAACCGTGCTGTGAGAAGTTCACTTCAATCTGGGCGCCACAAATCATGTTGAAGTACTTCTCTGAGATATAGCGTGCTGTAAAGCCACCGTTAATTCCCATTAAGTTCTTCTGCTTTACGGAAGGAGTGAAACTGACACTGTTCATATTGATGCCGCCGTTGACGCCGATAGCCAGGTTATGACGCTGATCGCCCACCTGTGCATGTGAAGGCAACGCATATATGCCGGCGAGGAAAGCCGCTCCTATAATTGTTTTTAGTCTTATCTTCATCAGTTATTAATTGCTCATTAATTATGATTCTCTCAATCAAAGTCCAGTTTCATCAGCTGGTAGTCCTTGGTGAAGTGAACGAAGAACACCTTCTTGTTGATGAATCCGCCCCAGTTGTTCACCCGTTGGAACTTGAATCCGGTCTGGATGGGAACTAAATTCAGCTTTTGGAAATTATTCTCGAACTCAGAGCCATAGCGTGACAACCCCTTCAGGAAGAAGTAACCCGTATCGAAGCCCAGCATCCCGAATTTGGGATAACGCTCGTCCATGTCCTTGCCATACCATCTGCGATAGTTCTTGGTGAAGTTGATGGCAGCCGGTAACAGGTTGTTGGTATAGAAAGAGGAATAGAAATAAGTATCCAGTTCGAAGAAGGCTTCCAGATGGTCTTTGGTATAAGTCTGCCACTCCGGATAGCCGAACAGGTGGATGCGGCTTTCAGGCAGTTCGCGTACCAGCATCGTCAGCTGCGGAAGTGTCTTAATCAGTGTTATGTCACTGCCGGAAGTAGGGATGAAGATGTTCTCACGGTCGCTGCGGAGCACTGTTTTCAATGATTCTATGGTGGCATCTTCCTTCAGGCTTTTCATCGGGATGGAACGGTTGCGCAACTCGTCCTTCAGTCCTTTGATGAATTCGGCTTTGTCCTTCGTTCCCTGGCTTGCCTCGATAAAGATGACATTGGCATTGGGGAATTGGCGTACAAAGTGGTCGTACACCTCGGAGTACAGATAAGACTGCGGCGTGTTTATCTGATAGACCGCCGGGTTCTGGAATACGGTGTTGTCTTTGGAAGTAAACGGTATCACCAGGCGTGTATCATGTTTCTTTGCAAACTCTGCCAGCGGCTTGATGTGCTGCTGATACAACGGGCCGAATATGATATCCATATCCTTCATTTCGCTTTTGGCGAGAATCGTATTCAGGGAAGCACTCTCCGGACCGGAGTTATATGTATATAAGTCAATGGAAGTACCGGTGCGTTTCAAACTGTCAACGGCCATCAGGAGTCCTTCATAATATTCCACCATACGCGCTGCTTCGCTTTTGGATACTCCGTCCAGGAAGGGGAGCACTACGGCAGCCTTGATGGTGCTGAAACGTTCCGTCTCCTTCTTGTTCTCGCGGAATAATTGGCTGTCGGTAGGTATCTGTGAGGATGTTACTTGCTCTGCTTGTGCCTTCGGATAGGGGATGCAGAGGAAGGTACCTTTCTTTATCTTGTCTTCGCCTTTCAGTTCCGGGTTGGCTGCAATCAGTTCCGCTTCGCTGATGCCATATTCACGGCTGATACTGAAAACGGTCTCTTTCCGTTTCACCTTGTGCATATCGCGGCAGCGTGATTCTACGGGACCGGGGATATTGTTGTCTGTCACAACTTTTGTTTCGGAAGTGGCAACACCGGCTTCGGCGGTAGAGGGAATGAGGATTACCTGCCCGATGCGGAAGTTCTCGGCACTCAGTCCGGGGTTGGCATCGCAGATGGCTTTGGCAGATACATTGTATTTCACGGTCAGCCGATAGAGGGTTTCACCGGCTTCTATGGTATGATAAGTCTCCTTCTGTACATTGGCTGCGTTGCGGGGAATGCGCAGGGCACGTCCGATGTATATCTTTTCGTCGCTTCCCGGGTTCAGTTTTATGATGTCCGATTGGCTTACGCCGTACATGCTGGCGATGGAATAAAGGCTTTGCCCTTTCTCGATAGTATGCAGAAAATAAGATTGGTTCTCTTGTGCTACTGCGCTGAGGCTGCATGCGCAGGCAAGCAGCAGAAGGCAGATGATGCGGTTAATCGTTTTCATTCAGTAATCGTTGGTTTATGTTTACAATTTCCCAAAGTAGCTGCAAAGGTACGAATATTGTGGCATTTCTGCCAAAGGATTGCGTTAAGAAATAATATTGTGCATTTCAAAACTGAAAAATAGCGCTTTTCGGCTGATATTCGGGGGGAAACAGTTATTTTTGCAGTTAAAACGATAGGATAAATTAACATGCAAGAAGAAACAGAATATATCAATGTATATGGTGCGCGCGTGCACAACCTAAAGAATATCGATGCAGAAATACCCCGTAACAGCCTTACAGTCATCACTGGATTAAGTGGAAGCGGTAAATCCTCTTTGGCATTCGATACTCTTTTTGCAGAGGGGCAGCGCCGCTATATCGAGACTTTCTCTGCCTATGCCCGCAACTTCCTGGGCAATCTGGAACGTCCGGATGTTGACAAGATAACGGGGCTGAGCCCTGTAATATCCATCGAGCAAAAGACGACGAACAAGAATCCGCGCTCTACGGTAGGCACTACAACGGAAGTGTACGATTACTTCCGTCTGTTGTATGCTCGTGCAGGCGAGGCCTATTCGTATCTCTCCGGCGAAAAGATGGTGAAGTATACCGAAGAACAGATTCTCGACCTTATTCTGAACGACTATAAAGGCAAGCGCATTTATATCCTTGCTCCGCTGGTGCGTAGCCGTAAAGGTCATTATAAGGAACTCTTCGAGCAGGTGCGCAAGAAGGGCTACCTCTATGTCCGCGTAGATGGCGAGGTGCGCGAGGCTTTGCCCGGCATGAAGCTCGACCGCTATAAGAATCACGATGTGGAAGTAGTGATAGACAAGCTGATAGTGGCGGATAAGGACGACACACGTTTGAAGAACAGCGTTGCTACCGCCATGCGCCAGGGCGACGGGCTGTTGATGATACTCGATGCCCAGACGGACAGTGTACGCCATTATAGCAAGCGATTGATGTGTCCCGTCACCGGGCTGTCCTATCGTGAGCCGGCTCCGCATAACTTCTCTTTCAACTCCCCGCAGGGTGCGTGTCCCAAGTGCAAGGGGCTGGGAGTAGTCAATCAGATAGATATCGATAAGGTAATTCCCGACCGTGAGTTATCCATCTCCGAAGGGGCAATCGCTCCTTTGGGCAAGTATAAGAACAGCATGATCTTCTGGCAGATTGCCGCTTTGATGGAGAAGTACGAAGTCACTCTTAAAACTCCGGTTAAGGAGTTGCCGGACGATGCCATCGACGAAATACTTTACGGTTCGGACGACCGCATCAAGATTAAAAGTTCTTTGATCGGCACTTCTTCCGACTACTTCGTTACTTACGAAGGAGTGGTGAAGTATATCCAGATGCTTCAGGAAAAGGATGTATCTGCCACAGCTCAGAAATGGGCTGACCAGTTTGCCAAAACCACTGTCTGCCCCGAATGCCACGGTGCCAAGCTGAATAAAGAAGCTCTGTCATTCCGCATTCACGATAAGAATATATACGAACTGTCCATCATGGATATCAACGAACTCTATGACTGGCTTCAGAATGTAGATCCGTATCTCAGCAGCAAGCAACAGCAGATTGCCGGTGAAATCCTGAAAGAGATCCGTACGCGCCTCAAGTTTCTGCTCGATGTCGGTCTGGACTATCTATCGTTGAACCGCAGTGCCGTCAGCCTTTCCGGTGGAGAGAGTCAACGCATCCGCCTGGCTACGCAGATTGGTTCGCAACTGGTCAATGTGCTTTATATTCTGGATGAACCGAGTATCGGCCTGCATCAGCGCGATAACCAGCGCCTTATCCATTCGTTGAAGGAGCTGCGCGACATCGGCAACTCCGTGATTGTAGTGGAACATGACAAGGACATGATGCTGGCTGCCGATTACGTCATCGATATGGGACCGAAGGCGGGACGCCTGGGTGGTGAAGTCGTATTTGCCGGCACTCCTGCCGAAATGTTGCAGACACATACCTTGACCTCGCAGTACCTCAATGGTGAACGTGCTATCGAAATACCTGCCAAACGCCGTAAAGGCAACGGGCATAGCCTGTGGCTGCGCGGTGCCAAAGGCAATAACCTGAAGAATGTAGACGTGGAGTTTCCGCTTGGCAAACTGATTTGTGTGACCGGTGTTTCCGGCAGCGGCAAGTCTACGCTCATCAACGAAACGTTGCAGCCCATCCTTTCGCAGAAGTTCTACCGTTCCCTTCAAGATCCGTTGGAGTATGACAGCATCGAAGGGCTGGAACATATCGACAAGGTAGTGAATGTGGACCAATCCCCATTAGGACGGACGCCGCGTTCCAATCCTGCCACCTATACAGGAGTTTTCTCCGACATCCGTAATCTTTTTGTCGGTCTGCCCGAAGCGAAGATACGCGGATATAAGCCGGGGCGCTTCTCTTTCAATGTTAGTGGCGGACGCTGTGAGGCATGCCAGGGAAATGGCTACAAGACCATCGAAATGAATTTCCTGCCCGATGTGTATGTGCCTTGTGAAGTCTGTCACGGCAAGCGCTATAATCGCGAGACGTTGGAAGTGCGCTTCAAAGGAAAATCCATTGCCGATGTGCTGGATATGACTATCAACCGTGCCGTGGAATTCTTTGAGAATGTGCCTCAGATATTGAATAAGATCAAGGTTATTCAGGAAGTCGGCTTGGGATATATCAAGTTGGGGCAGTCGTCTACTACACTTTCCGGCGGCGAGAGCCAGCGTGTAAAGTTGGCGACCGAACTTTCCAAACGTGATACGGGTAAGACCCTCTATATCCTCGATGAACCTACTACCGGACTCCATTTCGAAGATATCCGCGTCTTGATGAATGTGCTGAACAGGCTTGTGGATAAGGGGAATACAGTTATCGTCATCGAACACAACCTTGACGTCATCAAGATGGCAGATTATATTATCGACATGGGCCCCGAAGGCGGTAAGGGCGGGGGAGAACTCCTTTCTTGCGGTACACCGGAAGAGGTTGCCAAAAGCAAGAAAGGCTATACCCCCAAGTTCCTTCGTGAAGAACTGAAGATTAAGTAACATACCTATAAATATTTCTGTTTGCTTTGAAAACAATCAAAACCAATGCAGCCCGTCTGCTCGATAAAGCCAAGATAGCTTACGAACTCATCCCTTACGAGGTAGATGAGCATGATTTGAGTGCCGTACACGTTGCCGCCAGTCTGGGCGAAGATATCAACTGTGTTTTCAAAACCCTGATACTTCATGGTGATAAAAGCGGATACTTTGTCTGCGTGATTCCCGGCGAGCATGAAGTCGATTTAAAGCTGGCAGCCAAAGTCTCCGGTAATAAAAAGTGCGATCTTATTCCCATGAAGGATTTGCTCCCTTTGACCGGATATATCCGTGGTGGCTGTTCACCTATTGGCATGAAGAAGCCTTTCCCAACTTATATCCATGAAACGTGTCTTCAGTTCCCCTACATCTACATCAGTGCGGGGCAACGGGGTTTGCAGCTTAAATTGAATCCGAACGATTTGATAAAGGAAGTGCGTGCCGAAGTATGCACTCTCTTTCAGGAATAATTTCCTGTATTTACTCCGACTTATTTTAATTTCTTAAGGGAATATTCAATGGAATTTATATATTTGCAGGAAATATTCCAAAAATCAATCTAATTACTAATTAAAAAACTTGTTTTTATGTTCAAAAATCATCCTAAAGGTCTGTTGGCAGCTGCAATCTCCAATATGGGCGAACGGTTCGGTTACTACATTATGAATGCTGTGCTGGTATTGTTCCTTTGCTCCAAGTTTGGTCTGAGCGACGAGACCAGTTCCATCATTTACTCCGTTTTCTATTGCGGAATCTATGTGTTGAGTTTGGTAGGCGGTATTATTGCCGACAAGACCCAAAACTATAAAGGAACTATCATGTCCGGACTGATAGTGATGTCTTTGGGTTATGTAGTCCTGTCTATCCCGGTTTTGTCTACTGCCGACAATATCAGCTGGTTGCTTCCCCTGACTTGTGCCGCATTGTTCTTCATTGCGTTTGGTAACGGACTTTTCAAAGGAAACCTGCAAGCCATCGTCGGTCAGATGTATGACAATTTTGAGAAAGAAGCAGAGAAAGACGGTCCCGAAGCCGTGAAGCTGGCTAAGAGCCGTCGCGACTCCGGTTTCCAGATTTTCTATGTATTTATTAATATCGGTGGTTTGATTGCCCCCTTCGTAGCGCCTCTGCTCCGGGAATGGTGGCTCAAAACTCATAGCTTGACATATAATGCCGACCTTCCTGCACTGTGTCATCAGTATATTAATGACGGTGCCAATATGGCTTCCGAGCACCTTGCCAACCTTACCGAACTGGTAGCCAAAGTAGGTGGTACGGTTACTACCGATCTGGTTCCGTTCTGTACCGAGTATCTTGACGTATTTAATACCGGTATTCACTATTCATTCATCGCATCGGTAGTGGCTATGCTCATTTCTCTGGTTATCTTCATGATATGCAGAAACGTATTCCCTACACCTGCCAAGAAAGCAAAGCAAGAATCTTTGGACTATACACCCGAAGAAAAAGCTGCTATGGCAAAAGAAATCAAACAACGTTTGTACGCTTTGTTCGCAGTATTGGGTATTGTTATCTTCTTCTGGTTCTCATTCCATCAGAACGGACAGTCGCTCTCACTCTTTGCCCGTGACTTCGTGGTTACCGATAGCATTGCCCCCGAAATATGGCAGGCTGTGAATCCATTCTTCGTAATTGTCCTCACCCCGCTTATCATGCTCTTCTTCGGTGCCCTTATCCGTCGTGGAAAGGAGATTTCCACTCCTAAGAAGATTGCCATCGGTATGGGTATTGCCGGTGTAGCCTTCCTGTTCCTGGCTGTCTATTCAGCTTTGCAGGGCTATCCTTCAGGTACAGAGTTCAAGGCGATGTCCGATTCTGCCAAAGCCGGATTGAAAGCCGGACCGTGGGTACTGATCGTTATCTACTTCTTTTTGACGGTAGCCGAACTATTCATTTCTCCGCTCGGTCTTTCCTTCGTGTCCAAGGTTGCTCCGAAGCACATACAAGGTTTGTGCCAGGGCTTGTGGCTCGGTGCTACAGCCATCGGTAACCTCTTCTTGTGGGTAGGTCCGCTGATGTACAACAAAATACCTATCTGGCAATGCTGGAGCGTCTTCTTCGCTGTCTGCCTCGTATCCATGGGTGTCATGCTCGCTATGGTGAAGTGGCTGGAACGTGTGACGAAGTAGGCAGGGAGAATTAGAAATTAAGAATTAAAAATTAAAAGCTATGCAGTGTTGGGATAAATTCCCGGACTGCGTAGCTTTTTTTGTGCATCATTTATGTCATATACGGATGTTAAATCATGTCAAAGGAGGAAGGAAAAACAGAAAAGCAGTCTTTAAGCCTTGTTTTAACAGTTTAAGCAGCATCACAGATATTTGTGGGGGAGGTGTAGCCTTCTGAAGGGTACTTTTGTGTAAGAAAATAGCCGAAGGAATGTTGTATCTTTGCAGTGCAGGATTTGGAAAAGCCTGCATGGTTTAACTCCTAACAAAATGTAGATATGGAACAAGATTTTGATGATTGGAATCGTGAATGTATTAATTACGAATTGCTGGTAAATTGGAAGTTTATTGGCAGCAAATTGCTAACAAATTGGGAAACTCTTGCAAGTTTTGGTAAAGATAAAAATAAGCATAATGATTTGTATTTCTGCTTGTTGACAAGAAAACTCTCCCTCGCGCGCGTAAGAGGAGATAAGAAGAGAGAAGATACTCCTCCAATAGGTTCCCCGGAGATGGTGGTGGTGGAGGAGAAATATTTTATTCCGGTATTCCGAATAACGCATCCCATCGTTCCAAACCACGCATCTCAGCGTCCCAAACCACGCACCTCAATGCCTGCGAAGTGCGTGGTTGGAGGCGATGAAGTGCGTGGTTCGGGACGCTCACCTGCGTCATTCGGGACGGTGGGATGCGTCATTTCAAATATCCAACCCCATGATGTAGTCATTCATGTAGAACCCGTTCCCAATCGGGAAATCTCCTTCACGCAGTTTCCTCATCCCCATGTGTTCGTAGAACTGCAGTGCCTTGTTGTTGCGGTTTACATTCAGCTCCATCAGGCAGGGAGCGGGATGGACTTCCTTGATGTACTTCACGGCGTGGCGGAACAGGAAACTGCCGAGATGGGCGCCCTGGCGGGAGGGTAGTACATAAATCTTTTGTAGGTGGAAAAGGTCTTCGGCTTGCTGTTGCACCGATACATAGCCTACCGCTTCCTCTCCTTCGTACGCCAGGAAGTAGACGTGGCCTTCCTCTTCCATTTGCTTGCGGATGTTTTCTGGTGAATACATCCATTCCATCATGTAGTCATTTTGTTCCGGGGTGAGGATATCCTGATACGTGACGGGAAATATCTGCTGTGCGAGTTCCCGAATCAGTTCGCAATCTGCTGTTGTAGCTTTTCTAATGGTAAACATATCTATTGCATTTATATTCGTTATCAACGCAAAGTTACGTCTTTTTCTGCAAACAATCGTTATCTTTGCATACTGTTACTGTACTAACTAATTCTGATTTCTAAAAATTATGGCATTTACGAACAACATTATGATTGTCCGCCACCGCTTGCTGAAAGAACTGGTGAAACTGTGGAATGATAACGAACTTGTAGAAAAAATAGACCGTCTGCCCATCGAACTGAGCCCGAGGCGCTCGAAACACGCCGGACGTTGCTGTGTGCACAAGGAGCGTGCTGTGTGGAAGTACAAGTCACTGCCTTTGCTGGGACTCGATATGGAGGACGAAACCGATGAACTTACCCCGTTGTCGGAATATGCAGCCCGTGCACTGGACAGAGCCGAGAAGGGCGAGCCGAAAGACAATATCCTTTGTGTGATAGACGAGGCTTGTTCGGCTTGCGTACAGATTAATTACGAGATAACGAACCTTTGCCGCGGTTGTACCGCCCGCAGTTGCCAGGTAAACTGTCCCAAGAAGGCGGTGCACGTGAAGGAAAGCGGACAGGCATGGATAGACCATGACGAGTGCATCAGTTGCGGTATCTGCCATAAGAATTGCCCCTATCATGCCATTGTCTATATCCCCGTGCCGTGCGAGGAGGCTTGCCCGGTGAAGGCCATCAGTAAGGACGAAAAAGGAATAGAGCACATTGACGAAAGCAAGTGCATCTATTGCGGCAAGTGTCTTAATGCCTGCCCGTTCGGGGCTATCTTCGAGGTGTCACAAGTGTTCGATGTGCTGCATCGCATACGCAAGGGCGAGCAGGTAGTGGCAATTGTGGCTCCATCCATTCTGGGACAGTTCAAGGCGAGTATTGGACAGGTTTATGGCGCACTGAAGGCAATCGGTTTTGCCGATGTGATTGAAGTGGCGCAGGGAGCTATGGATACGGTCAGCAATGAAGCGCACGAGTTGATAGAGAAGCTGGAGGAAGGGCAGAAGTTTATGACAACTTCCTGCTGTCCGTCTTATATTGAGTTGGTAGAGAAGCATGTCCCGGGCATGAAGCCTTATGTATCGGGCACGGGTTCGCCCATGTACTATGCCGCCCGTATTGCGAAAGAGAAATACCCGGATGCCAAAGTGGTCTTTGTAGGCCCTTGTGTAGCGAAGCGTAAGGAGGCGCAACGCGACGAGGCGGTAGATTACGTCATGACGTTCGAGGAAGTGGCGTCGGTGCTCGACGGACTGGGCATAGAACTGGAACAGGTGCAGCCGTACTCCATGTCGTTCACCTCTGTGCGCGAGGCGCATGGCTTTGCGCAGGCAGGTGGAGTGATGGGAGCCGTGAAGGCATATCTGAAAGAAGAAGCGGACAAGATCAATGCCGTTCAGGTGGCAAATCTGGATAAGAAAACAATCGGTGTGTTGCGGGCATACGCCAAGTCGGGCAAGGCGCCGGGACAGTTTGTGGAAGTGATGGCATGCGAGGGCGGTTGCATCACTGGACCGTGTGCACACAATGAGATTGCTGCCGGAAAGCGGCAGTTGATGCAGGAATTGGCAAAACAGGAAGAAACATATTAGTGAAATCTTTGATTGACAAATTACGCCGGGAGCGGACGCTGAGTGCCGAAGAGTACAAGGCATTACTGCTCTGCCGCGATGCAGCAACGTTGGAGTATCTGCAACGGCAGGCGCAGGAGGAGACACTTGCGCGGTTTGGCAATCGAATTTTTATCCGTGGGTTGATTGAGATAACGAATCGTTGCCGCAATAACTGCTATTATTGCGGCATACGGAAAGAGAACCGGAATATTGCCCGCTATGAGCTGACGCAGGACGAGATACTGCACTGCTGCCGTGAAGGGTATCCGCTCGGTTTCCGTACCTTTGTGTTGCAAGGAGGCGAAGCGCCGGAACAGAAAGACGACCGGATGGTTGAAACCGTTGCCGCCATCCGCAGGGAGTTTCCCGATTGCGCCATCACACTGTCACTGGGTGAGAAGCCGCGCGATACCTATGAACGTCTCTTCCGCGCAGGAGCCAACCGATACTTGCTGCGGCACGAGACGCATAACGAAGCGCATTACCGGCTGTTGCATCCCGGAAGTGGGGAGAAAGGAAACTACGGCGGTGGTATGTCCCTGCAACACCGCTTGCAGTGCCTGCAATGGCTGAAGGAGATCGGCTATCAGGTCGGCACGGGTATCATGGTGGGAAGTCCTTACCAGACCGTTGACCACCTGGTGGAAGACATTCTCTTCATCGAGCGGTTCCGCCCGGAAATGATAGGCATGGGACCCTTCATCCCGCATCATGACACTCCGTTCTCCACAGCCCCGCCAGGCAGCATGGAGATGACCTTGAAACTGCTTTCCATCTTCCGCCTGATGCACCCTGCCGCCCTGATACCTGCCACCACGGCACTGGCAACCCTTGCACCGGACGGGCGGGAGCGCGGAATCCTGGCAGGCGCCAATGTAGTGATGCCGAACCTCTCGCCGCAAGAGCAGAGGAAGAAGTACACGCTTTATAACAACAAGGCTTCCCTGGGTGCCGAAGCGGCAGAGGGGTTGCAACAATTAGAAGAAAAGCTGGCAGCCATCGGTTACCGGATATCAAAACAAAGAGGAGACTATGGAATATAATGTAGAATCAAAACAAGCGGAAGAATTCATCAATCATCAGGAGATTCTGGATACACTGGAGTATGCGCAAGCCAACCGCAACAACCGCCCGCTTATTGAAGTCCTGATTGAAAGAGCAGCCCTCTGCCGCGGACTTTCCCACCGGGAAGCCGCCCTGCTACTGGAGTGCGACCAGCCCGACCTGGTGGAACGCATCTTCCATCTGGCAAAGGAGATAAAGCAGAAGTTCTACGGCAACCGTATCGTCATGTTTGCCCCGCTATATCTCTCCAATTATTGCGTCAATGGCTGTGTCTATTGCCCCTATCATGCCAAGAACCATACTATTGCCCGCAAGAAGCTGTCGCAGGAGGAGATTCGCCAAGAGGTCATCGCCCTGCAAGACATGGGACACAAACGCCTGGCATTGGAGGCGGGCGAGGACCCGCTCCGCAATCCTCTCGACTATATTCTCGAGTCTATCCGCACCATTTACAGCATCCACCACAAGAATGGCGCCATCCGCCGGGTGAATGTGAATATTGCCGCCACCACCGTAGATAATTACCGGAAGTTGCGGGATGCCGGTATCGGCACCTACATCCTCTTCCAGGAAACCTACAATAAAGAAAATTACGAGGCCCTGCACCCCACCGGTCCCAAGAGCAACTATGCCTATCACACCGAAGCTATGGATCGTGCCATGGAGGGAGGCATTGACGATGTAGGTGTAGGCGTATTGTTCGGACTGAATACCTACCGTTATGATTTTGTCGGACTGCTGATGCACGCCGAACATCTGGAAGCGGCTTTCGGGGTAGGTCCGCATACCATCAGCGTGCCGCGCATCTGTCCGGCGGACGATATCTCGACGGACGATTTCCCGAATGCTATCTCGGACGAGATGTTCTGCCGCATCGTGGCAGTCACCCGCATTGCCGTGCCTTATACAGGTATGATTATCTCCACACGCGAGACGGAGGCAGTGCGCCGCCGGGTGCTGGAACTGGGCATTTCGCAAATCAGCGGCGGCTCGCGCACCAGCGTGGGCGGCTATGCTGCCGAAGAAGCGGAAGAAGACAACTCGGCACAGTTCGATGTGAGCGACCGCCGCACGCTGGACGAAGTGGTGAACTGGCTGCTCGACCTGGGGCATATCCCCAGTTTCTGCACCGCCTGTTACCGCGAAGGGCGCACGGGCGATCGCTTCATGTCTCTCGTCAAACGGGGGCAGATAGCCAACTGCTGCCAGCCTAATGCACTGATGACACTGAAAGAATATCTGGAAGATTATGCCTCTCCCGGAACAAAAGAGAAAGGAATGTGTTTAATTAAGAAAGAACTGTCGCATATCCCTAATCCGAAGATACGGGAGATAGCGCAGCGGAATCTGCAAGAAATAGAAGAAGGAAAAAGAGACTTCAGATTTTAAAACGCATGATTCGTATTGTGTAATTAGTAATTCGTAGTAAACACATGAACACCACTCCCAACTCCAATCGCCTGCACATCGCCCTCTTTGGCAGACGGAACAGCGGCAAATCCAGTTTGATTAATGCCCTGACGGGACAAGACACTGCTCTCGTCTCAACAACTCCGGGCACTACCACCGACCCCGTGTCAAAAGCGATGGAAGTTTATCCCCTGGGAGCTTGTCTCTTCATCGACACCCCCGGTTTCGACGATGACGAAGGCGAATTGGGTGCTATGCGTGTGGAGCGCACCCGAAAGATAGTAGATCATACCGATATCGCCCTGATGCTCTGCGAAGATGGCGGTGCAATGGAAAGGCAATGGATGCGCCTGTTTTCCGAACGTGAAATCCCGATTATCCTGGTTCTGAATAAGGCTGATCTCCGACCCGATGCCGAAGGGCGGGCAGCGTGCATCGCCGAGAATTGCGGCGAACGTCCCATCATTGTCAGTGCCAAAGAGAGGACCGGTATCCCGGACATCTTCCGGGCAATACTGGAAAATATTCCGGAAGACTTCGGCGGGCAAAGTATTACGGGCGAGTTGGCAGGAGAGGGCGATGTCGTTCTTCTTGTGATGCCGCAAGATATACAAGCCCCCAAGGGACGTCTCATTCTGCCCCAGGTACAGACCATCCGTGAGTTACTCGATAAGAAGTGCCTGGTAATGAGCTGTACCACGGACAAACTGCCTGCTACCTTGCAGTCGCTTGTCCGTCCACCCAAACTGATTATTACCGACTCGCAAGTATTTCCTCTTGTCTATGCCCAGAAGCCTGCCGAGAGCTTGCTTACTTCTTTTTCCGTGCTCTTTGCTAGATACAAAGGAGATATCGACTACTTCCTGAAAGGAGCTTCCGCTATCGGCAGCCTGACCGAGCAGTCACGCGTACTGATAGCGGAAGCCTGTACACATGCCCCCTTATCCGAGGACATCGGCAGGGTAAAACTCCCCCGCCTGTTGCGAAAACGTATCGGCGAACATCTGCAGATCGACATCGTATCCGGCAATGACTTTCCGCAGGATCTCTCCGCCTACGACCTCATCATCCATTGTGGCGCCTGTATGTTCAACCGCAAGTATGTGCTCAGCCGCGTAGCAAGGGCGCAAGCCCAACACGTCCCGATGACGAACTACGGGGTGGCGATTGCATACCTAAGTGATATTTTGGATAAAATAGTGATAGGGTGATATTTATTCTAATTCTTCCAATATTTTTTTTACATCCACTGCCTGCAACCGTCCGTACACCTTTTCGCCTATCATTACGACCGGTGCCAGTCCGCACGCACCTACGCAGCGCAGGCAGTCCAGTGAGAATTTCCCGTCCGGGGTGGTTTCTCCCACCTCGATGCCCAGTACGCGCTTGAACTCTTCGAGCAGCCGTTCCGAGCCTCGCACGTAGCAGGCAGTGCCCATACATACTGATATGGGGTATCGCCCCTTCGGTGTCATGGTGAAGAAAGTATAGAATGTCACTACGCCATACACACGCGATACCGGAATGTTCAGTTTCGCTGCAATCAGGCGCTGCATCTCTTCGGGCAAGTACCCGTGCAGGTGCTGTGCTTCGTGAAGTATATTGATCAGTTCGCCCGGGTGGTTGCCGTACTTGTCGCAGATGGCGCGTACTTGCTCGGCAACGTCACACGCTAATTTTATATCCGTCATAGTTCCTTCGTTTTAGTTAATCAACCGACTTATTGAAATAATGTGTATGCAGCAAGCGCTCCGCAGCCTCGCTCAGAGGTTTGCCCAGATACTCCTCGTACAGCGTCTTGATGTACGGATTCTCGTGCGACTTGCGCAGCGGCTTTTGTGCATCTTCCCTGTAAAGTGCATTGGCGCGGGCATAAAGCACTTCCGAGTTGCCATGATGCAAGGGTTGCCCGCCACCACCGATGCAGCCGCCGGGACAAGCCATGATTTCGATAACATGATACTCGTTGCGTCCGTTGCGTATATCTTCCAGCAGATGGCGTGCATTGCCCAGTCCGTGGGCAATGCCCACTTTCAGCTCGAAGCCGTCCAGGTCTATCGTGGCACGGCGTACACCCGCCAGTCCGCGCACTTGCTCAAAATTCACATTCTCCAGCACCCGTCCTGTATAAATCTCGTAGACAGAGCGTAGCGCAGCTTCCATCACACCGCCGGTAGTACCGAAGATGACGCCTGCACCCGTCGAGGCGCCCATCGGCAAGTCAAATTCCTTGTCCGTCAGCAGTGTGAAGCCTACGTTGGCGCGGCGTATCAGCCGTGCCAGTTCGCGGGTGGAGATGGAGTAATCCACGTCGGGATTGCCGTCCGTCTTGAACTCGTCGCGGTCGCACTCGTACTTCTTTGCCAGGCAAGGCATGATGGACACCACTACCAGCTTCTCGCGCGGAATGCCCATCTTCTTTGCCCAGAATGTCTTGGCGATAGAGCCGAACATCTGCTGCGGCGAGCGTGCCGTCGAGGGGATGTCGAGCATATCGGGGAAGTGGTGCTCGAAGAAGTTCACCCATGCCGGACAGCATGACGTCAGGATGGGCAGGCGCACCGTCTTGTCACCCGCCATGTAGCGTGTCAGGCGGTTCAGTATTTCAGAGCCTTCTTCCATAATGGTGAGGTCGGCGGCAAAGTCCGTGTCGAACACGTAGTCGAATCCCAGTTCGCGCAGGGCATATACCATCTTGCCGGTTACCAGCGTGCCGGGCGGCAGTCCGAATTCTTCGCCCAAGGCGGCGCGTACGGCGGGGGCGGTTTGCACAATCACTACCTTGTCCGGGTTTGCCAGGTCGTCCAGCAAGCGGTTGGTGTGGTCGCGTTCCGTCAGTGCACCTACGGGGCACACGGCGACGCATTGCCCGCAGTAGGTACATTCGCTGTCCGTCATCATCTTGTCGAAGGCGGGGGCGATGGTGGTGTTGAATCCGCGGCGGATGGCCCCGAGGGCGCCTACCGTCTGTACATCGTTGCAGACGCTTTCGCATCGGCGGCAGAAGATACACTTATCCATGTTCCGCACGATGGACGAGGTCACTTCGCGCTTGCGTGGCGACAGTTCGCCACCGTTGAAAGGCATCTCTCGGATGTTGAAGCGCAGTGCCAGCGTCTGCAGTTCGCAGTTGCCGCATTTGGGGCAGGTCAGGCAGTCGTTCGGGTGATCCGAGAGAATGAGTTCCGCCACTATTTTGCGGGCGTTCATCACGCGCAGGGTACTGGTGCGTACTACCATACCCTCGGTGCAGCGGGTGGCGCAGGCGGGAGCCAGGTTGCGGCGTCCTTCCACTTCCACCACGCAGATGCGGCACGATGCCGGGGTGTTCTTGATGCACGTACCTTTCAGGTCGATGTGGCAAAGGGTAGGTATATCTATTCCTATCTTCCGTGCGGCTTCCAGGATGGTGGAGCCTTGGGGCACGGTGATATAATGATGGTCTATTTGCAGAGTTATTTGTTTTTCTTCCATAGCAGTAGGGTTTTAGCAGACATTGATTGCTTTGAACTTGCAGCGTGCCATGCACATTCCGCACTTGATGCACTTGGCGGGGTTGATGATATGCGGCTTGCGCACATCGCCCATGATGGCATCCGCCGGACACTTTCTGGAGCACAGGTGGCAGCCGGTGCACAGTTCCGGGTTGATGGTGTAGGTGAGCAGTGCCTTGCATTGGCGGGCACGGCAGGTTTTGTCCTTCACATGCTCCACATATTCGTCATGGAAGTGTTTCAGGGTAGAGAGTACCGGGTTGGGCGAGGTCTGTCCCAGTCCGCAGAGGGCGGTGTCCTTTATTGCTTGTCCCAGGGTGGAGAGGGTGTCGAGGTCTTTCTCCGTTCCGCGTCCTTCGGTGATCTTGTTCAGTATTTCCAGCAACCGTTTGTTGCCGATGCGGCAGGGTGTACACTTGCCGCACGACTCTTCCACGGTGAAGTCCAGGTAGAAGCGGGCTACGGATACCATGCAGTCGTCCTCGTCCATTACGATCATACCGCCGGAGCCCATCATGGAGCCTTCCGCCAGCAGGTTGTCAAAGTCTATCGGCGTGTCCAGATGCTTTTCCGTCAGGCAGCCGCCCGATGGTCCGCCCGTCTGCACCGCTTTGAACCTCTTTCCGCCTTTGATGCCGCCGCCTATCTCGTAGATTACTTCGCGCAGCGTGGTTCCCATCGGCACTTCTATCAGTCCTACGTTGTTTATCTTGCCTGCCAGGGCAAATACTTTCGTACCTTTGGAGCGTTCCGTACCGATGGATGCAAACCATTCCGCTCCTCGCGTCATTATGATAGGGATGTTGGCAAGTGTCTCCACATTGTTTACGTTCGTCGGCTTGCCCAGGTAACCGGCTTCTGCCGGGAAGGGGGGCTTCAGGGTAGGTTCTCCGCGTTTTCCTTCCATGGAGTGGATGAGCGCCGTTTCCTCGCCGCAGACAAAAGCGCCCGCACCGTAACGTATCTCGATGTCGAAGCTGAAGTCGGTGCCGAAGATGTTGTTTCCCAGCAATCCGTATTCGCGGGCCTGGCCGATGGCGATTTTCAGCCGTTGTATGGCAAGCGGGTATTCGGCGCGGATGTAGACCAGTCCTTTGGACGAACCGATGGAGTAGCCGCAGAGCGCCATTGCCTCTACAATGGAGTGGGGATCGCCTTCCATGATGGAGCGGTCCATGAATGCACCTGGGTCGCCTTCGTCGGCGTTGCACACTACGTACTTCATGTCCGCTTCTTGCAGGCTGGCGAGTTCCCACTTCTTTCCGGTGGGGAAACCGCCGCCGCCGCGTCCGCGCAGTCCCGAGCGTTTTATTACGTCTATCACCTCTTCCGGTTTCTTGTTGAGCAGGCTGTCTGCCAGGGCGGTGTAGCCGTCCAGGGCGATGTACTCTTCTATGTTCTCGGGGTCGATGAACCCGCAGTTCCGCAGGGCGATGCGCATTTGCTTGCGGTAGAAGTCCATGTGCTTGGAGTCGCTTACGGTCTGTTCCGTTTTGGGATCTACGTAGAGCAACCGTTCTATTTTGCGCCCGCCGATGATGTGTTCGCTGACGATTTCGTCGGCATCTTCGGGAGTCACCTGGGTGTAGAACGTGTTGTCGGGGATAATCTTGACGATAGGCCCCTTTTCGCAGAAGCCGAAGCAACCGGTGGTGATTACATTTACCTTGTCGGTAATATTATTTCTTTCTATTGCCTGCTGAAGACGTTCAGCAATGACATGACTGGCAGAAGCCTTACAGCCCGTGCCGCCACAAATCAGGATTTGCAGATGCTCTGTTCCCAATGCCAACCCACAGCATTGTTCGTTTACAGTCTCGTCACTTTGTTCGCGTAGGCGTAGTGCACTCTCTGCCCTCTTCCTGATTATTTTCAGATCATGAATGGTTAGTACTTTCATTATGTAATAGATTAGGGTCGGAAACAAAGATATGAAAAGGTTTCCGATTGACAAAAAGAAAGCGGGAAAAGATTAAAGTGGGGGGATCTAAGAGAAAAGGCACGCATTACGCAGAACTCGCGGATTCATTTCTGAAAATCCGTGTTGTTCGCGTAATCCGTGCCTTAAAATAATCTGTGCTTTATCTTCTCTGAGGCTTTTACTCTACCGATACATTGCTGCTACTCCCTTCCTGCCATTCTGTAATGCTGGTGGTAGCAGTGACAGATACCTCTGTTTTTGGCGGATCGGTTGGGGTGGACGGATCATCGGGGTCCGGCTTTTTTATTACTTCTTCACGGGATATGTGTACTTTGAGGCTTTGGTTGGAGCCTACATTCAGGGTGCGATCCATATAATAGGTATATTGGGCGTTACCGTACCGGTATTGAAAGAGGATATCGCCTTTTTGGAAGGTTTGGGGAAGGATGGTTAGTACGATGTGCCGGTTTTCTTTTAAGGACTGGGGATATGAGGTTTTATTGCCGCTTGCGGTCTTTATGGTGGCGGTACGGAAATCGACTTCGGTGGTGGGTGCCAGGTAGAGGTTGATGGTGTTGTTGTGCAGGGCGTAATCTTCTTCGCAGTTCAGGTCGAGGCGGGAGAGGCAGTGCTTCACGTTGACGGCTTTTTTCTTTGCGGGGGCAAAGCCGAGTTGCAGACCGTTAGGATAGCCGGAGAGATCGCTTTGGCTGAGGGTGGTGGTGGCGCTGCTTATGCTGATGGGCGGAATGGTGGCGGTGAGCAGGGCTATTCTTTCCAGGGGTGGGGGAGTGAAAGAGGTGTTTTTCCATTTCCATGTATTATTTTCCTCATTATCGCATATAACGGTTTCACTGAACGTAGCGTTATCGGCCGTCGCCGAACTGAATCCTGCAATGGTTGCCTTTGTACCTTTGGTGGCGCGGGTAAGGACAGGGAGCCAGTTCCCGGAGCCTGTGCCTTCGGGAACTTCGGACAGTTCGTGGCTACAACCCGCAGCGAGTAGACAAAGAGATAAGATATAGAGTAATGTATATTTCATAAAAATCTGTGTTAATCCGTGTAATCTGTGGTGAGTTATTCTCCCGGAAACACCACATCCCCGTCCCCATCCCCGAACGAATCGTCTTCTACTGTTGACACAAAGCCGTATTCTATGGCTACTTCGATGATGGTTACTTCGGGAGATTCATAGGGATTATTCATAATCTGATTCATAATTTTTCTTCTTTAAAAGGTTAATACAGCGCGAACGTATGACTTCGAATTCTTCAGATAATCACTAGTAGTACCATCATTAGATTTGGCACAACTGCCCGGGCCGTTTGCCTTACCAGCAGCAGAACCAACAGGGTCACCAGACCCACTAAACTGATAATACCATGCATCATTATCATGGTGCTGGTTTGACGACCAATAACGGCTTGCATCCTTCGTGCGTACAAAATCACTACCGCCGGCATCTGTCAAAAGAGTTGGTAATCCTTCGTATCCGGCAATATCTAGCAACTGTTGAATGGAAGGCAGATACCAACCGCTACTTTCTTTGGGAGCGGCGAGAGAAGCCGAACTTTCTGTTGGCTTATAGACGGAAGCAACCTTGAAAGACCAATACCTTTGATTTTTCAGCATGTCTTTGTTAATATCTGTCAGATCATATAAGTTTTTCCGATTCCTACGAATGGCTATTGTATTCTTATAACCATCATAGTTGGGCAGTCCGTCTAAATTTTCACTCGTCGTTACATCATTCTCCCAATAAGTACGTATGCCCCATGCACCCGGATCTTTATGGGCATCTTTCAACGCTACCACATATCCATGAATTTCTTTGGGACTATCTGTTTCATAATTCGCTACGTTGTCTCCCGGTCCCGCACCTACATGGAATACAACGCCCAGGCAAGTAAGGCCGAATGTACTGATATTGCTTCTATCTGCAGACTTTATCAGAAACCCCCTCATTCTTGAGGTGATACAATAGTAATCTCCTTTCTCTATACCGTCATACGTATAGTTTCCGAGATTTTCCGTTTGGGCATAAACATATCGGGTATTTGCTACCGGTGACACAGGTACTTTCAATACAATTTTATAGGTCTTATCACCATAAGTATAGAAACAATCGACATTGGCTGCTTTTAGCCCGTCGGCAGGAAGAATATAGCGGTAGCTACCGTCCGTTGCCATATGAGGGTGGTAGATTTCACCATCAATTATGAAAGCTACGTTATTGATGGTAGAGGCAATATATGTTTCATGTACTCCAAGCAACGTACTTTTCAGCGTATACCGGGTTTGTTTTATAATGCAAGCAGAGGCATAGGCGTGTTTTAGCCGTACGTCCAGTCTCTTTTGAAGTTTATTAGAGGTCCACACCATCAAATCGGATGCACGATAGTTCTCGGCAGACTGCTGATCTGCTTGCGGCTTGAACTTATCTTTTAAACCGGCTTCGTCTTTTACCCCATTAGCTTCTGCGCTATACGGGTAGTAAACGACATAAGTAATGTTTCTTACCATATTATCGTAATAATAGACGCTTTTGCCGGTGTTTTCAGCATTAGCTTTCTCGCTGTCAAACGTCCAGTTGGCACCGTCGTATACATAAGGAAGATTATTTGCCTTTATGTCAGTGCCTTCCAGTACGATAACACCTACACGGTCGCCTTTTTCAAAGAATGTTTCTGCATCATAATCTTCAGAACGGGTGTCGGGTACACCGTCCGTCACAAAGTTACTGGCACTGACGTTTAGTTGCAGTGCTTCTGCTTGCAGTGCAGTGTATTCTGTATCTTCCTTGCTACAAGCAACGAACAGGGCAAATGATAGAAATATAAAGAATAGTTTTACTTTCATTGTTGATACTGAGTTTAGAAGGTTAGGATGGCACGGGCATAAGAAGCATTATTTCTGTTTTTCCCATCTTTTGCATAATTCTCCGGTTTACCACTACTGAATACAAAGTACCAGGCATCCCGATCACTAAGCTCATTACTGGACCAATACCTGCCATTATTTTCGGCTGTAATAAAGGAAGTACCCGCAGTGGACAAATTCGTTCCCATAGTAGTGAGTTGCTTGTTACTGTCATAAATAGCATTGTACACATGCGTCAACTGTAACAAAGACGGAAGATACCAACCACTGGAATTAGAAGGAGCTGTAACTGTCGAACGATAGTCCACAACGCTGCTGAATGCATTATAATTAGCCCATTCCGTTGCATTATTCTGGAAATTTTCAACTACCGTTTTGGTATTGGTGTAACCGGGAACGCCATAGCCTTCGCTACTTGTATTAGGCTGGTTACGATCAGTGCCAACCATCGGAAGCGTTTTTAGTCCGGTTGGTGAAGTTCCTGCTTCAGATCGTGTTCCCCAGTCTCCTGCCGTAGTTAGCGCATCTGCTAATGCCACCACATAACCATGAATCTTAGTCCCTATTTTCCCGTCATAAGTTGTTAGGGCGTCACCATCTTCAGCACCTACCTTGAATACGATGCCTATACAAGTTTTATTATCATCCTTAGTACTCGACCAAGTGCCATCACTATAATAATAATCACCCACTGCCGCTGCCTTTTGTTGAGTTATTGGGGTCGTTATGTCAGCCAACCATATATCCGTACATATATCCGTCAATGTATAAGTATAGTCATTTCCGCTATTAGTGACTTGCTGTGGTTGTGTGCAGATGCCGGCTTTGACTTCGGGAGCAAAATTCCACAATTCGTAGCCTTCATCTACGGTATATACTATATTTACTGTTTTGCTTTGGGTGGTATATATGCCATTAGTGGGTGACAGTTTATTGTTGTCGGCATCCGTTACTTTAGCCACAGATTTTTCCGGTGCTGTAAGTGTAGACAAGTATATCTTGAATTCCGCTTCCTGAGGATCTGCCATATTTTGCTCGTTGTCATTCCATGTGGCAGAAATCGATTCAACCCTCAATCCTTCTTGCATCACGGTGATGTTGTAGGTGTATTGGGTACCTGCTGCGAGGGCGGCTGCGCCGGTGGCGGGGGTGAAGTAGTAATCGCGGGTATCGCCAGTGCCGATGGTGACTTTGATAAGCTTCTTGCCTGCAATGTCTTGGGGAACAAGCAGGGCTTGCACGGTTTTCTGATAATCCTCGGCACTGGCATCGGACGAAACAACTTTAGGGGTGATAGATTCTGTACCGTCAGTAGCTGCGGCTACTGTGCCGTCACCGGTTATTGTGCCCGAAGTGGTGGGCTGATTAACGATACTAATGGTAGCATTAGCCACTTCGTCAGTAGTAACCTGGTCACCATTTGTCAAGTTAATCACTACTTTGACGGGCAGATGCTTAAAGACAAGGGCACAGGCACCACTACTTTTGTAAGTATGGGTGCCTGTGGTATAAAGAAAATCACTGGCTTGATAGTTGTCTCCTGTGTTTTGGTTTTCTTGTACGGTGAATGATGTGGGCCTTGCGGTTGAATAGGGATACCAGGCGGTGACGGTTTCGGTGGTGTTGCGCCAATAAAGAGGTGCTGCATTGTCTGCCGGAGTTAGTTCACCGCTGGCTGCTGCTGTGTGTTTCTTTATCTCACCGTAACTTGCTGCATCATTCCCTAACTGTATGGCTACTTCTTCTTTTCCCGCCCAGCTATTATCCACCGTGCCACGGGTAAGCACCAATTCTCCCACTGATGTGGTGAACGTCATGGGGTACTTGCCTGCCGGCAAGTTGCCGCCGGGCGGGTTATCATCTTCACTACACGACGAGATGACCGACAGGATAGTGCATATCACTATGCCTGCCGGAATTAAATAGAGGTATTTAATGGGGTTGTTCATCTTATCTTCATCATATTTATTTTTTTTTCAACACAGAGGACACAGAGGTTCACAGAGTTTTGGGGAGAGGGTTAGGAGGCACCGCCGCCTTCGCCAGAAGCAGGTTCGTCCATAGTGGCGTCACCGGGGGAAGCGTCAGCAGTCGCATCCCAGTCCGTAATACTTGATGTAACAGTTAATCCAGTAGATTTTACGGTGATGTGATAGGTGTACATTTTTCCACTTTCAAAGGAAAGTCCGTCTGCGGGCGCATTATAAGTAAATGTAGTACTACCTTGTCCCTCTGCAAGTTTCACTTTGATGAAGGGGGTAGTTGCACTTACCGTTTGCGGAACGATAATGCCTTCACCATAGGAAGGAATACTATTGAAGTCGGTTGTTGTTGCAGTCTTGATGGTGATGGGAGAAGCAGCATTGCCCGCATCGTCTTTTACTGTTACTATATCACTCCAAGTTGTGTTTGATGATAATTCATTAGTCGTGACTAACGTAAATGTTGCTGCGGGTTTTGTTCCTTCAATGGTGACAGTGGCACCTGTCAGATCAGGTTCACCATCACCTTTTTTCAATACAATTCGTACTTTGGAAAGAAGGTGGTAGAAGGTTAAACTTACAGCACTATTTGAACGAGCGACGTTCTTTTTAACTGCGTAGAGAAGGTCTGATTTGAGGTAACCATTCATTTCTGCACTACTGTTATTAGCATTATATTGAGTGGCTTCTACTGTATGTTCTAATGACGACGGCAATCCGGTAGTACCATCTGTAAAAGATGTAGATCCGAAGTTCCCGTGTATGGCATAGAAGTCCAGACTATTGCCGTTGGAAGGGTAAAACTTGGAACTGCCTGTAAACTTGTCATCATCAGCAGCAGTTAATGTCCATGCCTTGATGTGTGCTGTTTCAGCAGTAATAGCTTCGTTCGCCCATACATAAACGACTTGGCCTTTGGCAATTTTATCTCCTTGTGTACCGGTGGAAGAATTTGCACGTGTCTGCGCTGCCAGCTCACTACTCAGTCGTATTTCACCGTTCCAATTATCAATCACTTCGTTTGTTTCTTCATTGCTGCAACCTGCCAGTATAGTGGCGGTAGCGGCGATTGTTAGTAAGATTCTTGTTCTCATGTTCATTTTTGTTTTAAGTATTAATTCGTTTATTGTTTTTTTGTACACGGAGCACACGGAGAAACACGGATTTTCTTTTATAGCAAGCTGTACACCGGATTATTAAATCCGTGTATTTCCGTGTGTTCCGTGTACTAAAATCGTTTATCCCTTTATCACATTCTTAATATCCCTAATCAGCCTCTCCAACCCCGCCTTTTCTTCGGGATACGTAGACAGTGCATGGGCTGATACTATCATCTTGGCAAGAATCCAATATTGGTTCTCTGTCTCCTGCCGGTAGCAATGGTAGGACTCTTTTAGAATCTGAGGCTGGAGCTCGCTCCAGTCCTTCTCTTTTATCTGGCGGTAGGTGCGGTTGAGCAAGGTTACAAAACCTTTGTACTGGCAGGCAAAGTTCAAGGTCAGCAGGAGAGTTCCCTCTTGGCTGGCTGTAGTGATGAGGTCTAATACTGCGGAGTGAAAGCGGCAATATTCTTCATCGTCCAGATGTTCACAGATTAAGAGTCTTTCCATAGATGATAATGGGTGTTTTATATTTCTGTTATTTTCGCGGATAACTCGGCAAGTTCTTCTTCGGTTGCATACTCCCGAAAGGCATATAGTATGCGGTGGTAGAAATTGAGTTTCATATCCATGCCGCGTATTATCTTATAATAGCTGATACGGCTGAGGTGACAGTCTGCACATACCTGGGTGATACTGATACCCAGGTCGGATCTTAACCGGTTGATGTATTCTCCCAATTTTTCGTGATGACGCAAGTCCGGTTCTTCTTCTTTGCTTTCTTCGTTTGTTTCAAGCATTTTAGTCTCTGTTTTTAAAATTAATAATTTCGATTGATTGTCAAGTTGACGGGTTGTCAAGTACTTCTCCAAACTATATATAGATATTATAATATTAGATAGTAGATAGCGCTATCTACTATCTAATTTATATTTGCGCGTATAGAATGTTGCAAAGTACTTGTCAACCCGTCAACTTGTCAAGGTGGATGTGTCTTTTTACACAGAAGGCTGCGTCGGCTGACGGAGAAGGCTGCGTTGGGCAACGCACTTATCTGCTACAAGCAACGCAGCCTTCTGTGTGATTTCCTAATTTCATATCCTCTCTATCAACTCCGGTTCTATTTCCGCCATGGCTACTGCCAT
>CAJKXC010000025.1 GCA_905203765.1 uncultured Bacteroides sp.
TGGGTAAAGTTCTTATTATCGGTGCAGGCGGTGTAGGTACCGTCGTTGCGCACAAAGTGGCTCAGAATCCTGATGTGTTTACTGAAATCATGATAGCCAGCCGCACCAAGTCAAAATGTGACGCCGTTGTAAAAGCGATTGGTAACCCGAACATCAAAACCGCCCAGGTAGATGCCGACAGTGTGGACGAATTGGTGGCACTCTTCAATAGTTTCAAACCCGAAATTGTAATAAATGTTGCCCTACCCTACCAGGACCTCACCATCATGGAAGCGTGCCTGAAGACGGGCGTCAACTACTTGGATACAGCCAACTACGAGCCCAAAGACGTAGCCCACTTTGAATACAGCTGGCAATGGGCTTACAAAAAACGTTTCGAAGATGCCGGACTGACCGCCATCCTCGGTTGCGGTTTCGACCCGGGAGTAAGCGGCATCTATACAGCATACGCCGCCAAACATTACTTCGACGAAATGCAGTATCTGGACATCGTGGACTGCAATGCCGGAAACCATCACAAGGCATTTGCCACGAACTTCAACCCGGAAATCAATATCCGCGAAATTACGCAGAACGGACGTTACTACGAGAACGGCCAGTGGGTGACAACCCAGCCTCTGGAAATCCACAAGGACCTGACTTATCCCAACATCGGCCCGCGCGATTCTTACCTGCTCTATCACGAAGAGTTAGAGTCGCTGGTGAAGAACTTCCCCACCATCAAGCGCGCCCGCTTCTGGATGACGTTCGGTCAGGAATATCTCACGCATCTGCGCGTGATTCAGAACATCGGTATGGCACGCATCGACGAAGTGGAATACAACGGAATGAAGATTGTTCCGCTGCAATTCCTCAAAGCCGTACTCCCCAACCCGCAAGACCTGGGCGAGAACTACGAAGGCGAAACTTCCATCGGCTGCCGCATCCGCGGACTGAAAGACGGTAAAGAGCGCACGTACTATGTATACAATAATTGCAGTCACCAGGAAGCCTACAAAGAAACAGGTATGCAGGGCGTCAGCTACACCACCGGTGTGCCTGCCATGATTGGCGCCATGATGTTCCTCAAAGGACTGTGGAAAAGGCCGGGCGTATGGAACGTAGAAGAGTTCGATCCCGATCCGTTCATGGAGCAGCTCAACAAGCAGGGATTGCCGTGGCATGAGGTTATTGACGGAGATTTGGAAGTTTAATCAATCAAGAATGATAGTTGAATAACTATCAACTATCATCTATTAACTATCAACTAAAAAAATGCAAGTAGGAGATAAAGCGCCCGAAGTACTGGGCATCAACGAGAAAGGCGAAGAAATTCGCTTGAGCGACTATAAAGGAAAGAAGATAGTCCTCTATTTCTATCCCAAAGATATGACATCCGGCTGCACGGCACAAGCCTGCAACCTGCGCGATAACTACGCAGACCTACGCAAAGCCGGTTACGAGGTCATCGGTGTGAGTGTGGACAACGAGAAGTCGCACCAGAAGTTTATAGAGAAAAACAACCTGCCTTTTACCCTGATTGCCGATACGGACAAGAAGTTGGTAGAGCAATTCGGCGTATGGGGCGAGAAAAGTATGTACGGCCGCAAATATATGGGAACCTTCCGCACCACCTTCATCATCAATGAAGAAGGAGTGATAGAGCGTATCATCACGCCGAAGGAAGTGAAAACCAAAGAGCACGCCGCACAAATCCTCTGATTCAGAATTTATAATTTATAATAATGGCAAAGAAAGACGAACTTATTTTTGAAAACGAAGGTGGCGGCAAGATGGCATCCAGCGAAAAGCTGAAAGCCCTGCAAGCCGCTATGGACAAGATAGAAAAGAGCTTTGGCAAGGGTTCTATCATGAAAATGGGCGACGGCATCGTCGAACAAGTAGAAGTAATCCCCACCGGCTCCATCGGACTGAACGTAGCTTTGGGCGTAGGCGGTTATCCGCGCGGACGTATCATCGAAATCTACGGTCCCGAATCATCCGGTAAAACGACTTTGGCTATCCATGCCATCGCCGAGGCACAAAAGGCAGGGGGCATCGCCGCATTCATTGATGCGGAACATGCTTTCGACCGTTTCTATGCTGCCAAACTGGGTGTAGATGTAGACAACCTCTTCATCTCCCAGCCGGACAACGGCGAGCAGGCATTGGAAATTGCAGAACAGCTGATCCGCTCTTCTGCTATCGACATCATCGTGATTGACTCTGTTGCCGCACTGACTCCAAAGGCTGAAATAGAAGGCGATATGGGTGAAAACAAGGTAGGATTGCAAGCACGACTCATGTCGCAGGCTTTGCGTAAACTGACCGGTACTGTAAGCAAGACACGTACCACTTGTATCTTCATCAACCAGTTGCGCGAGAAGATCGGCGTTATGTTCGGCAATCCCGAAACAACTACCGGTGGTAACGCACTGAAGTTCTATGCATCCGTACGTATCGATATCCGTGGCAGCCAAGCCATCAAGAATGGTGATGAAGTGCTGGGCAAGCAAACCAAAGTAAAGGTAGTAAAGAACAAAGTGGCTCCACCTTTCCGCCGTGCAGAATTCGACATCATGTTTGGTGAGGGTATCTCCCGTGCAGGCGAAATCATCGATTTGGGTGCAGAACTCGGCATCATCAAAAAGAGTGGTTCCTGGTTTAGCTACAACGATACCAAGATTGCTCAGGGACGCGATGCCGCCAAGCAGGTCATCCTTGATAATCCGGAATTGGCAGAGGAATTGGAAGGGCTTATCTTTGCAGAATTGAAGAAGGAGAAGTAATCCGTTCGGGTTAATAGATAAAGAAACTCCCCGCAAGCAAGGACTTGCGGGGAGTTTTTATCATTCATATTCCTTAGTATTCTATTCCAACTCTTTCAAACGCTTCTCCAACTGTTCCATACTCTTTTCAAACTGTTTCCATGTATCAGCATCCATTTGGTCTTTCAGCGATTCCATATTCTTCAACTTGGTGACGCCCTTCAAACCTTTCACTGCTATCTGTTTAGACAGTCCCAAATCTCCCAGCCAGTCTTTATCTTTCAGCTTCTCTATTTCTGCCAGATTAATTTCGGGCAGATTAATTTCGGGCATCTGATAAATATTCACATTGCCGTCATTCCAACTGGTATTCTGATACATCATGATACGCTGAATATCCTTTAAGGTCATATCACCTTCCAGATATACAAACTTCAGAGTAGCAGCCCCATCTATAATCATAATCAGTTCCTTCACCTTATCCCCTTTCCGGCTGAGATAGAACTCCGAACTGGAAACAGTTCCTTTTTGCTTCATCAGCAGTTCGTATTTAGAGGACTGCACCAGGGAACGAAGATCCTTACGCAGGTCTTTCTTCACATTATTATCCATTGTGGAGAGTATTTGAACTGAATACAACTGCCCCGACACCTTACCTATATATATATCCTTTGCAAACAGATTCGGATTCGACTCTATCATCACTTTAGAGATATAGACTGACGACACCCCTTTCATATCCCCGTATTTGCTGAACAGGTTTTTCTGCGCCTGGCAGAGCAGGGGCAGCAACAACAGCATCCCCGCCAAAATCATTTTCATTGTTTTCATATCAGATTATCTTTGAATTTCTTGTTTTATTTCCTGATTCACTTTCGTCAAGTCAAATCGTGTTTCTTCTACCTGTTCGATGCCTTTGTTCAGGTTTGTAGAAACTTCCATTAGAGTAGCTTGCAGCACTTTATATGCAGCCTCGGGGTCAGAGAAGGTATCTTGCGGCGTAGGCGGACGCATATCCTCGCCTATCCCTGTAACGCCATAGCCGATTCCCAACAAAAGCAGAATCGTAGCAGCAATACCTCCTATCCAACGCCAGTTTCGTTTGGATCTGTTCCGATGGAAGAAGCGTTGTTCTTCCTCAACCTTTTCATCAATCATCCGGCTTAGTTTATCCTCCAATCCGGCAGGAACATCCTCCACCATTTCCTGACAAAAAAAGCTAAGAAAAAACTTCTTGTCCTTTTGCAAGTGTGGGGGTACTTCTTCGGTTCTGAAAGCTTCTTTCAACAGCTCTTCTTCCTGCTCGTTAGTGTTCCCCTCGTAAAATGCAGCGAGCAGCCTTTCAATTTCTTCGACTTTCATAGTTACTCCATTTATTAAATTCCTCACGTATTTTCTTTCTTGCCCGGGATAACAGTACACGGACATTGGTAGCATTCAATCCGGTAACCTGTTCTATCTCTTCGTAAGAGCATCCTTTGACATCACGCAGCGTCACCACTTTCTGTTGTTGCACCGGTAAGTGTGCAATGATATGCCTTACCTGCTGTGCCTCGTCCTTCGCCTCAAAGTTATCTGCCGGAGAGATATTGTGTACTTCGGTCAATTCCACGCTTTGCTTGTTCAATGCATATTTGCCCGAACGGAGCAAGTCAAAGCACATATTCTTCACCAAAGTAACGCTGAATGCTTCCGGGTTACTGATAATGGCCAGTCCTTCCCGCTTGTCCCATAGCTTCAAATAAGCTTCCTGCACCAAATCTTCAGCGTCGGCTGCGTTCTCCAATAGCTTATAGGCTATGCAGTACAGCTTACGATGATACGGCAGAAACTCTTTCTTAAAACTCTCAGCGTCCATGGGCTTTCAAATCATTTTTTATGCTTATATCTATGAGACGTGAACAAAAAGGATTTTGTTACAAAGAAAAAGAAAAAATACACATCCCGGCAGTGACGGAATGTGTATTTGCACAAAAAGTAATCAGGAATTGAATTATATCAAAGCCGGTACTAAATATTTAGCCAGCAGAAAGCCGCCGACCACCAGCCAGATATAAAGTAGAAATGCCAGAACAAACGGCTTTGCACCGGCTTGCTTAAATTTGTCAAGACTGGTATCAGTACCCAATGCCGTCATTGCCATTGTAAGCATAAACGTATCAATATATTCTATCGCACCATTCAAAGGAATATCCTTTACTGTCGGAGCATCAAACAGATATTGCAGAAGAGAATTCAAACAAATGATTCCTATAAAACCAAAGGCAAACCAAGGAATTGTTATCTTACTCTTTACTACATTGCCGTTGGCATCTACTTTCTTGCGTCCAGCCAATGCAAAACTCATAACAACCAATACCGGAGCTAACATCATCACACGAATCATTTTTGTAATGGTGGCCGGTCCGGCAATGCCAAGAACATCTGTCGGGTCCATCGCATTTCCCGCACCAGCTACATGAGCTACTTCATGTAAAGTACTTCCCGTATAAATGGCAACTCCCATATTGCTCAAGCCATCCAACAGACCGGCACGGTACATGATGGGATAAAGAAACATAGAGATAGTACCGAAGATAACAACCGTAGACACCGCAATAGCAGTCTTATGTCCTTCACATTTCACTACCGGCTCGGCACCCAAAACTGCGGCCGCACCGCAAATAGCGCTACCGGTAGAAGTCATCAGTGCTGTATCTTTATCTATTTTCAATAACTTTCCTAATCCGATACCAATAAAGATAGTCCCTACTACGATAATAGTATCAATCACCACCGCAGGCAACCCTACTTGTGCAACCTGCGTCAACGTCAGGCGGAAACCATAAAGCACAATACCTGCACGCAAAACCTGCTTGGTACAGAATTTAATACCCGGCACCCAGGTTTCCGGCAGATGGTTACGCAAGCTATTGGCGTATATCATACCCAAAATGATACCCACAATGAGAGGACTAAAAGAAAGACTTTTTACAAAAGGAATTTCAGCGATATAAAAAGCTGAGAAAGAGAATAAGGCAATTAACAGAATGCCATGCATTGTATTGCCTCTGTTTCCACGACTGAACATAGATTTGAATTTAGAGTTTACGACATTTATTTTTAAAACCGCCGCAAAGATACGCTTTTCAATAGCTCTATCCTATTTAAATCTTTTTATACGTGATAACGAAAAGTAATAATTCTTTTACAACAGTCTGTTATTGTGCATGGCAAACTGCATAAAGACCTGCGCCAGACCACTCTCCTGCCCTTGCGGTTGGGCAAAACTGAAATCACGGATCATTGGCATTCCCTTTATTTCTACGACGCGCAGTTCTCCTGAAGAAAGCTCACGGGAAACGGAACGGACAGAGACAATGCCCAAGCAATCGGTATGTTCCAAAAAGAGTTTGATACTCTCTGTACTTCCCAGATACATCAATACACGCAACGACGATAACTTTATATTATGCTGATGCAAGGCTCTCTCAAATACATCCAGTGTGCCTGAACCTCTTTCGCGAAGTACCAAAGGTAAATTCAACAATTCTTCCGGCGTTATTTCTTCCGGTACGGACAGTTTGCTACCGGTACGGATTACAGCCACAAGTTCATCTTTAAGAAAGGTAGTATATTTCAAGCTTGGCAAACGGAAAACACCCTCTACTAGTCCCAAGTCGATGCGGTGTTCCTGCAAGGCAAATTCTATCTCCCGGGAGTTGCCGTTCAATAAGGAAAGGTTGACTTGAGGAAATTTGCCGATAAAGCTGCCAAGCAGAGGCGGAAGCACATACTGCGCAATGGTAGTGCTGGCACCGAGTTTCAGTTCGCCGGTATACTCATTGTGCAGCAGGTGCATCTCATATTCCAATCGTTTATAATCTTCCAGTATCCGCTCACAATGCTCCAACAGTAACTTACCGGATTCGGTCAGACTAATCCGGTTTCCCTGCCGGTCGAACAAACGTGTTTGGTAAAGAGTTTCCAACTCCTGCACATGCTTGGTGATGGCAGGCTGACTGATGAACAACTCTTGCGAAGCCTTTGTAAAACTCGAGTTCTTCGCTACGGACTGGAATACTTTTAAACGAAAGTCACTCATAACTATGCTTTATTTAAATCTTCGGATTTAATGCCGAATGCATGCAACACAGAATAAGCTACAAACTCGGAACGGCAAGGTAGTGGTTCAAGCAACTTATCCATCAAGAAATAAACAGCCTTATCCCCTTTCTCTTTGCCCTTACCTTTAAAGAACTGATGCAATCCATCCTCTACCCTGTCTCCATACGAAGGATGAAAAGGCAGCAACATCAGACATTCCACGTCAGCAGAGTCCAAAGTCAGGTTCATTAAATCGAGAAACAAGTCCTCTCTATTAGTAATTCTTGCAGGACAAACCGTAGAAAACACAAATTCACCCAACGGAGTACGGCAAGCCATACCATCCAGACCGTCCAGGTCTGTCGGTTCGCAGCAATTCAGCGTATGAGTACCTTCATCGTGCACCAGCAATACTTGTATTTCATTGTCCCCTTCCCTAAGTCCCGCATCCAGGGCAAGATAGCTTAACCATGCGGGCAAATCTATATTGGGCAATTCGCGTCCTAACTGTTCTTCCATAGGCTTCTTGCTTTGGGCAATCACCTCATTTACAAACGCGACATCTATTAATATCACATTCTTTGAAAACTTTACGTCATTCGTCATCGTACTTTGTTATTTAATAAATATGCCGTAAAGGTAAGAAAAGTTTTATTAATACTTTCACCTTTGGTCGTATCCGGCACAAATAGTCCTATTTAATGTAAATTAGAGATACAGGGATACCCGCTAGTGAAACAAAGCAAGCACTGCAGCTCTACTGCAGCGTTACTGCAATGTTGCTGCATCATTGTTGCAGTGTCACTGCATCACGGTTGCAGTAGTACTGCAGCTATGTTGCAGCGGCACTGCAACTGTGATGCAGCAGTACTGCAAATGTTTTGCAGTGACACTGCATCTCGTTGAAAGCAGTTTGCACTTACACAATGGTGCATTCGCCATACAACAGACATTTTGACATTTATCCTATCAAATTAACTGAAAAAATGTCCGAAATATGCCATTGGCAAATCTTTTGCGTCCTTCCAAGTGTTATAAAACTGATAAAAATAGAAAGGAGAACCAGATATGAACTTTAACAATTTTACCATCAAGGCGCAAGAAGCGGTACAAGAGGCCGTAAACCTGGTGCAGAACCGGGGGCAACAAGCCATCGAACCCGTACACTTGCTGCAAAGTGTGATGAAAGTAGGCGAAAACGTCACCAACTTCATCTTCCAGAAGCTGGGCTTGAACGGACAGCAGATTGCGCTGGTTGTAGACAAGCAGATTGACTCCCTGCCCAAAGTATCGGGCGGAGAACCCTACCTGAGCCGTGAGGCAAACGAGGTATTGCAGAAAGCTACGCAATATTCCAAAGAGATGGGCGACGAATTCGTTTCCCTGGAACCGATATTGCTGGCATTACTGAACGTGAAGAATACCGCTTCCACCATCCTGAAAGATGCCGGAATGACGGAAAGAGAACTGCGTGAAGCCATCAACGAGTTGCGCAAAGGCGAGAAAGTTACTTCGCAATCCAGCGAGGACACTTATCAGTCTTTGGAGAAATATGCCATCAACCTGAACGAAGCTGCACGTAGCGGCAAACTCGATCCTGTGATCGGCCGTGATGAAGAAATCCGCCGGGTACTGCAAATCCTCAGCCGCCGTACCAAGAACAACCCTATATTAATAGGTGAGCCGGGTACGGGTAAGACCGCCATTGTAGAAGGACTTGCACACCGTATTCTGCGCGGTGACGTACCGGAGAACCTGAAAAATAAGCAGGTTTACTCACTGGACATGGGTGCACTGGTTGCCGGTGCAAAGTATAAAGGTGAATTTGAAGAACGTCTGAAAGCCGTTATCAACGAAGTGAAGAAGTCGGAAGGAGACATCATCCTGTTTATCGACGAAATCCACACATTGGTAGGTGCAGGCAAGGGTGAAGGTGCCATGGATGCCGCCAACATTCTGAAACCGGCATTGGCGCGTGGAGAGTTGAGAAGTATCGGTGCCACCACCCTCGACGAATACCAGAAGTATTTCGAAAAGGATAAAGCATTGGAACGTCGTTTCCAGATTGTCATGGTGAACGAACCGGATACGTTGAGCACCATCTCCATCCTTCGCGGACTGAAAGAACGGTACGAAAACCACCACCACGTACGGATCAAAGATGATGCCATCATTGCTGCCGTGGAACTGAGTAACCGTTACATCACCGACCGTTTCTTGCCCGACAAGGCCATCGACCTGATGGACGAAGCCGCCGCCAAACTCCGTATGGAAGTAGACTCCGTGCCGGAAGAGCTGGACGAAACTTCCCGTAAAATCAAGCAATTGGAGATTGAGCGCGAAGCCATCAAACGCGAAAACGACAAGCCCAAACTGGAACAAATCGGCAAAGAACTTGCCGAGCTCAAAGAACAGGAAAGCTCATACAAGGCAAAATGGCAAAGCGAAAAGACGCTGGTCAACAAGATACAGCAGAACAAGGTGGAGATAGAGAACCTGAAGTTCGAAGCCGACAAAGCCGAACGCGAAGGCGATTACGGCAAAGTAGCCGAGATACGTTACGGCAAGCTGCAAGCGCTGAACAAAGAAATTGAGGAAACGCAGCAGAAACTGCACGCCATGCAAGGCGACAAAGCAATGATAAAAGAGGAAGTAGATGCCGAAGACATCGCAGACGTAGTATCACGTTGGACGGGCATACCGGTAAGCAAGATGCTGCAGAGCGAAAAGGACAAGCTGCTGAATCTGGAAGAAGAATTGCACAAGCGGGTGATCGGGCAAGACGAGGCTATCGAAGCCGTAGCCGATGCAGTACGCCGTAGCCGTGCCGGATTGCAGGATCCGAGACGCCCCATCGGATCGTTCCTCTTCCTGGGAACCACCGGTGTAGGTAAGACGGAACTGGCAAAGGCATTGGCAGAGTTCCTCTTCGATGACGAAACCATGATGACGCGTATCGACATGAGCGAGTATCAGGAGAAGCACAGTGTTTCCCGCCTGGTAGGAGCGCCTCCGGGATATGTAGGCTACGATGAAGGCGGCCAGTTGACGGAAGCTGTACGGCGCAAACCCTACTCCGTCGTTCTGTTCGACGAAATAGAAAAGGCGCATCCGGATGTATTCAACATCTTGCTGCAAGTGCTCGACGACGGACGTCTGACGGATAATAAGGGCCGCACGGTGAACTTCAAGAACACCATCATCATCATGACTTCCAATATGGGCAGCGGATACATCCAAAGCCAGATGGAGAAACTGAACGCTTCTAATAAGGAGCAAGTGATAGAGGAAACCAAGAAGGAAGTGATGAATATGCTGAAGAAGACCATCCGCCCGGAATTCCTGAACCGTATCGACGAGACGATCATGTTCTTACCGTTGACGGAAAAGGAAATCAAGCAGATTGTAGTTCTTCAAATCAAGAGCGTACAAAAGATGCTTTCGGGCAATGGCGTAGAATTGGTATTGACCGATGCAGCTATCGACTTCCTTGCCAACGCAGGATATGACCCCGAATTCGGTGCCCGTCCGGTAAAACGTGCCATCCAGCACTACTTGCTGAACGACTTGTCAAAGAAACTGCTGTCGCAAGAAGTAGACCGCAGCAAGCCGATCCTGATAGATGCCAATACAACGAATGACGGATTGGTATTCAAAAACTAAACCTGACTATATTATAAGAAAGGCTCTGGAACAAAAGATTCCAGAGCCTTCTTTTTATAGATAGAAATATAAATCTGTTTTATTCGGCAGCTTTAGTATCGGCTGCTTCGGTTTCTGTAGCTTCCGGAGCATCTTCAAAATCCGTCAGGCCACTCTTGACCAACAGGTTATACCAGGAAATCAATTTCTTGATATCGGATATATATACACGGTCGCGGTCGAAAGTCGGCAGCACCTCTGCCATGTAAGCACGAAAATCATCCGGAGTAGCTTTCTTCAAATCCATCGCTACTTCCGCACCATTCTCTTTCTTCTTCATCGAAAGCAACACATCTTTCAAAGGTACATCTTCCGTATCTGTGTACATGGCAATATCACCTAAAGAAATAATCTTCTCATTACCATAAGCCGGGAAACGCTTCTTGTCGATAAGCGACTCAACAATCAACATGTTCTTTCCCTGAGAAACGAGCTTATACAATCCCGGTTTACCGGAGATAGACAAAATAGTCTTCAACATAGTATATTCTGTTTTATTATTAGTAGTTATTTTTTCGGGGAGCAAAGATAGTGCATTTTTTTAGATAGCGAAGCGATTATTTCCAGAACTTGTGGAATCAACGGTGTTTCACCATCGTTTACAATTACAAAATCGGCATATCCGCGTTTTTCTTCATCGCTCATCTGACTGCGGATACGTTTTTCTATCAATTCACGCGAAGAAGCATCTCGCCTGATGACGCGTTCGATACGTACTTCTTCCGGGGCATAAACCATGATAATGGCATCTACCTCACCAGCGAAACCGGCTTCAACCAATATGGCAGATTCGATGCCTACGATGGGATATGACGTAGCACGGCATTGCGCCCATTGCCTGAAATCATCCCTGACACGGGGATGCACAATACCATTCACTTGCCCGGCATGCTGCGGATCACCAAAAAGATAGGATGCCAAAAGAGGTTTGTTCAGCACACCGCCGGCATATACTTCTTCCCCCAGCAGCGCCACCAGTTCACTGCGGATAACGGTATCAACAGCCATAATCCGCTTGGTTTCCACGTCCGAAACGTAAACGGGAACTCCCATCACCTCAAGCAAACGGGATACCATACTCTTCCCGCTGCCGATGCCGCCGGTTATTCCTATTTTAATCGCCATAATTAGGGGAAACTTGTTCGATCAGAAAATCCACCTGCTCCGGATTGAAACGTATGTGGCTCACACCATCCGGTATGTTCTTCAGCTTCACGGTATACTTATCAGCACCCAGGCGCAACAGCTCTTCATAAGAAACATAAATATGAAAATCGTTTGCAGTGATTTGACGGAAACGGCTCAGACCGATCTGGAAAGTCACCTGCACCTTAGAAGGAAAAGCGCGCAGCACCTTGTCCGCCGGGAAGTTCACTCCCCGCAAGGGTACCTCTACCGTCTTTTCCGTGTAGATATCCACCGGAAGCAACATTTCAATGGACGACGGCACAAACTTTACACCTTTCTGAACGCGCAAAGGTATCTGCCGCTTCAAAGTATCCGATATATCTTCCAACTCCACACGTTGTGTATAAGCAGCGGTTATTGTATCCAGCACTCCTTCCGGAGCATACACCAGCACCGAATCGGGTCGGAAAATCGTATCGGACAGATAATACTGCCGACCGGCACTCACCGTACCCCGCAACTTCACCGGTACCAATTTGGATGCTCCCGTCGAGTAAATATACTCCAAGGTATCGGGTTTCATCGAGAGCAGACGGGTGGAAACATTCAGCTGCCCCAGCACTTTCTTCTCAAACTGCGGAGCATAGATACGCACCTGGTTGTCCACTCCCTGATAATCAGAATAGTCCAATACAACCGGATAGAAACTCTTCCCCAACATATAGTTGAGAAGCACCGTTCCTTTATCTTTTACTTTGACACGGAGTTCAGTAGGGGGTTCGGAAGTAATCACCACATTATTGGGCACCCCTCTCAGCCGCACGGGGATAGAGAATTCCGCCTCGTAGTCGTTGTTCAAGGTTTGCAATAACCAGAAGCCACCCGCCACAAGGAAGAAAAACAAAAAAATGAAGAACTCTCTGCTCTTATCACTAAACAGAAAGTCCTTCACTTGTTTGATCGTCTTTAAATATATATGCTTTATGTTCCTACGTTCAAACATAGGCTCACATTCCTATTATTTAGAAACCTGACTGCTGTTAGCGTCGGCAGCTGCGGCAAAAATAGAATTCTTATCGATACGGATCTTAACGTTAGAAGCGATTTCAAGTACCACATCACTGTCGTTAATTTCCTTGATAACGCCATGGATACCACCGGCAGTAATCACCTTCTGGTTCACCTGAAGTGACTTACGGAAGTTAGCAATTTCTTTTTGTTTCTTATTTTGCGGACGAATCATGAAGAAGTACATGATAACGAACATCGCTATCAACATAATCCACATCAAGCTTCCACCGCCTGGGGCTGCAGCAGGGGCCTGCAGAAAAAATACAGTCATTAAGTTCATAAATACTCAGTTTTAGTTTTTACTATTCAACAAAGGTATCAGTTTTTCGTTAACTTACCTTCTTTTTTTAATTGATTAACTATTCCATCCAGTGTGCCGTTGACGAAGCTGCCGCTCTTGGCTGTGCTGTACACCTTGGCAATATCGACATATTCATTTAACGAAACACTTACCGGAATGTTCGGGAAACTTAATATTTCGGCCAAGGCACACTGCATTATCACGACATCCATGAAGGCTACGCGGTCCAAATCCCAGTTGCGTGTATTTTCGCTGATAAGATGGCGGTAGTAGTCGCAGTTCAGGATAGCGCGACGGAACAGACGACGGGCAAATTCCTGGTCTTCGTCATCCTTGAATTCGGGCAGCAACTCCTGGTTGGCACCCTTCTTTTCTTCAAAGCGCTTGATGGTTTTCAAGACAAAAGTATCTACTATTTCCTTATCGTCATTCCAGTAGAGGCTTTGGTCTTCGAGCAGCACATCCAGGGCCTCGTTGTTGAAGATATACGTTTTATAGAGTTTTCTCCACAATTCACGGTCGGCCTCATAAGAGTTGTCCGATGAAGCCATATATTCCTTATATATGTCAGACTCCAGAATTTTTTCATACAATCCCTTGACGAAATCTTCATCATTCGCCCAGGTACGTTTCTGGTTTGCGATGAATTCCATCAACTGCTTGTTCACTTCCAACTGGGAGATGAACTTGTTTTCTACGAATTTCATGTTGGGATACAGCTCCTTTGCAGTAGGGGCTAATTTTGCTTTTGCCGCATCAATGCGCTTTTGTGCGTAGTTCGTCAGGGCTATCATCAGCATCAGCAGGTAGTTGTAGAGGTCGTAGGCCTTTGAAAGGCTAAAGAACAATTCTTTCTCCGCTGAGTCTAAATTTTTACTGCCATTCTGATAATAAGCATATACAATCTGTATAATCTTAAGACGAATAAGAACTCTGTTGATCATAATTCTAAAGTAAATACTAGTGTTTTAACAAGGCGCAAAAGTAGGCATTTTTAATGAGTTTACATAAATAAATCACATTTTTTAATGCAGATATTGATTATCCCGGCTTTTTCTTTTGACAGTTTAAAAAAAATCGTCAATTTTGAGGCCGATAAAGCAGTGACCCGACTACGAGTGACGAGCTACGAGCAGATAACACTATAATTGAGAGCTATATAATATGGAAGACTTTAAAAAGAAAAATGGAGCGGATGTGAATGACAAAGAGATTGTATTCTCCCAATCTATAAAAGCAGGCAAGCGCATCTACTATCTGGATGTAAAGAAAAACAGAAAAGATGAAATGTTTCTCGCCATCACCGAAAGCAAAAAGGTTGTGATGGGCGAAGGGGACGACTCGCAAGTGAGTTTCGAAAAGCACAAGATCTTTCTCTATAAAGAAGACTTCGAAAAGTTCATGAACGGACTGCAACAAGCCATCGGGTTCATTCAGGGTCAGCAGGGCTGCTACACCAGACAAGCAGCCGAAGAAGAAGCCGAAAGCCCGGAAGTGGCAAAGGAAGACCTGAAAAAAGAAGAAGATAAAGACTGTCCGCTGGACGGAGAAATCAAAATAGACATCGAATTTTAAGTCATAACCTTTTGATAATTCAAAAAGAAGCTGTACTTTTGCACCGCTTTTTTGCAACATCGTGTGGCAAGCCACATCGTGTGATGGTGAATTAAGCAAAAAATTTACTTAATTTAGAGTAACACAAAAATTTTTAAAATGAAATCAATTGAAGTAAAAGGAACTGCAAGAACTATTGCAGAACGTTCTTCGGAACAAGCAAGAGCTTTGAAAGCTATTCGTAAAAACAACGGTGTACCTTGCGTACTTTACGGTGCCGGTGAAAACGTTCACTTCACTGTACCTGCCGAAGGTCTGCGCAACCTGGTTTATACTCCGAATATCTACGTAGTAAACCTTACTATCGACGATAAGAAGGTAAACGCTATCATGAAAGATATCCAGTTCCACCCTGTAAAAGATACTATCCTGCACGTTGACTTCTATCAGATTGACGAAGCTAAGCCTATCGTAATGGAAGTTCCGGTACAGATGGAAGGTTTGGCAGAAGGTGTGAAGGCCGGTGGTAAGCTGGTACTTCAGACTCGTAAGCTGAAAGTGAAAGCTCTGTACAACCTGATTCCCGAGAAACTGATCGTAAACGTTGCTCACCTGGGACTGGGTAAGACAGTGAAGGTTGGCGAACTGAGCTACGAAGGTCTGGAACTGATGAATGCTAAAGAAGCCGTTGTATGCGCCGTTAAGCTGACTCGTGCAGCAAGAGGTGCCGCTGCTGCTGCAGGCAACTAATCAGCTTTTCCATAAGAAGAAAAGATATTCCGGAACGCGGATTAACGCAGTCTACGCAGATTTCATTGATAATCCGCGAGCAGCTGCGATAATCCGCGTTCCTTTTTTATTTGATTCCCCCGCAAAACTTTTAAATAAGCAACAAGAATGAAATACTTAATTGTAGGATTAGGTAATATAGGCCCCGAGTATCACGAAACCCGTCACAACATCGGTTTCATGGTAGTAGATGCATTGGCAAAAGAGGCAGGCGCCACTTTCAATGACGGACGTTATGGTTTCACGACCACGCTGTCGGTCAAAGGCCGCCAATTACTGCTGCTGAAACCCTCTACATACATGAACCTTAGCGGAAACGCCGTGCGCTACTGGATGCAGAAAGAAAACATTCCATTGGAGAATGTGTTGATTGTGGTAGACGACCTCGCCCTGCCCTTCGGCACTCTACGCCTGAAAGGCAAAGGAAGTGATGCCGGCCACAACGGTCTGAAACACATTGCCGCCACACTCGGCACCCAGAACTATGCCCGCCTGCGCTTTGGAATCGGTAATGAATTTCCCCGTGGCGGACAGATTGACTTTGTGCTGGGCCACTTCACCGACGAAGATTGGAAAACAATGGACGAGAGACTGAAAACAGCCGGAGAAATTGTCAAGAGCTTCTGCCTGGCGGGAATTGACATTACGATGAATCAGTTTAATAAGAGGTAGTTGGTAGATAGTAGTAAGTAGTAAGTAGTTGGTAGTTGAGAGATGAATGAAGCAAGAATAGACAAATGGATGTGGGCAGTGCGCATTTTCAAAACGCGCACCATTGCCGCCGAAGCCTGCAAAAAAGGACGTGTAAGCATCAATGGCGGACTGGCAAAAGCCGCCCGTATGATAAAGCCGGGAGACGTGATTCAGGTGCGCAAACCACCCGTCACTTATTCCTTTAAGGTGCTGCAATCCATCGAAAAGCGTGTCGGCGCCAAACTCGTACCCGAAGTGATGGAGAACGTTACGACGCCCGACCAATACGAATTGCTGGAAATGAGCCGTGTCAGCGGCTTTGTGAACCGCGCCAAAGGTACCGGACGGCCTACAAAGAAAGACCGTCGTACCCTGGAAGACTTCACAGCCCCGGAATTTATGGATGATTTTGACTTTGAATTTGATTTTGAGGAAGAATAGATATGAGCGATAAAATAATTAAATGGGGATTCATCGGTTGCGGAGAAGTGACCAAATACAAGAGCGGTCCCGCCTTTCAGAAGATAGAAAACTCCGAAGTAGTGGCAGTCATGAGCCGGAATGGAGCAAAAGCAAAAGCTTATGCCCAAGAGAGAAACATCCCCAAATGGTACGACGATGCCCAGGAACTGATTGACGACGAAGAGATAAATGCCATCTACATCGCCACCCCGCCTTCGTCGCACGCCACCTACGCCATCATGTCCATGAAGGCGGGGAAGCCGGTTTACATCGAAAAGCCGATGGCAGTGACCTACGAAGAGTGTTGCCGCATCAACCGCATCTCCAAGGAGACGGGCGTTCCGTGTTTCGTCGCTTACTACCGCCGTTATCTGCCTTATTTCCAAAAGGTAAAGTCACTGATAGACGAAGGCGCCGTCGGAAACGTCATCAACATACAAATCCGCTTTGCCCAGCCGCCCCGCGACCTGGACTACAACAAAGAGAACCTGCCCTGGCGCGTACAGGCAGACATTGCCGGCGGCGGATACTTCTACGACCTGGCGCCGCATCAGATAGATTTATTGCAGGAAATATTCGGCTGTATCCTCGAAGCCAGCGGATATAAAAGCAACCGCGGCGGCTTATACCCGGTAGAAGACACCCTCAGCGCCTGCTTCCAGTTCGACAACGGATTGGTGGGTAGCGGTTCCTGGTGCTTTGTTGCCCACGAGTCCGCCCGCGAGGACCGCATCGAGATTATCGGGGACAAGGGAATGCTTTGCTTTTCCGTATTTACCTACGCCCCCATCGCCCTGCACACAGAGAAGGGGCGTGAAGAAATTCTGGTCGAGAACCCCACCTACGTGCAGCAACCGCTTATCCAGGCAGTGGTAGACCACCTGCTGGGCAAATCCGTCTGCTCTTGCGACGGCGAAAGCGCCACGCTTACCAACTGGGTGATGGACAAGATACTCGGGAAGTTATAGGCGGCTATCCCGGTTGACCAGCCGGTACACGTCGTCATTCTCACCGACAATCCACACAATATCGCCTTCGGTAAAAGGCTCGCGCGGATCGGGAGCGTGCAACGTCTCCCCTTCCCGCTCCACACCGGCTATCAGGCAGTGATATTCTTCGCGTATTCCCGCTTCTTTCAGCGTTTTGTTCAGGAACTGAGAGTGTTCGTCCACACGGAACTGGCGCAGAATCATTTCGCTCTTCTCTATCACATCGACATCCATAGCAGACACTTTGTCCATCTCCTGCCCGAACACGTTCAGTTCTTCGTCCGTGGCAATCACCTGTATCTTGTCCTGCGGAAAGAGGCGGACGGATGCACCGGGAATATTGATACGTTTCTTGCCACGAAGGATGGAAACCACGTGCACGCCGTATTTCTTGCCAAAGTTCAGTTCTTCCAGCGTCTTGCCTGCCCACTCCGATTCACCGGGAATCACGAAATCCGTCAGATGCAGGTCGCGCGAAAGCAGACGCCCCGCATACTCCGGCTTCTTCTCGCCCAGGTATTCGGCACGCATATCGCGATAGCGCAGGTTCTGGAAGAAAGTCCTCTCTATCATGATAGACTGCTTCTTCAACTGGCGGGACAGTATCATCAGCGTCACCAGCAGCACTGCCACGCCGAACACCAGTCCGACGGACACCTTGAACAAACCGCCTATCACAAACATGACAAACGAAACCGCCAGCAACAGGCGCAATACAATCGTAGCAACCAACGGCGCCCGGTTCCCACGCCCGTCCTTCCACAACGTAACGAACTCAACCGAATGGTTCTTCTTTATCATAATGGCGCGCAGGAAAGGAGCGATGAACAATATCGTCACAAGAGCCGCCACCCAAGAACCCCAGATGCCCGGCAGACTATGCCGGCACAAAGGCACCAGGAAACGGAACGACAAGGCTATCACCGCCACACTGATAATGGAGTACACCACCGTAATCCGCACCAGGGCGAATATCAGTTTTTTCCACAGACTTTCATGGTTCATGGTCTGCGAACCCAGGGTATAACGGGTCAGGAAGCCCAGCCACTTGGCGGGCAAATGCGTATCTACGAAGTTGGAAGCCGGTTCCGCCAGGCGAATCATATAAGGAGTAATAAAAGTAGTGATAACGGACACCGCCACCACAATAGGATACAGAAAATGACTGGTAACGTGCAGCGAAACACCCAGCGAGGCAATGATGAAAGCAAACTCTCCGATTTGCGTCAGACTGAAGCCGCATTGCATAGCAGTCTTCAGCGGTTGCCCCGAAAGCAACACGCCCAGCGTTCCGAACAAAGACTGTCCGATGAGCACAGCCAGGGTCAGCACCATAATCGGAACGGCGTATTCCACAATCATGGCAGGGTCTACCATCATGCCCACCGATACGAAGAAGATAGCTCCGAACAAATCCTTTACCGGCTTCCCCAGCCGTTCTATGCTCTCCGCCTCTACTGTCTCCGCAAGGATGGAGCCCATGATGAACGCCCCGAAAGCAGCCGAAAATCCGGTATGCGCCGCCATCACCACCATGCCGAAGCAAAGCCCCAGAGACACAATCAGCAGTGTTTCCTCACTCATCAGCTTCCGGCAACGCTTCAGCAGCACGGGGATAAGGTAGATGCCCACCACGAACCACAGTATCAGGAAGAACAGCAGTTTGGCAATGCTCTCCAGCATCTCCGTTCCCTCAAAATTGTTGCTGACCGCCATAGTGGACAGCATCACCATCAGCACGATAGCAAGAATATCTTCAAGGATAAGTATGCTGAGAACCAGCCCGGTAAACTGCTTCTTACGCAGCCCCAAGTCATCGAAAGCCTTATAAATAATAGTAGTGGACGACATGGCAATCATACCGCCCAGGAAGATGCAGTCCATCCGTTTCCACCCGAAAGCGGTGCCCACCGTCACGCCCAACAGTATCATACAGAAGATAATAGTGCAGGCGGCAATAATCGCCGCCCCGCCCACTTTCACTATCTTCTTGAAGCTGAATTCCAGTCCCAGTGCAAACAGCAGGAAGATGACGCCGATGTCCGCCCAAGTCTGTATATTCGCCGTGTCCATTACCGAAGGCGTGTACGCCATGTGGGGGCTGGCAAGGAATCCGGCGACCACATATCCCAACACCAGCGGTTGTTTCAACTTCTTGAACAGCAGGGTCATAATACCTGCACAAATCAGTATCAGAGCCAGGTCGGCTATCAGGGGAGCTAAGTGTGACATATTATTCGTCCATATACTTTTTCTGTGTCAAAGATACGGAAAATATTTATCTGTACTTACATTTCTATCTTATTATAATCACGAATAAGAAGGGGTTACAACACCCCCTTCGAGCTGGGCAGTTCAAAGTGATAAATATCCCGCTTCACCGCCATCTTCAACGCGCGCGCCAGTGCCTTGAAGATACCTTCTATTTTATGATGCTCGTTCTGTCCTTCGGCTTTGACGTTCAGGTTCATCCGGGCAGCATCGCTCAGCGACTTGAAGAAGTGCAGGAACATTTCCGTGGGCATCTCCCCTATCTTCTCGCGCTTGAACTCCGCGTCCCACACCAGCCACGGGCGTCCGCCGAAGTCCAGGCACACCTGGCAGAGGCAATCGTCCATAGGCAAGGCATAGCCGTAGCGCTCGATGCCGCGCTTGCTGCCAAGCGCCTGGTAGAGGCATTCGCCCAAGGCAAGGGCGGTATCTTCTATGGTGTGGTGTTCGTCCACTTCCAGGTCGCCTTTCACACGGATGGTCAGGTCTATGCCGCCGTGCTTGCCTATCTGCTCCAGCATATGGTCGAAGAAGCCCAGACCGGTGCTGATGTCGCAATGCCCGTCGCCGTCGAGGTTCAGAGACACATAGATATCGGTTTCTTTGGTGGTGCGGCGCACTTCGGCTTTGCGCTCGCCGGCAAACAGGAACTCCGCCACCTTATCCCAGTCCTTCGTGACGAGGGCACAGACTTCTTCGAGTCCTTCGCAAGCGGCATCTCCCCCCTCGGAAACGGGTTTCAGCGAGGTGGTATCTTCTTGCAGAAAGATGGCGCGGCAACCCAGGTTCTTTGCCAGTTCCACGTCCGTGGGGCGGTCGCCGATGACAAAGCTGCCGGCAAGGTCATAATCCGGATTATCCAGGTATTTGGTAAGCATCCCGATACGCGGTTTGCGGGTGGGGGCATTGTCGGCGGGCATACTGCGGTCTATGCAAATGTCGTCGAACGTGATGCCTTCACCTTCCAGCGTTTTCATCATCAGGTTGTGTGCCGGCCAGAAGGTATCTTCGGGGAAAGAAGCGGTGCCCAGCCCGTCCTGATTGGTCACCATCACAAACTCAAAGTCCAGTTTGCTGCGGATAAAGCCCAGGTTGCGCATCACTTTCGGATAAAACTCCAGCTTCTCCAGCGAATCCAGTTGGTAATCCACCGGCGGTTCAATGACCAGCGTTCCGTCACGGTCTATAAAAAGTATTTTCTTCATAATAATTCTATTTAATAAATGGGAATTTCTTTCACCACAGAGGACACAGAGTCTCACAGAGCTCTGGGGAATTTAGCGGTGTACAGCAGCAGTATCTCGATTCTCCTCCTCTTGGGAGGAGGAGTACCCGAAGGGGGAGGTGGTAGGAAGAAAAGAATACCTTTGAAAGATTACTTTTGCATTGTGCTCTCTACCACCCCGCCCTTTGGGCACCCCTCCTCCCAAGAGGAGGGGAATGGAGTTACTCTACAAATATCATCGCGCCGCACGGTCCTTGTCAACTTGTCCCCTCGTATCCTCGTCAACTTAATTTAGCGGCTTCGCCGCTAAATTATCATTTATATTCCTTCAACGCCTCTATCAGCTTCTCATTCTCCATCCGCGTCCCCACCGTCACACGCAGGCAGTTGCCGCAAAGCACGATGGAGTGGCGGTTGCGGACAATGATTCCCCGTGCCACCAGATAATTGTAAATCTTCACGGCATCCGTCACACGCACCAGGAAGAAGTTGGCGCTCGACGGGAACAGATGTTTCGTGCAAGGCAACCGGGCAAATTCAGCTTCCAGGTGTTCGCGCTCCTCTTTCAGCATCTTCACCCAGCGGTCTATCTCGTAGTATCGGTGCAGCATCTCCACTGCCTGCTGCTGCGTCAACTGATTCACATTATAGGGATATTTTATCTTATTAAGGATGCCGATAATCTCCGGCGAAGCAAACGCCATGCCCAGGCGGATGGCGGCGCATCCCCATGCCTTAGAGAAGGTCTGAAGCACCACCAGATTGGGATACTTGTCCAGCTCTTCGAGGAAAGAAGGCGCTTCGGAGAAGTCGTTGTACGCTTCGTCCAGCACCACCAACCCGTCGAACTTGCGTATCAGCTTCACAATCTCGCTGCGGAGCAGGTCGTTTCCCGTCGGGTTATTGGGAGAACAAAGAAAAATCAGCTTTGTCATCTCGTTCGCTTCATCCAGCAGTTCCTCTGCCGAGAACTGGAAATCCTCGTCGAGCAGCACCCTGCGGTACTCCACATCGTTCACATTGGCACACACCTCATACATGCCGTAGGTGGGGGCGATGGCTACTACATTATCTATCACCGGATCGCAGAAAGCGCGGTACATCAGGTCGATAGCTTCATCGCTGCCGTTTCCCAGAAAGATATGTTCGGGACTCACCTTCTTTATCTTCGCCAGTTCCGCTTTCAGTTCCCGCTGCAACGGGTCGGGATAACGGTTGTGCGGCATATTGTAGGGGTTCTCGTTGGCATCGAGAAAGACGGATGCCGCAGCGCCGTTGTATTCGTCGCGTGCCGAGGAATAGGGTTTCAAATCCCAGATGTTCGACCGGGTCAGTTCTTTCAATGTTCTCATGTGGGGAGATTTATGATTTATGATTTATAATTTATGATTTATGGACTTCAGTCTTACGGTGACTGCGTTCTTGTGCGCATCCAGGCACTCATTGGCTGCCATTACTTCGATGGCGGGACCGATGGCGCGCATCCCTTCCGGCTTTATCTCCTGGAAAGTAATCTTGCGGATAAAGCTGTCCAGGCTGACGCCACTATAAGCCTTGGCATAGCCGTTGGTAGGCAGCGTATGGTTCGTGCCCGAGGCATAGTCTCCCGCGCTTTCGGGCGTCAGGGAGCCTAAGAACACCGAACCGGCATTCACCACGCGCTCCGCCACCGACAGATAGTCGGCTGTTTCTATAATCAGATGCTCGGGGGCGTAGGCATTGGTCAGTTCGATGGCTTCCGCCATATCGCGCACCACAATCAGCTTGCTGTTGGCAAGAGATTTCGCGGCAATCTCCTTGCGGGGGAGCAAGTCCAGTTGGCGCTCCACTTCTGCCTTCACCGCCTGTTGCAACGAGGCGGAAGTGGTGATAAGCATGGCCTGGCTATCTACTCCATGCTCCGCCTGGCTCAGCAGGTCGGCTGCCACGAATGCGGGGTTCGCCGTTTCATCCGCCAGCACTTCCACTTCCGAGGGACCGGCAGGCATATCGATCGCTACATCGCGCAGGCTCACCAGCTGTTTGGCGGCGGTCACGTACTGGTTTCCGGGGCCGAATATCTTGTACACCTTCGGCACGCTCTCCGTACCGTATGCCAGGGCAGCAATCGCCTGCACGCCACCGGCTTTGAAGATACGGCTGACGCCTGCCACCCGTGCGGCAAAGAGTACGGCAGGATGCACCTTCCCGTCCTTGCCCGGCGGGGTACAAAGCACAATCTCCTTGCATCCCGCTATCTTGGCGGGCACTGCCAGCATCAGCACGGTGGAAAACAGCGGGGCTGTTCCGCCCGGAATATAAAGTCCCACCTTCTCGATGGCAACTGCCTTTTGCCAGCACGTCACGCCCGGTTGCGTCTGTATCTGCTTGCCCTCAAAGCGTTGTGCGGCGTGGAAGGTTTCGATGTTCTGCTTTGCCAGCCGGATGGCGGCTTTCAGTTCTTCACTTACCAGCGCCTCGGCCTCTTCCAGTTCTTCCCGGCTCACGGCAAGCGAGGTCAAAGCCGCTTTGTCAAACTTCTCTTCGTATTCCAGCACGGCACGGTCTCCCTCGGCCTGCACACGGGCTATAATGCCCCGCACCGTATCGAACAGGTTTTCCGTGTTCATCACCGGACGTTTCAGAATTTCCGCCCATTGGGATTTATCAGGATTGGTTATCAGTATCATAACTAATTGTTTTTCGGTTTATTATTTATTTTCACCACAGAGGGCACAGGGTTTCACAGAGGAAAGAAAAAAACGCAGATTAACGCAGATTCACACAGATTATTTATGCTTTTTTCTCTTTGCGAGAATCTGCGTTTCTATTAAACTCTGTGAGACTCTGTGTCCTCTGTGGTGCCTCTTTCTTACAGGATCATTTTCTCTATCGGCAGCACCAGTATTCCTTCCGCCCCCAGCGCCTTCAGTTTCCCGATAATCTCCCAGAAACACTTCTCGTCCAGCACGGTGTGTACGGAACACCAGCCTTCCTGCGCCAGCGGCATCACCGTCGGGCTCTTCATGCCCGGCAGCACGGACACGATCTCATTCAGCTTGTCCTTCGGCGCATTCATCAGCACATATTTCTTGTCTTCCGCCGTCTTTACCGCATCCATGCGGAACAGCAGTTCCCTCAGTATCTCCAGCTTTTCTTCGCTCATGTTCTTGTTGCCTATCAGCAGCGCTTCGGACTTCATCACCACTTCCACCTCTTTCAGCCGGTTGCTCACCAGCGTAGAACCGGAACTTACGATGTCGAAGATGGCATCCGCCAGCCCGATGCCCGGCGCTACTTCCACCGAACCCGTAATGACGTGAATCTCGGCACTCACCCCCTGCTCTTTCAGGTATGCAGAGAGAATTCCCGGATAGGATGTCGCAATCTTCTTGCCTTCAAACCACTTCACTCCGGGATACTCGATGTCCTTCGGCATTGCCAGTGACAGGCGGCATTTGCTGAATCCCAGGCGCTTCACAATCTCGGCATCTTCCTGCTTCTCCACATACTCGTTCTCACCCACAATACCGATGTCAGCCACGCCGGTAGCCACCGACTGCGGAATATCATCATCCCTCAGGAACAACACTTCCAACGGAAAGTTTGAGGACTGCACCAGCAACGAACGTTTCATGGCGCTTAACTTAATATCCGATTCTCCCAGGAATGACATCGTCTCATCGTAGAGACGGCCTTTAGCTTGTACTGCAATTCTTAGTAACATGAGATTTATAATTTATAATTTATGATTTATTTCCACACGGTTAAAAACAAAACGAGGCTCACCAATATCCGGCAAGCCTCGTCATTTATGTTTTCGTTATACACATACACTCATACGCCCACCGAGTTATTCGTCAGGATGATGATGGTGATGATGTGCAACGATATTCTTCATTTTTCTTTGTTTTAATGCGACAAAAGTATAGGATATGTTTTAAACTACCAAAGATTTATCACAAAAAGTTTGATTTTTGTTTCAAATTCTCAGTTTTTCACCACAGATTACACGGATTAACACAGATTCTTTTCACCACAGAGGGCACAGAGTCTCACAGAGTTTAGGGAGTTTACCAGAGCCCTAAGGCTAAAAGGCTTGGCTGCACTAAATTAACACAGATTACTTTAAAACTCTGTGCGCCTCTGTGTCCTCTGTGGTGAACTCATTATATCAACGGCAGTATCTCCTCTGCCTCTACCTCGCAATGCTGGAAACACATTTCCTTCTCCGCCTTTTCCTTCGGGAAGGTGAAGTAGGTGCACGTGGCTTCCGTGCAAAGTTCCCCCATACTATTATACAACTGCGCTTCTATGATGGCAATATTCCTCTTCTGCTCCTTCAGCGAGGCACGCAGCACCACATGCGTGTCCTGCGTCGAAATGGATTTCCGGAACCGGGTTTCCATCTTCGACGTCACCCCGGCAGTCTGCAACTTGCGGAACACCACCCAGCCGCAGATTTCATCCAGCAGCACCGACTGTATGCCCCCGTGCAGCGTATTCAGCCAACCCTGATATTCCGGGCGCGGCTTCCAGATGCTCACCACCTCATCGCCGTCCTCATAAAACTCCATTCTTACACCGGCTTCATTGTCGGGCGAGCAGCCGAAACAATTATAGCCTTCCATATTCTTCCACGGGTTGATAATCTTTTTCATAACAGTACCTTCATTGATTCTTCTTGCCACAAATATAGTCAGATTTCGACGGCAACTCACAAGAAAGCAGCCAAATCGTCCAAAAAACAACAGAAAATAAGAAATACGGAGCAATCTTTTTCCGAATCTGCACCGTTTTTCATATCTTCGTTCTTGGTTAACTAAAAAGGAAGCGATGCTGAAAGGAGTCATCATTTGTTTATGCATATTATTCCCCCTGTCCCTGTTTGCCCAGAGCGAAGAGGGCGACTCGCTGTTACGCCACGACCCCGCTTCCCGCTCCCATCGGGGCAGCTTTAAAAAGGCGATAAAGCAGTTCCTCAATTTCAGCGACTTCGATACTACCTATATCAGTCCCAACCGCTACAACTATGCCCTGATGCTCGACCACTTCACCAATTACGAATATTACTCCGTAAGCAGTGCCTCTCCCCAACCCCAGCATCTCCAGTTCTCGCCCAATCCTCATAACAAGGTAGGCGTTTACTTCGGCTGGCGCTGGATATTCCTGGGATGGTCCATCGACACGGACGGACTGTACGGAAAGAAGAACGGGAAGAAGAAGGGAACGGAACTCGACCTCAGCCTTTACAGTTCCAAGCTGGGCGTGGACATTTTTTATCGCCGCACCGGAAACAACTACCAGATACACCGGGCTACGGGCTTCTCCGACCGCGTACCGTCCAATTACTCCGCCGATTTCGACGGTCTGAAGGTAGACATGAAAGGGCTCAACCTATACTATATATTCAACAACCGGCACTTCTCCTATCCCGCCGCCTTCAGCCAGTCCACCAACCAGCGGCGCAATGCCGGTTCGTTCATAGCCGGGGCTTCCCTGTCCGCGCACAACCTGAACTTCGACTATACCAAGCTGCCCGAAGTAATACAGGAGACGATGAATCCGGGCATGAAGGTGAAGCACATCAAGTACACCAACATCAGCCTAAACTTCGGCTACGCCTACAACTGGGTGTTTGCGCGCAACTGTCTGGCGTGCCTCTCGCTCAGCCCCGCCGTTGCCTACAAGACATCGCGCATCAAGAAGGCGGAAGAGCAGACCGATGACTGGTACAAGAACCTCAACATCGACTTCATCCTGCGGGCAGGCGTGGTGTACAACAACAGCAAGTATTTTGCCGGCGCCTCTTTCGTGGGCCGCACATACGACTACTACCGCCACAACTTCTCCCTGAACAACGGCTTCGGCACGCTGCAAGTATATGCCGGATTCAACTTCTATCTGAAAAAGGAATACAGGAAAGAGCGTAGATAATCCGTGCCTAAAATTTATAATTGCACTCTATCCCCACTATATTCCTGTCATCCCCTTTCTCTGCCTGCCAACAATAGAATACATCCGCTTCCCAGCGCGAAGAGAGAGGCAAAGCAATTCCGCCCCGGTAGCGCATCCGCTTCACATCGAAGTGCTCGGCACGAGCCAGACTGTTGTACATCTCCACCGATACATACGGCTCTATCTTGGAATTCCGAAGCTCATAGGCCAGTTTGAGGCGCGAGCGAAGACGCGGATTGCTCTTATCCCCTGCCGCATTAGCCTGAAAGCGTTCGCGCAACGAGATCTTCACCTGTTGTACCCGGGTAGAAACCGTACCGTCGATGTAATAGCGATGCCGGAGTTTCCAGCCGGCATCTACCCGGTTCCGGTAGTGCATTTCATATCCCACCCCGAACTTCAAGAAAGGAAGCACCGTATAAATGCCGCCCACTTCCAGTCCCAGGCGGTCGGTTCTTCCCAGATTATCCATCGTTCGCCATTCCAGTCCCCCGGTAACAGCAAATGCCGGAGCCACTTCATAACTGGCCCCGACATTTGCCCAAGTTGAAAAGTCTTGTGCCCGCAACGGGTGTTGCGACAGGCTTATCAAGACTACAAGCAGAATATACATTCTCCCCTCTTTCACAGTGTTTCTTAGTGTCATATCCTTTGTACGTATTACATAAATTGAGGGTACAAAGCTAAGGATAAATTCTGTAACAAATCTGGAATAAAAGCGTAAAATAGAGTTCCGGCGGTAACCGTCCGTCTACCACATCTCCGCCAGTACCTCAAAGCAAGGGCACTCCTTCACCCGTTCCCAGGGGTCTACGATGCCATTATAATTCAGGTCGGGACTGAGATCACGATGCCCCACCACCCGGGCATCCGGATAATCCTTCAGCAGCCGTGCCACCAGCCGGTGCAACGCCTCTTTCTGCCGTGCGGTGCGCGTATCCGCCGGACGGCCGTTTGCATCCAGCCCGCCCTCGTAACACACCCCGATACTTGCCGCATTATATCCGCGCGCATGCGCCCCCGGCACATCTTCCGGGCGCATCGGCTCGATTAATCCGCTCTTTCGCACATAATAATGGTATCCCCAAGAGGAGAATCCCCGGTAACGGTGTGCAGTGTCCACATCTTGGGCACTGAAATCACTGTCCGCCCTGGTGGCGGAACAGTGAATAATAATCAGTTCAATCTTTCTCATAACGTCAGACATTCATTCCATGCGCCCCCAGTGCGCCCAAAAACGCCGATGCAACGGCAATAATCACTTTCAAAATTTTGTCCCAGGCAGATGATTTTGTTCTCATTGTTTTTTAATTTTTAGGCAAAACTATTCTACTTACTACTAACTACTCACTACTAACTACTTATCAGAGCTTCGCTCCGTTATCCCATCGGATTCTCGTCCAAATTCCCGTCGCCCCCGCTACCGGAACCGCCGCCACCGACCTGGCTGCCCTGCACGCTGCGGGTTGCCACGCGCGTATACGCCACCGTCTTCGCCATGTTCGTCAGCGACTTGCCGGGGCGGAAGATGACGTGCGTTTTCCTGATGAGCGAAGACGTGAAATCTTCCGCCTTCTCGGCGCCCTTGCTGCTGATACCCATTTGCAGCGAACCGAGGTCGCCCAGCCGCACGATGCGTCCCGCCTTCAAGGCACGGTTCGCCTCGTAGATGATGCCTGCCAGCGCAGCGCGCACATCGGTTTCCGTACAAGTGGTACGCCCCGTTATCGCCTCGCACATCTCTTCAAAGTCCAACACACCCGTAGACTGCGCCACGGCATAATACTTGCTCGGTTCTTCCTTCTTGGCAGGGTTCTTGCGAGCCACCACCGAATAATTCATGGATGTTGCCATAAAAAAATAAAAGTTTCGTTCCGAATACCCGGAGAGAAAAAGCCTTTCTCCCATCGTCCGTAGTACAAAGATAGTGCACCCGCCCGCGCCCCGAATCGCCAATGAAGCCTTATGAATTTTGTTGAAAACAATACGTCCAAAAGTTTCCATAAGTCACTTATTTTCAGTAATTTTATAGCTACATAATAAACCAATAAAAATTAAAATGAAACAAGAAGAGAACAGATTTTTGGTGCATACCTACACAAAATCAGAGCTGGCGCACCTTTACAATCCGCAAATGACCGTCAAAAATGCCACACAAGTGCTACGCCGCTGGATACAACACAACCAAGAGCTACACAAAGCATTAATAAGCATGGGATACACCGACCGGAGCCGCAGCTTCACCCCACGCCAAGTGCAACTAATAGTTGACACACTGGGAGAGCCATAAAGCCATTTTCAGATTTTAATATAACTTTCACATAGAATGCAAAAGTTATTTTCCGCTCCAATATATCCATGTTATTTTGACAAACTTTTTAAATTATGAAAATATCTTACTACAAAAACAAGAAACAACCCCCGAGTTTAGAACTGACCGAGTCAGAAGTAATTCACCTTATCCGAGACGATGAAGAGCTGCGCAGAATCATCACCGAAATACGCCAAAGCATGGCGGACAACGACCTGCCTGCCGCCGAGCAGAAGAAAGGCGAACTGCCCGCCGTCACCTTTTCCGCCCGCTTCTCCGGCGGACGGCGATACGACAAGCTGGTGGAGTACATCGGAGAAATCTCCCTGGACTTTGACAAGAAGACGGAAGAAGAGCTGCAACGCATCCGCCGCGCAGTGGAAGGCTGTCCGCACACCCACATCAGCTTCCGCAGTCCGCGCGGCAGCGGCAGCAAAGTCACCGTGCGCACCAGCCTTGCCGACGGCAGCCTGCCCCAGTCACCCGACGAGGTGCGGAACTATCATGCCCATGCCTACGACCAGGTAGCCGCCTTCTACGAGAAGCTCTGCTCCACCGGACTCGACGAAGCCTGCAAGGACATGACGCGCCTCTGCTATCTGTCCCACGACGACGAAGTCTACTTCAACCCCGACGCGCAGGTGTTCGTCGTCAACCCTGCTCTTCCCCTCAGGGAGAAGCCCAAGAGGACGACCGGACGGAAGAAAGGCTCCGTGGAGAAAAACGTCGATGACACCGCCGGCCGGCCTTCGGACCACATCCGCTACACCCCCGGCGAAAGCCGCGCCCTGCTTGCCACCCTGCTCCACCGGCACGACCACAAGGAGACGTACAGCGAAGGAAACCGCAACAACTACCTGTACAAGCTGGCATGTACCTACAACTGCTACGGCATTCCGATGCACGAAGCGCAACTCTTCATCCGCGCCAACTTCTCCGACCTGCCCGCCGAAGAACTGGACTCGGCAGTCACGAGCGCCTACCGCCACACCGAGGAGTTCAACACCCGCAAGCTGTCCACCGCCCAGTGGAATTTCCTGCACATCGAGCAGTACATCAGAAGCCACTACGACACCCGCTACAACCTTGTAAAGCACCGCATGGAGTGCAGCCCCCGTGGCGCCGGCACCTTCTGCGAGCTGGACGACCAGATGGAGAACACCATCTGGATGGAACTGAACGAAGCCGGCTACACGTGCAACGTCAAGAATGTAGGCAACCTCATCTACTCCGACTTCAGCCAGTCCTACCACCCCATCCGCCTGTACATGGAGCAACTGCCCGCTTGGGACGGCATCGACCACCTGGCGCGCCTCGCCCGCAGCGTAGGCACCGCCAACGCCGACTTCTGGCAGAAAGGGCTCACCCACTTCCTCGTCGGTATGGTGGCCGCCGCCACAAGGGACGACATCGTAAACCACCTCTGCCTCTTGCTTTGCAGCAAGCAGAACCTGGGCAAGACCACCTTCATCAACCGCCTGCTGCCCCCCGAGTTGCGTGCCGAGTACCTGAGCACCGGTACCATCACCCCCGGCAACAAAGACGATCTGGCGCGCATCAGCCAATTCATGCTCATCAACTTCGACGAGTACGAGGGCATGAACGGCCGCGAACTGAGCCAACTGAAGGACCTCATCACCCGCAGCACCATCACCCTGCGCCTGCCCTACGCACGCCGCACACAGAACTTCCCCCACGTAGCTTCCTTTGCCGGCACCTGCAATTACCCCCAAGTGCTGCACGACCCCACCGGCAACCGCCGCTTCCTCTGCTTCGAAGTAGACCGCATCGAACTCTACGACATAGATTACCCGCAACTCTACGCCCAAATCAAACATCTGCTGGACAACGGCTACCGCTACTGGTTCGAAGCCGACGAAGTGAGCGAGATAGAGAGCAACAACCAGCCCTTCATCTTCAACACCCCCGAAGAAGAAATGCTGCTGACGCATTTCCGCAAGCCGGTACGGTTCGATCCGATAAAGTACATGACGGTAAGCGAAATAGCGGAAGAGATTCGGAGACGGACGGGGTATCAGTACACCGCTGCAAGCAAAGTGATATTAGGAAAGATTTTAATAAGGCTCGGTTTCAAATTTATCTACGGAAGAAACGGACGACGGTACGAAGTTGTTATGCTGGATTCTGAACAAACAAGATCAAACCAGCTCTATCCAAATAACTAAGTGCGGGGGGTGCGGGGGTGAAAAAGCAACTTTTATTTCACAGAAAAAGAAATTAAAAGTAATTACTTTACATTTATTTCTATTCTAAAATAAAAGTTGCTTTTTCACCCCCGCACCCCCCGCAACCCCGTTCAGAAGCCTCAGAACGCCGCTCCAAAAGACGGAGACAAATTAAAAAAACACGGCGGCAAATTAAAAAGTAATCACTTTACTTTTTTAATTTGCCGCCGCGTTTTTAAAGAATACCTTATTAAGCCAACATTGCCACCATCTTCCTAATATTTGACAGTCTTTCAGCAAAAGACTTATCAGCTTTTGCTACTTGCATATTATAATCGGCTTGCATCTTAAGCAACGGTTCAGCATCAATGCTAAGTACGGCTTCAAATAAAAGGGCGTATTCCGTTGAAATAGCACGTTTGCCGTTCAATATCTTATTAAGTAACGACGGGGAAATCCCCATTTGCGCAGCAAGTTTCTTTTGGGAAATGCCACGATATTCTATTTCATCCTTTATCATTTCACCCGGATGTATCAATTCGGACGAAGTCAGATTATTGGCAATCATTTTAGGGTCAACACCTTTCAATGTAATCATAATGGCTATTATTTATAATGGTTTGACAATTCTATTATATTACATACGGTAATATTACCTAATAAGTTGTATAAGGTCGAAATACATGGGGAAAGTATCTTCACAAAGTTCATTTACAAGAGGTCGGAAGCCATTTTTCTCATAAAAGGGTACTGCCGAAGGGTATGCATCTACTGTAACAAACTTAATTAGTCTCATCAAGGAAGTCACATCATAAAAGTTGCTATTTTCTTCATTTTCTCATAAGCAGCTTTAATCCGCTGCTTTTCCTGTTGGGAAGCAGGCTTAACATCCTGCATGGATGCCAGAAAACGTTTAGCATCTTCACCAAAAAGTATAGGGGTTTCTTTTATTGGTTTTGCCATATTGCTTTCTCCTTTCTTTTAGTCTACAATGCAAAGACACTTTACTTTCTGAATCTTCAACACAATCTTTTATTTGGTTCATCCGGGAAATGCGTAGTTAAATGATAATTTAGCGGCGTGCCCTGAAAGGGCTCAATTATATAGCGTAGGGCATCGCCCTACGTAAGAACGATCCTCTGAATTTGCGCCCTGAAAGGGCATAACCTGCATACAGTTCCGCCCTTTCAGGGCTTGTATCGTATGTGACCTTTTACGTAGGGCGATGCCCTACGCTATATAATTGAGCCCTTTCAGGGCATGCAGCAGAA
>CAJKXC010000026.1 GCA_905203765.1 uncultured Bacteroides sp.
AAATGAAAAAGCATAATTTCAATGCAGGACCTTCCATTCTTCCGCGTGAGGTGATTGAGGATACAGCGAAGGCTATTTTAGATTTCAATGGATCCGGACTCTCTTTGATGGAGATTAGCCATCGTGCTAAAGACTTCCAACCCGTAGTGGACGAAGCTGTGGCATTATTCAAAGAATTGCTCAATATTCCCGAAGGCTATTCGGTATTGTTCTTGGGTGGTGGTGCCAGTCTGGAATTCTGCATGATACCTTTCAATTTCCTCGAAAAGAAAGCTGCTTATCTGAATACTGGTGTATGGGCCAAGAAGGCGATGAAAGAAGCTAAGGCTTTCGGTGAAGTTGTAGAAGTAGCCTCTTCTGCCGAAGCCAACTATACTTATATTCCGAAGGATTATACAGTTCCGGCTGATGTAGATTATTTCCATATTACGACTAATAATACTATTTACGGTACGGAACTGAAGAGCGACCTCAATGTCAATGTTCCGATGATTGCCGATATGTCTTCCGATATTTTCTCCCGTCCTATCGACGTGTCTAAATATATCTGTATCTATGGTGGTGCACAGAAGAACCTGGCTCCTGCCGGTGTAACATTTGTCATTGTAAAGGATGAAGCCGTAGGTAAGATGTCGCGTTATATTCCGACAATGCTGAATTATCAGACTCATATTGATGGCGGTTCTATGTTCAATACTCCCCCTGTTGTTCCTATCTACGCAGCATTGCAAACTCTGCGCTGGATCAAGGCACAAGGCGGTGTGAAGGAAATGGAACGCCGCGCCATTGAAAAGGCTGATATGCTATATGCCGAGATAGACCGTAACAAACTGTTTGTGGGCACAGCAGCTAAAGAAGACCGTTCACGCATGAACATCTGCTTCGTAATGGCTCCCGAATACAAAGACCTTGAAGCTGACTTCCAGAAGTTTGCTACCGAAAAAGGTATGGTAGGTATTAAGGGACATCGTTCGGTAGGTGGATTCCGTGCATCTTGCTACAATGCAATGTCGAAAGAAAGCGTACAAGCGCTGATTGACTGCATGCAGGAATTTGAGAAACTTCATTAATAATATTTGATTCACCACAGAGGACACAGAGTCCCACAGAGACTGGACTAAAGAAAAAAACTCTGTGAAACTCTGTGCTACTCTGTGGTGAATTCTTTTTAATACCAATTAGAATCATGAAAGTATTAGTCGCAACAGACAAACCGTTTGCTAAAGTAGCAGTAGACGGTATTCGCAAAGAAATTGAAGCAGCGGGCTATGAACTCGTATTGCTGGAGAAATATGGTGAGAAGGCACAATTGCTGGAAGCTGTGAAAGATGCCAATGCCATTATTATCCGTAGCGACATCATTGATGCCGAAGTGTTGGATGCAGCCAAAGAACTGAAAATCGTAGTGCGTGCCGGTGCCGGTGTGGATAATGTAGACCTTGCCGCTGCTACCGCCCACAATGTATGTGTAATGAATACTCCGGGACAGAACTCTAATGCCGTAGCCGAATTGGTTTTTGGCTTGATGGTAATGGCTGTCCGCAATATGTATAATGGTACATCCGGTACGGAACTGAAAGGCAAGAAGCTGGGTATCCACGCTTACGGTAATGTAGGGCGCAACGTAGCTCGTGTTGCCAAAGGTTTCGGTATGGATATTTATGCTTACGATGCATTTTGCCCGAAAGAGGTTATTGAGAAAGACGGTGTGAAAGCGCTGGATTCTGTCGAAGAACTTTACTCTACTTGCAATGTCGTTTCTCTGCATATTCCTGCAACTGCGGAAACAAAGAATTCCATCAACTATGCTTTGGTGAATAAGATGCCGAAGGGGGGCTTGCTGATAAATACTGCCCGCAAAGAAGTCATCAACGAAGCCGAACTGATTCAGTTGATGGAAGAACGTGCCGACTTGAAGTACATGACCGACATCATGCCTGCTGCCAATGAAACTTTTGCAGCCAAGTTTGCCGGACGTTACTTCTCTACACCGAAGAAGATGGGTGCCCAGACTGCTGAGGCTAATATTAATGCAGGTATTGCAGCTGCCCAGCAGATTGTAGGTTTCTTGAAAGACGGTTGCGAGAAGTTCCGCGTAAACAAGCAATAATCTCCATTAAAATACACCTTGACTTATGGCTATAATTAAACCTTTTAAAGGCGTTCGTCCACCGCAGAACTTGGTGGAACAAGTAGCTTCACGTCCTTACGATGTGCTGAACTCTGCCGAAGCACGCGAAGAAGCGGCAGGAAATGAAAAATCTTTGTATCATATCATTAAACCTGAAATAGATTTCCCTGTCGGTACGGACGAGCACGATGAACGTGTTTATCAGAAAGCCGCTGAGAACTTCCGGATGTTCCAGGATAAAGGTTGGTTAGTACAAGATGATAAAGAGAACTATTATGTATATGCCCAGACCATGAATGGCAAGACGCAGTATGGTTTGGTCGTAGGTGCATACGTTCCCGATTATATGAATGGCGTTATCAAGAAGCACGAACTGACCCGTCGTGATAAGGAAGAAGACCGCATGAAGCATGTTCGTGTGAACAATGCCAATATTGAACCGGTATTCTTTGCTTATCCTGATGATGCAGTGTTAGACGCTATCATTGCCCGTTATACATCCCAGAAACCGGTGTACGACTTTATTGCTCCGGGTGATGGCTTTGGTCATACATTCTGGATCATCGACAAGCAAGAAGATATAGATGCCATCACTAAAGAGTTTGCCAAGATGCCCGCACTCTATATTGCCGATGGACACCATCGTAGTGCTGCTGCTGCTTTGGTCGGTGCAGAGAAGGCCAAGCAGAATCCGAATCATCGTGGTGATGAGGAGTACAACTACTTCATGGCTGTTTGTTTCCCGGCTAATCAGTTGACGATTATCGATTACAACCGTGTAGTGAAAGATTTGAATGGCCTGACTCCCGAACAGTTCCTTGCTGCCGTAGGCAAGAACTTCGTCGTAGAAGAAAAAGGAACTGAAATCTACAAACCTTCCGGCCTGCACAACTTTTCCCTCTATCTGGGTGGAAAGTGGTATAGCCTGACAGCTAAGCCGGGCACTTACAACGATAATGATCCTATCGGCGTACTTGATGTAACCATATCATCCAATCTGATTCTGGATGAAGTGCTCGGCATCAAGGACCTGCGTTCTGATAAGCGCATCGACTTTGTTGGCGGTATCCGTGGTTTGGGCGAACTGAAGAAACGCGTAGACAGTGGGGAGATGAAAGTTGCTTTGGCCCTCTATCCTGTTTCCATGAAGCAGCTGATGGATATTGCCGATACGGGCAACATCATGCCGCCCAAGACTACTTGGTTTGAACCGAAGTTGCGTTCCGGCTTGGTAATCCACAAATTGGATTAATGAGTGGAATTATAACATACTGAATGAGGATGCTTTTCTGTGAAAGGCATCCTCGTTTCATAACATAAAAGGACTAATGAAGATACTTATTCTCAATAGCAGTCCCCGCCGCCGGGGAAATATCTCGAAGATGCTGGAAGCAATGAAGCAGGAAGCAGAGAATGGTGGGGCGGAAGTAACCTTTGTGCATGTCTCCGATTTGCAGGTTCATCCTTGTATCGGTTGCATGAAGTGCCGTGATTCACTGAAGTGCTGTTTGCCCGAAGACGATGCACAAAAAGTATTGCAGGCGGTGAAAGAGGCGGATGCTTTGATTGTCGGCGCTCCTTGTTATTGGGGAAATCTGCCGGGTGAGTTGAAGGTGCTTTTTGACCGTATGGTCTACGGCATGATGGGGGAGAACTCCTGGGGAATGCCCCTTCCGCTGCATAAAGGCAAGAAGGCAATTATTGTAAGTACGTGCACCACCCCTTATCCCTTCAATATCCTTTATCACCAGACGCGCGGTGTAGTAAGAGCTTTGAAGGAGATTCTGAAATGGAGTGGCTTCAAGATAGTGAAAACGATTGAGAGGGGCGGTACTAAGAAGCATCCGGAACTGTCGGACAAAGAGATGGCGCGTTGCCGTAAGTCTGTACATAAACTTCTGTGATAGTAGAAAACAGTTATTTGAATATTATGGGGCGTAAAGAAGAATATAAACAGCAGAATGAGCAGTTCCTGGAATCACTGCGTTCTGAGAAAGACATAAAAGAATTGGCTGCCGGGGTGCTTTACCGGGTATTAGAGGCGGGGCAGGGAGACATTACTCCTCGCCGTAATAGCGTGGTGTCTGTTCACTATAAGGGTACACTTATCAATGGGCGTGAATTTGATAATTCCTGGAAGCGGAATTGTCCCGAAGCTTTCCGCTTGAACGAAGTGATTGAAGGCTGGCAGATTGCCTTGCAACAAATGCATGTGGGAGACCGTTGGATGATTTATATCCCTTATACTGTTGGCTATGGTACGCGTGCCAGTGGCCCGATTCCGGCATACTCAACTTTAGTATTTGAAGTACAATTATTAAGTATCGCTTGATGAACAAAACTTCTTCGCAGCTTGTTAGCATATTATTAATTGAAAAATCAATAGGTATGATAGATAAGAAAAAGAAGAAGGAAATGCTGCCCGGGCAGCAGATTGGCCTTTACGGCAAAGCCGACAAGAAAGACGTCAGGCAGATGGTTAAGATTTTGAATCCTGACAAGAACAGTATGGAGAGCAGAGGTTAGTCCTCTGCTTTTTTTGTGTTGTCTCTTTTTTCAGATGAAGCATTACCGCAGCATCGGGCGGTGCGGCAAATCTGTTCTACCGTCCTGCTGATATTCTGCTTTGCAAAGGCGGGGTTCATTGCCTGCTCTAAAGTCATGGACAAAGGAGTAATGGAGAATACTCCCTGGAATCCTGCCTGATTCAATAACTCTGCATCCTCGACAGCACCTGCCAATAGAATAACCGGAATCTGCTGTACCTTTGCCTCTTCCAGTATACCGAAGGGCACTTTCCCCATAACAGTCTGCCGGTCTGCCTTACCCTCTCCGGTGATGACGAGATCAGCACCTTTTATCCTCTCGCCGAAGCGGAGCGCATCCAGTAACAACCGGATGCCGGGTTTCAGTTCTGCATTCAGAAATGCCGATAGCCCCCCACCCATGCCGCCGGCAGCACCGGCACCGGGTAGGGATGATATGTCTTTGCCTGTCGATTGGCGGATTACTTCAGCAAGTTTCACCATACCTGCATCCAGTTTGGCTACTATTTCCGGGTCCGCCCCCTTTTGCGGGGCAAAGACTGCTGCAGCGCCGTCGGCACCGATAAAAGGATTCCGAACATCGCAGGCTGCAGTGAAATGACCATCCTTGAGGGCAGGGTGCACAGACGAGAAATCGACGGAAGCAACCTCGGCAAGCAATGCCCCGCACATCGCTTTTGGTACCCCGCACATGCCTTTCGGATGCCTTGTTCCCAATTCCTGCCCGGCTTCATCCAGGAAACGGAAGCCCAACGCTTGCAGCATTCCCAGTCCGGCATCATTGGTGGCACTGCCGCCCAGCCCGATGATGAAACGCCGGCATCCCCGTTCCAAGGCATCGCGTATCAGTTCTCCCGTTCCGAAAGTGGTAGTCAGCATCGGGTTACGTTCCCCCTGGGGCACGAGGGGGAGTCCGCTGATGGCTGCCATTTCGATAAAAGCCGTCTGTCCGTCGCCTGCAATGCCGTAGTGGGTATCGCGCATGTCCATCAGCGGAGAGTGGGCACGAACCGGGATGCGTGTTCCACCGGTGGCGGCAATGAGTGCATCCTGCATCCCTTCGCCACCGTCCGCCACGGGGAGACAGAGGATTTCACATTCGGGAAAGACGTTGCGCACACCCTGTGCGGCGGCGGTTTCCGCTTCCGGCGAGGTGAGGCATCCTTTGAAGGAATCTATGGCAATAACTACTTTTTTCATGCGGCAGGCAGGGGCTTGTTTTTATGGAAATTCGGCGATATACCTATACAAAGGTAGACTTTTCCGGTGTAAATCCCTGCATAAAACACGAAAACTGTATATCTTTGCAGCATGAGCGAAGATACGTATAAGACCATTGCCGCCCCATCCGAGGGAATTTACACGGAAAAGCGCAGCAAGTTTATTGCTATCGCCCTGCCGGTGCGTACGGTCGAAGAGGTGAAGGCGCATCTGGAAACCTATCAGAAGAAATACTACGATGCGCGCCATGCCTGCTACGCCTATATGCTGGGGCACGAGCGCAAGGACTTCCGCGCCAATGACAACGGAGAGCCTTCCGGTACGGCGGGCAAGCCCATCCTGGGGCAGATAAATTCCAATGAACTGACGGATATTCTGATCATTGTAGTCCGTTACTTCGGCGGCATCAAACTGGGAACAAGCGGGCTGATTGTAGCCTACAAAGCTGCCGCCGCCGAAGCCATTGCCGCTGCCACGGTGATAGAAAAGACGGTGGACGAAACGGTTACTTTCCTCTTCGAATATCCCATGATGAACGATGTGATGCGTGTGGTGAAGGAAGAGGAGCCGGAGATACTGGAACAATCGTACGATATGGACTGCCGCATGACGTTACGCATCCGTAAATCGATGATGCCCAGACTGCGGTCGCGACTGGAGAAGGTCGAGACGCTACACTTTGAGGACATCGCTGACGGATAGAGGCGGACTCGGTGCTACACTCGGGGTACAATCATGTGGGATGATTCCTACAATCATGTATGATGATTCCTATAATCATGTATAATGATTCCTATAATCATGTATGATGATTATATCCTCTTCTATACACTCAGGCAGGCTAAGGTATACACTCGTCCGGGTTAAGGTATACAGACGGGCTGCCTGCCCCGATATAAAACGAACATTTAAAAAGAATAATAAGATATGGCATTTGAAGCAAGTAAACGTGAGTTAGGTGAACTCTATACATTCTTCCGGCTGCTGGCGGACGGAAAAGTATCGCCGGGCACCCCGAAGGCACAGAAAGATGGACAGAAGTGTTGGCCCATTGCACTGATACAAAGGGAAGAACATGACGGCACACGCCGCTACTACATAGAGAAAGACGACGTGCGCATCGTCAGCGGTATGATAGAGAAAGACGGCGCGTTCACCGCTTCCGGCAAGGAAGAGCAGCGCTTCCCGCGCGAGGACTTCCGCGATGCCGCCGAAATCATCCTTCATCAACTGAAGAACGTCCCGGGCGAAGAGATTGAAGTCTCCGAAGGTCTGGAAGCCTTTCTCGATGCCGTCAACATCTACGACCTCGAAGCCAAGACGGACGACCGCACCGACTTCTCCGTTGCCTTCTGGCATCCCCAAGCCCCGTTGACAGGCTTCAATGTCCGTTGTCGCCTCAGCCCCATGAACCCGTTGCTGGACGGCGGACGCACTGCCAACTTGAAGCTGGAGCAGAGCGGCGTCAAATTTGCCGTGCCCACCGTCAACAAAGTAAACGCCCTGCCGGAATCTCCTACCGAAGTCGCCGAACGGATGCTGATGATAGAGCGCCTGGGCGGTGTACTGAAGTATGCCGATGTAGCCGACCGCGTGTTCCGCTGCAACCTGTTGATGATCGATCTCCACTTCCCCCGCATGCTGGCGGAGATGGTGCGCATCATGCACCTGGACGGCATCACCCGCGTCAACGAACTGACGGACCGCATCAAAGAGATGAACCCACTGAAGATAAAGGACGAATTGATAAACAAACACGGCTTCTACGAGTTCAAGATGAAACAGTTTCTGCTGGCACTTGCCCTGGGCATGCGCCCGGCGAAGATATACAACGGCACGGACTCTGCCGTGGAAGGACTGCTCTTGACGGACGGCAACGGCGAAGTGCTTTGCTATCATCAGTCGGAGCGCCAGGTGTTTGCCGACTTCCTCTATCAGAACACCCGCTTTGAAAAGAGCTCGGTCGATAAAGACAAGTACGGCTTCCTGGAACGCGAGAACGGAGTCTACTATTTCAAACTGAATGTGAAGATCGGTTTAATTAAAAGATAATGAATATGAACGAAGTATTAAAGACCATCCAGTCACGCCGCAGTGTGCGTGCCTATACGGAACAGCAAGTATCCGTAGAAGATTTGAATCGGATTCTGGAAGCTGCCACTTATGCTCCCAACGGAATGAACTTCCAGACCTGGCATTTTACCGCCATCCAGGATGCCGCCGTGCTGGCAGAGCTGAACGAGAAAATCAAGGGTGCTTTTGCCAAGAGCGATGACGTTCATTTGCAGGAACGCGGACGCAGTGAGACGTATTGCTGCTATTATCATGCGCCTACGCTTGTCATCGTTTCCAATGATCCTTCCCGCTGGTGGGCGCCTATGGATTGTGGTTGCGCCATGCAGAATATCTTTCTTGCCGCCAAGTCTCTCGGCATCGGTTCGTGCTGGATCAACCAGCCGGGACAGACGTGCGATGATGCTGAGGTACGCGCTTTCCTTACGAAAATCGGTGTACCCGAGAATCACCGCGTGTATGGTTGTGCCGCCCTGGGTTATGCCCCCGAAGGTGCTCCGATGAAGGAGAAGAAAGTGGCGGAAGGTACGGTGACTATCATTAAATAATGATAGTCAGACGTATTTTATCGTTTTATCTTCACTACCGGTGGAGCTAATGGGACAAAATTCTGAGGAATAGCGCGCGTAATGGTTCCATGGTCGCGTATATTCTTCTTGTCCCATTCCTTGAATTCATTATAGTCGTACGCCCAATTCTCACCATAAGCCAGTTTGTGAATGCGATAGTATATCCGTTCGCGCGATGGTGCATTGAATCCTCCGGTATTAGATAACATAATGCTTGTTTCGGTTGGACGGTAGAAGCCTCTGGGATAAGTATATGCTCCTTCAAATACTCCGATATTTTCGGGCTTGTAGGTAGCATCGCTGATAAACTTGCTCCAATATACTTGAGTCGGGTCATTGGTAATATCTATATTTTGATACCAACCTATTTGATGGAGCGTCAGCACGCCATTCTTTTCTTTTGCCATATCATCCGGCTCTTCATTGTTAAAATATTCGTCAGCTAACTTGGCGAAGCCGTGTCCTCCCGCTTCATGATGCAGTATACTGGCCAATGCCTCATCAGATTCTCCTACCGGAAAATAAGCAATGGCATTTCCTACTCCGTAATCTGTCGGCCAATCCGGATTATATCTCATGTGGCAAGTGCCGGCATATCTCTTGGAGTTCATCATGACGATAATCAGTGTGTTATCAATGTTGTCTTCCGTAATTGTCGGGATTTTCATTGCATATTCGATACCTTTATCCCAGTTGCCTTCGACGTATGTGCCTTCTCCAAAGGTACAGCTCAGTGCGGTATTTGTCTTGTTCCCTATATACTCTTCGTTGGCAGAAACTACATTTACATAATAGACGTTGAATAGATCCCGGAAATCGGTATAGGGTTGTTCGCTGAAGAATGCCCGGCAGGCTTTCTCCATCATCGATTTATATGTTCCGTCGGCAATCAGCCGGTCGCTATAGGCATCTCCCATCAGTACGATATTGATGCCGTTGCCGTCGGAGGCTTCTTGCAATGTTTCGTATGTACCGTCTTTCGAGAAATCTTTAGATTCATAGAATTCTCCTTCTCCCAGTTTTTCAGTTATAATAGCCGTTAGCTGTTCGATGTCTTGATAGAGATCATAGAAAAGAAGTTTGCCTTCTTTATCAAGTAAAGCCACTGCAGGGATAGTGTAGTATCCGTTTGAAGTGATATCGCTCTTCAAAACATGATTCCAACCTTCCATTTCTTTTTCTATAATGGCTTCACGGGCAGTGGCAGTATTGTCATCGATGTTGATCCCGAGTATATTCAGACCGTGACTTTTGTAATGTTGGTATAGCGATGTTAATATAGGGCACTGCCAATTATAGTCTGCACTCCAAAAGTAAACAATCGTAAGTTCTCCCTTCTGCATCACTGAGGTATTGCTGATAGACTCTGAAGTCATTAAGTCTTTGCACGAGAATTCCGGCAAAGACAAATTCAGCGTGGAGAAAGTGAATTGCGGTTTGTTTTTTTGTAATGCATTCACCCATCCACATACCGGCCAGCACGGCAAGGCGGTTATTTCGGCCGGGATATCTCCTGTTAAGTTGTTATAACTAAAACCGAGAAATTCCAGATGTTTTAAGTTCCCGATGGATGCCGGTAAAGTCCCTTCTATCTTGTTATTGTATAATTCCAGATAGTTGAGTTGCGTCAAATCGCCTATTGTGGAAGGAAGAGTACCGGACAAATTGTTTTCTACTAAGTCCAATCTTGTGACATAATTATTCTCCACACGCACACCGTACCACTCACTGATATCTTTATCCGATCCCCAATTCTGATTATTTGTCCATTCCGGGCCTCCTAATGCATTATAGATGGTCATTAAAATATCACGTTCATTAGCTGATTCTTCTGTAGTCTGCTCATCGCTGCATCCGGCAATGAATATAAGGGCAACCAGACAGTATATACCTAAATATATCTTTCTCATACTTGTGTTGATTAATATTCTAAATTCTTTTTATAATCTCCAAAAGTATATATAATTTTTATTTTCATAAGTATTGATGCTTAATTATTTTCATACTATCTGTCATTAGCTTGCAACATTATTGTATGAAAAAGCCCGCAGGGAGGTGCATATATAGGTAATTAATAAATTATACATGAAGCATTTAGTATAATTCTTTCACCTCCCTTTGGGCTGCCGCTCCTCCCGGAGAAGCCTGAAATAAAGCTTGATATGGATGCGCTTTATCTTTGTTTATCTCTGCATATTAATAATACCGTTATCAGTATCCGTATTGTTCAATCCCTTGTTTCCCGCTTTGTGTCTGCGACCGAACTCGAATGAGTATCCTACACGGAGTATGAACATCCGCCCCGTCTCCTTCACAAATGTATCGGAACGGAAGGGGGCTACCTCGCTGATGCGTTCCTTGCCTGTCTTATAGTTATTGGTGAACGGGAACATCACTCCGCATCCCACCTGCAAGCTATTCTTGGTGTACATGGCTATGAATGCCACCTGGTTTTCGTTCTTCTTGATGGTCTCTCCGTAAAAGTTGTTCTCTACCTTGCGGAACTGTCCGCCCAGGGAGAAGTTCTTGTATTGCAAATCCACCATCACGCCGTAGTAGAAGTTGTTGTAGGTGTGGCTGTAATCCAGTCCTTCGGACCAGCTGCGGGTAAATCCTGCCGAGGCATACAGTGTCAGGAAGTCTTTCAGTCCGAATAAGTCCGCGTCGTTCGTTCCTATCATCAGCTCTGTGTTGAGGCTTTGGAAGGAGCGCTGGTTCTCGTCCATTAGAATCAGTTTGCCGTTTTCCACAAAGACGCTCTCCATGATGGGGCTGTCGTAGTATTGGTGGCGTATGCTCAGGTTGGCGTTGAACTTCTTCATGGAGTAGCTGTATGCCAACGAGTTGGTGAACTGCTGGAATGTTTTCAGCAACGGGTTACCGCGTACTATCTGCAGTGTGTCTATCGCCTGTTCCACATCGGTCAGCGAACCGAGCGACGGTATGGACGGACTGATGTTGAACCGGTAGCGCAGGAAGCCCGCCTTCTTCAGATTGTAGCTCAACCGCACGGTGGGGGTGAACGTATAGTAAGTATGGTCTTCGTCGCCTTCCTTGAACCAGGCACGCGTCATGCCCACACTTCCGGCGTAGCTGAAGTCCTTTACCTTGCCCTGCACTTCGAGGAAAGCCGATGTCTGCGACTGGTCCATCTTTGAGGTCGTGGGATTGGAGCCTTTGTATTCGTTCTCTGTTCTCATCTGGTAGTGGCGGGCGCCACCGCTCAGCTTCACGTTTTGGAAACTCTTCTCGTAGATGGCCTCACCGATGATGGAGCGTTTGTCACCGTCCACTAAGGTGCGGATGTCCGCCAGCGGATTGCTTTCGTCCCTGTATTCTTTGTATTTACGGTTGTTGGTGCTGTGTATAAGCGTTCCCGTTACGTTCAACTGTATGCTCTGCTGATGGGGCAGGGTATGCTGGAAGTAAAGGTCGAGGGCGGGCGAGTAGCTGGACGAATGGTTGTTGGTGTACGAATAGATGTAATCCGTGCTGCCTTCCGCCCACATCTTGTCCAGTTCTTTGGCGTAGGGTGCATTGTAGATGTTGTTGCGCAGGATGGCGTTGAACACATACTTGTCCGGTTTCGTCAGGTTGTACGTCAGGTTCACGTTGTTGATGGTGCTGAACGAGGTCGATTCGTCCTGCAGGCCTTCCTTGATGCGGTCTATGGTGCGGTCGCCCAGGAAGAACGATTCGTGGGATACCAGCCGGGTGTGGTATTTGCCGTTCTTATTGAAGTAGTCGATGCCCCATTCGGAGTTCTTGTAGTTGAACTTGGCGGTCAGGAAGTTCTCGCCCCATACGCGGTGCGGTGAGTCGGAGAGTTGGAAGTTTACCATTCCGCCCGTTTCACGCTGGCGCAGGATGATGTTGACTACTGCGCCCAACTCTTCGTCGCCGTATTGCTTGCCGGGGTCTTCGATGAATTCCACGCGCAGCACGTCTTTTGCCCTTACGGCGGCAATCTCCTTATCCGTTACTTTGATGCCGTTGATGCGTGTCTGTACGGCACCGCCGCCGCTGACGGTCATGCTGTTGCTCAGCTTGTCCACTTGCAGGCGGGCAATGCCGAGGGTGTTCAGCAAGTCGTAGGCGCCGAACGAACGTTTCACCTGGCTCTCACTCGGAAGGATAATCTGTCTGTCCACCCGTTGCAGCACGTTGCTTGCCGATACGGTTACTTCACCCAGGCTGACGGCATCTTCCTGCAAGGGGATGTCGCCCAGGTCTACGCTTTTGTTCAACTTCAGCAGGATGTTCTCGTTCCGGTAGCCGATGAACGAGACGGACAGGCGGTAGTCCCCTTGCTTTATTTTGTTGAGGATGAACCGTCCTTCAGCGTCCGAGGTCACTCCGGTCACGAGGGTGGAGTCCATGCTCCATAGCGATACGTTGGCTGCTATGACGGGCTGTTGCGAAGTCTCCGTAATGCGTCCTTTGATGTGGATGTTTTGTGCTTGCGTACTGAGTACGAACAGGAGCATCAGTAATGTTAAAAGTCTTGTTTTCATATCTTTCTGTATGTTCAGTGAATACTATATTTGCTTGAATTTAGGGATGCAGCGTCCACTCTTCCCTCTGTAGGGAAGATGCTTATCGTTGTATGTCAATGATTTAGATGTTTAAGATTGCAGCGCAGAACTCATAGCGAGCATCAGCAGGAGCACCTTGACGGTGACAAGGCCGAAGAATAGCCCGAGCGTAATCCATAGTGCAGTCTTTGCATATCGTTTCATGTGCTTTCCTTTTTATAATGGTTATACCGTTCTGTTATCTCATCAATACCTACTCCCAGCAAGTCCATCACGTGGAAGGTTTCGGTAAGTTGGTTATCGAAGAATTCCTTCTTCTGTATTTTCATCACCCGTCTTACAGCGTCCCGCGACAGGTAGTAGCCCATTCCCCGCTCGGGATAGATGATCCCTTCCGCTTGCAGGTATTCGTATGCCTTCAGTACGGTGCGCGAGTTCACTGCGAGTTGTGTCGAGAGTTCGCGTACCGATACCACCCGCTCTTCCGGTTGCCACTCCCGGGTGAGTATCTTACCGAAACAGAAGTCTACAATCTGTTGGTATATCGGTTTATTGGTCTTGAAGTCCATACGCGTTTATAGTTGTTTCTCTTTCAGTAAGAAGTAGCTCGATACCCATATTCCGATAATGAACGCTGCCGGTGCGGCATAGTTGCAGAAGTTGACGATGGCTTCTGCGGCGGAAGATACCGGGAAGTTATAAGTCGGAAAAGAGATGATGCTGTTCATCCAGTAACGTTGGCTGTCGTTTACGCCGTGATATATAATCAGGCTCAGCAGCCCCACAATGCCGAAGCACAGCAGTATGCTGAGGCAGAATGCTCCGAAAGCCTTGAGCAGCTTCTTCTGCTTGAAGGCGATGCAGCTGGCGAAGAAGATGCCTTGCAGCAGGCATAGGAACATGATCTGGTCTTTATGCACTTCGTGCAGCATAATGGCGTTTCCGAAGTGCTGTAAGAACTCGATGCCGGTCAGTGCAAAGATTCCTTTCAGCACGGACAGCAGTAAGATGCTCAATACGGGGAGCAGGACGTAATATTTTATCCAAAGGTGCAGGAACTTCTCGAAAGTGGATGCCGGCAGCAGCAGATAGGTAGTGGAGTTATCTTTGGTGATATTCTTCTCCAGTATGCAGGGGGCGGCACAGAGGAACCACATTACGTATCTCCAGATGAAGGCGCCCTGCGTTTGGTGGTCATAGAGACTCCCGCCCCGGTTGATGTCGTACATCATGCAGAGCAGGCAGATGCCGAGGATGACGCCTGCCGTTTGCAGGATATGCCTTCCCGTCTCTTGTTTTCCGTATCGTTCCAGTAGCAGGAAGCGTTTCAGGTTGAAAGTTGCGTTCATATTTATTGTTGTTATATCATTGATTATAGTTATCTGCAGGAATAGAGTATTTACTCTTTGCCTGCAAATACTTCCTTTATCATTTCCGGTTCTTGCAGTATGGCTTTGTACAGCAATTCGATGTCCGGCGTATTCTCTTCTCCTTCTGTGTTGGGCAGTATGGAGAAATAACCTTGCAGGCTTTGTTCGCTGTACAGGCTGCCTTTGGGGCGGCTGTCCGTATGGGCAAAAAGCAACCGCTCGCTGATGTCGTCTATGGACTGGTTCAGCATTACTTCTCCTTCACCGAGGATGATGAGATGTTCCAGCAGGTTCTCGAAGTCGTGTGCCTGGTGGGTGGAGATGAGCAAAGTGCTTTCGTCGTCCACACTGCGGGTAATGATGTGCTTCAGGGCTTGCCGGCCGGAGATGTCCAGTCCGTTAGTCGGTTCGTCCAGCAGTGTCAGCGGGGTGTGCAGGGCAAGTACATATGCCAGCATTGCCTTTTTCTGCTGTCCGTATGAGACGGCGGACAGCTCCTGATTGCCATCCACCCGCAACTCTTCGAGGTTCTGCTCAAAGTCCTTCTGACTGAAGTGCGGATAGAATACAGCGTGTTTCCGTGCAAACTGCCGGATACTTTCCGCAGGCATTTCCATCTCTTCGGGCAGGAAGAAGTAGCGGGTTAGCAATTCGGGGCGACGCAGCACCGGATTCTCTCCGTCAATGAGGCAAGTTCCTTTCTGAGGGAAGAGAAGTCCGCAAAAGAGGTGTAGCAGTGTTGTCTTTCCTGCACCGTTCTCACCCAACAGACCATAAATGCCTGCACCTATCTCCAATGATATATCATTGAAAATAATGTGTTTAGCACTATAACCATAGCTTAAATTCTCTGTCTGTATCATCTTGTTGTAGTGTTGCACTTGTGTACAACACTACAAACGTATGGGTTGTAAAGCAGAAAAGCAAGGATAGAGGGTAAATATTAACGTCTTTTAGCAGTGCTATAGCATCTTCTCCAAGATGTACCACACCGCTGCCATGTGGCATGCCGACCCTGCCAATACGAAGAAATGAAAGACGGAATGCATATATCGGGTATTGCGTAGGGAGTAGAAAGCAGCTCCGGTGATATAGCATACCCCTTCGGCAATAATCCAATAGACCGAAACCTGGGCTACGGCGTATAACTGCTTGAATACCACCAATACGGATAATCCCATCAGAATATAGCACACCGTTTCCAGATAACTGTGTTCCTTCATCTTGCGGAAACTGACGATAGTACCCGCACCGGCACACAGCCAGACGAAAACGAACAGTATCCATCCCCAAGCCCCATCCGTGCGCAGGGCAACGAGTGTGACGGGCGAAAAGCTACCTGCTATGTGCCAGTAGATGGCGGCATGGTCCCAATGCCGCAACCTTCGCTTCCACGGACTGTGATGTTTTACAGAGTGATAGAGAGTAGAGGATATATACGAACCGCACATCCCGAATAGATAGAGCCATACCCCGAATGTAGCCCATGAGTCGTGCGCCTCATGGCATTTCATCAGGAACAATGCCCCCACAATTACCCCCATAGCAATACCGATGCCATGAGAAATGGAGTTAACGATTTCTTCACCCCGGCTATAGAAGAGTCCGTGGCGTTTTTTCTTTTCAGTGATGTTCATTTTAAGGGTAGATAAACGGAATATTCAATCTATTTATCGTTTAGTTTTAGTTCCTCTTTCAGGTATTCGTATATATAGGCAGGACTTTGAATGTACAGTCCGGTTTTTGTATCGCACAACTTCGCGTATATTTGGGAGTTATACACTTTGTCGAATGCATCAATCATACTTATGCCATAATCTTCTATCAGATAAGAAACGATTTCCTCTATATCCGATTCTATTATGAATTGAATTTGTTCTTTTCTCATAGTTTTTTTAAATAAGATATAGCTTTGGAAGTTCCAAAATAATATTGATTGTTTAGCTTCTTATATGTAAGTTCTTTGACAAGGGTAGGCAAGTCTATCATCTTTTGTTCATATCGGTTCAGTTGATAAACAACGCCGTCGTCTGCTATGGGACCAACAACAATGTCATATGAATGTTCTTTCTTTGCCCTTCGCCTGCGATTTTTCAATATAAACTCAGCCCATTCTTCTGATACTTCTTTGAATATCTTTACGGATAGAGTTCCGTCCGATAAAAGAGTTTCATCAAATTCATAAGTCAGAACTACGGGAATCCCGATCTCTTCGAAGTCACACCGACGTTGCGCCATCAAAAGGGCTTGTTTGGGCAAGTCTGTCAGATAGAATCCTTGACCGAAATCTTTATTCGGTTTGCAGTGTTTCAAGTCAATTTCATCGAAGGGCGAATTTGTACCGTGATATAATTTCATCCGATTGTTCCTCCATGTCTTTTGCAATAAACGGCTAAATTGCTGATCGTGTCATAGAGTGGGAGCAGGTGTTCCGCTTCATAATGTTTATCCAGAAAATCAAGGGCTTTGTAGGTATGCAAATATTGAAAAGCCCAGCGGGGAGCTAAACCGAACTTCTTTCCGAACTCGACAATGCAACAATTGATGTATCTGATTTTCTGTAGATTCATAAGTTGGGTATTAATGAATGATACACAAAGGTAGCCCTTTTCGAGTAGAATACAAATTCTGTACAGAAAAAATAGAGCAGGAAGATTGAGGGGAAATTGTCTTGAAGCGAAACAGATGGTCTGTTGGAGTAAAACAGATGATGCGTTTGGGTGAAACAGATGGTCTGTTTGGGGCAAACGGATGATGCGTTTTGCCTCGATACATCATCTGTTTTTTAGACTGAAAACATACACCCCTTCCGCACGCTAACTCTTATAAACAGAGGTGTTAAGGCATGCGGAAGGGGTTGGAGTGTTTTTAGTCAAAGCATCCGTAGCATGTCGGCAACAGTTTCCGGTCGCCCAGCGTATTGTCAACGCGTGCTACATTTATCCAGAACTTGTTTTCACGTACGCTTTCTATCGGATAGGCGGCTTTCTCGCGCGTGTAACTGTGGTTCCATTCGTTGGCCACCACCTCGTATTCGGGATGCGGAGCATTCACCAGCACATTGTCTTCCTTGTCCGCTTTGCCTTCCTTCACTTCCTGAATCTCGTTCCAGATGGTCAGCATCACGTTGATGAAGTTATCCAGTTCGGCAAGGCTTTCGCTTTCCGTCGGTTCTATCATCAGGGTGCCGTGTACGGGGAAGGAGAGGGTAGGAGCGTGATAGCCGTAGTCCATCAGACGCTTGGCAATATCATTTTCGCTGATACCCGTTTCTTCGTGTACCTTGCGGCATTCCAGAATCATTTCGTGGCCAACGAAGCCGGTAGCACCCCGGTAAACGATGCCATACGTATCCTTGAGGCAAGCAGCCAGATAATTGGCGCTCAGTATCGCTATCTTGGTGGCACGCGTCAGTCCTTCCGTTCCCATCATGCGGATGTATCCGTAAGTGATGGGCAAGATGCCTGCACTGCCGAACGGAGCGCCCGCAACCTGGTTGGCAGCATTGCCGAAGATACCGTGTCCCGGCAGGAACGGAACCAGATGTTCTGCCACGCAGATAGGTCCTACACCCGGTCCGCCGCCGCCGTGAGGCGAAGCAAACGTCTTGTGCAGGTTCAGATGGCAAACGTCGGCACCGATAAAGCCGGGGTTCGTCAGTCCTACCTGTGCATTCATATTGGCGCCGTCCATATATACCTGTGCACCGCAAGCATGGATAATGCGGCAGATTTCCACAATCTCCGTTTCAAAGATGCCGTGCGTAGAGGGATAGGTAATCATCAGCGCAGCAAGGTCGTCCTTGTTCTCTTCTGCTTTGGCGCGAAGGTCAGCCATATCTACATTGCCTTGTTCGTCGCAAGCGCAAGTCACGGTAGTGAAACCTGCCTGAATGGCGGATGCCGGATTGGTGCCGTGCGCCGATGCCGGAATCAGCACCTTATTGCGATGTCCCTGCCCGGTGCTTTCCAGGTAAGCGCGGATAACACGGAGCCCTGCATATTCGCCTGCCGCACCGGAGTTGGGTTGCAGGCTGACGCCGGCAAAACCGGTGATTATCTTCAGTTCTTCGCTGAGGTTGTGTATCAGTTCGCGGTAACCTTCGGCCTGGTCTTCGGGCACCAGCGGATGTATATTCATAAATTCCGGCCGGCTGAGGGGCAGCATCTCTGCCGCAGCGTTCAGCTTCATGGTGCACGAACCGAGGGAAATCATGGAGTGTGCCAGGGAGATGTCCTTGCGGTCGAGGCGCTTGATGTAGCGCATCATCTCCGTTTCCGTGTGATATTTGTTGAATACTTCGTGCGTCAGGTAGGCGCTTTGGCGTTTCAGTTCCTTACAGATGGTATTGCTTACCGGCACGTCGTCCACCTTCGTGCAGTCCTGTCCGGCGGCAATGGCAAAGATAGATACCAGTACGTTGGCGGCAGATACGTCCGTGCTTTCATCAATGCTCATGCCCACGTCGCCGTTCTTGAAGTAACGCAGGTTCACTTCCTTGCTCAGTGCGATGGTACGTATCTGCTGTGCCGAGATGGTATCGGGCAGTGCGAAGCGGAGCGTGTCGAAATACTGTGCATTGACCTGCTTGTATCCCAACTTGTTGATGGTTTTCTCCAGATATACGGCAATGCTGTGGATGCGTTCGGCAATGGTGCGTATGCCTTCCGGCCCGTGATATACGGCGTAGAAGCCTGCCATGGTGGCGAGTAGCGCTTGTGCGGTACAGATGTTGGACGTTGCCTTCTCGCGCTTGATGTGTTGCTCGCGGGTTTGCAGCGCCATGCGGTAGCACATCTTTCCGTACTTGTCCTTCGACCAGCCGATGATGCGTCCCGGTATGTTGCGTTTGTACTCGTCGCGCGTGGCAAAGTACGCTGCCGACGGGCCGCCATAGAACATCGGAGTACCCAGCCGCTGCGTTGTACCGAAAACGATGTCCGCTCCCCATTCTCCCGGCGGGGTGAGCAGGGCAAGGCTCAGGATGTCGGCGGCAACGGCTACCTTGCATTCTGCGGCATGTGCTTTCTCTACAAATTCTCGATAGTCTTCCGCATTGCCGTTGGCATTGGGATATTGCAGTACGCAGGCAAAGAGGTCCGGAGTAAGTTCCAGTTCGCGGTACTTGCCGGTGCGTATCTCGATGCCCTGCGGCACGGCGCGGGTGGTCATTACTGCCAGTGTCTGCGGGAAGATGTTCTCGTCTACAAACACTACGTTGGCTCCCGACTTCTGCATGGCGCGGGGGCGAAGGGCGTACATCATCGTCACGGCTTCGGCGGCGGCGGTTGCTTCGTCCAGCAAAGAACAGTTGGCAAGCGGCATGCCGGTGAGGTCGCATACGGCAGTCTGGAAGTTCATCAGCGCTTCGAGGCGTCCTTGCGAGACTTCCGTCTGATAGGGAGTGTAAGAGGTGTACCACACCGGGTTCTCGAATACATTCCGTTGGATAACGGCAGGGGTAATGGTGTTGTACCAGCCCTTGCCGATGTAAGTGGTGTAAAGTTTGTTTTTGGCAGCCAGTCCGGCAATGTGTTGCCCGAACTCGTATTCCGTCATAGTCTCAGGCAGAGCCAATGGCGCTTTCAGGCGGATGTTGGCAGGAATGGTTTTATCTATCAGCTCGTCCAGGCTGTTCACTCCGATTTTGCGGAGCATCTGTGCCTCGTCTTTCTCGCTGATGCCGATGTGGCGGCAGGCCAATAGGTCGTTTTTCATGACTGTATATGTTTAAGTTTGATTATTCTCCTATCTGAAGAACGGATTCTCCGCCTTCTCTATTCCGATGGTGGTCGGTGCTCCGTGTCCCGGATAAACAATGGTTTCGTTGGGCAGTACGAACAGACGGCTGCATATATGCTCTATCAGTTCGTCGAAGTTGCCGCCGGCAAGGTCGGCACGGCCTATGCTTCCCTGGAACAGGACATCGCCCGAGAACATACAGTGCTGTGCCGCACAGTAAAACACCAGGCTGCCCGGTGAGTGTCCCGGTACATGGATGGCTTCCAGCCGGGTATTGCCGAAGGTGATGATATCGCCGTCGTGCAAATAGTTTCCCAGCGGTACGGGTGGTTCCTGCAACTGGAAACCGAACATCCGGCTTTGCTTCGGAGCTTCGTCAATCCAGTATTCGTCTGCCTGGTTGGCTTCTGCTTTCAGTCCGAATTCTTTCAGCATGAAAGGGTTTCCGAAGATATGGTCCAGGTGCAGGTGCGTGTTCAGCAGATGCTTCACATTCAGTTCGTTCTTGATGATAAAGCTCTTCAACGCCTGCTTCTCTTCTTCGTAGAAACAACCGGGGTCGATGACTACCGCTTCATTGGTTTCGTCCCAAAGCACGTAGCAGTTCTCCGGGAACATATTAAATTCAAATCTCTTTATCTTCATAATTATATGGTTACATATACTACCTTCTTGGTTTCAAAGAACTCTTCCTCGAAGAAGTCCTTCAAGTCCCACATCGTGGTCTTGTTCCTGACGGGCATGGCTTCGTGTTCCAGTTCGCCGCCTTTCAGACAGATCAGTCCGTTGGGTAAAGCATTCTGTTGTTTAGTGGAGATGTTCTTGCGGATAATCTTGAGAAGATCGGTCAGCGGCATCACGGCACGGCTTACGACAAAGTCGAACGTTTGCTTCTCTTCTTCGGCACGGGCATGGCGGAAAGTAACGTTTTTCAATCCGATGCTGCCGGCTACTTCGGTGGCAACGCGCACTTTCTTACCGATGCTGTCCACCAGGTGGAACTTCACTTCGGGGAAGAGGATAGCCAGGGGGATACCTGGAAATCCGCCGCCCGTGCCCAGATCCATAATCTGCGTGCCCGGTTTGAAACGGATTACTTTGGCAATGCCCAGTGAGTGGAGCACATGATGCTCGTATAGGTTTTCGATGTCTTTACGCGAGATGACGTTTATCTTGGAATTCCAGTCCAGATAAAGGTCATAGAGTGCGGCAAACTGCTTTTTCTGTTCCTCTGTCAGGTCAGGAAAGTATTTGCTGATGATTTCCATATTTCTTCGTTTTTACTTATTCTCTTACTTCATTGAGTACCATCGAATCATCGCTCAGCAAGTGCTGCACCATTTCGTACGGAAGGGTGATTTGTACGGGCCCCATCACGTACGGAGCGATGTCGTATACATTATAATAAAAGGTGATGCCTTCCGGGCTGAGGTAAAAGTTCTCGGTCGGTTCCAGATTGCCGGTGGTGGCATATCCCAGGTCTTCCAGTTCCTGGCGGGTGGTTACTTTGTTGTCCGCCATCAACTGGTTCCATAACAAGTCGGTCAGGGCACCTTCATAGTCGCTCACGAACAAGTCGTCCAGCCGGATGGGGCTCAGGGTGCGCAAGTCCATATTGAGGAAGGTAGTCATGTAGATGCCGTGTGCGCCGCCGGTAAACTCTTCGTAGCGGTAGCGGTACACTAACAGATGCTTGGTGTAGAGTTGCACCTGGCTTTTGATATATTTGTAGTATGAGTACCAGGCTTCCATACTGCTTTCATCTTCCTTTTCCTGTTCATCCTTTTTGTACATCGGTTCCAGATCGTTGCGATAATCGCTGATGTATTTCCCGGCATACTGGTCTGCTGCTTCTTTGGGCGGCATCTCCATATATTTGTCACCGAAGCAGAGGGAGAGGAAATAAGCGTTCAGGCTGTCGCCCAGTCTTACATCGGATGCTTTGTCCACATAGGCAAAGTTGATGACGATGTTGCATGCAGGCTTGTCGGCATCATCAAAGAGATGGGCGGTCTGGTTTATCTGTATACTGTCGAACTCCAACGCTCCTGCGTTTTTGTTCATGGTGTTACCGCAAGAAAAGAAAAACCCACTTGCTGCAAGCAGAAAAACAAGTAGGCTAACAGTTTGCTTTTTCATATTGAGTTTCGTTTATAAATCAACATTTGAATCAAAAATCCTTATCGACAAATATAGAACTTATAAACGAACTACCTACATAAAAAAGGGAAAAAAATGCTTTCCCGTCAGCTGTTTCTGTATTCCAGCGGGCTCATTCCCATATGCCTTTTGAAGTATTTTCCGAAGAACGAAGCGCTGGGGAAGTTTAGCGAATAGGCTATTTCCTGAATCGTCATATTCGTAGATTTCAGTTTGGCTTTCACGTCCACAATGACGATGTGGGCAATGATGTCCAGCACATGCTTTCCGGTAACCTGCTTCACGGTGGTACTGAGGTGCTGCAAAGAGATTCCCAGCTTGTCGGCATAGAATTGCGCACTGCGTTCGTGCGTATAGTTTTCGATGACGAGCTGCACCAACTCGCGGCAGATTTCCTCTTTCCGGCTTTTGGCGCCTTTCAGTACTTGCGGACGGTTGCAGTACATCCGGTTCACGCCTTGCAGCAGCAGGTTCAGTATAGTCTGTGCCGTTCGGGTATCAGGCGGATAGGGGCCGTTGGTGATGCGTGCCCATAATGCGAAGTACTCTTTGAAGTAGGAAGCGATCACAGAATTGACGGATATCACCGGATATTCCAAGATGGTGGGAAACGAACTTAGCGTGGACTGGATGAGATTGACGCCATTGAGGCAATGGGATGAAAAGCCTACAAAGCTCAGGCATACTTTCTCCTTCTGTTCGTAAAACTGGATGATGGTGCCGGGAAACAGGGTAATGAAGTCACCTTGTTTGATTTCCGTATCCATCAGATTAATGGATACCTTGATCGAGCCCTCTAAACAGATTGCGAAAATGCACGCTTTTATCCGGCACGATTGCTTGTATATATTCAAAACATCTTCCGTTACTTCTGTCCAAGCAACTGTATCTACGGGTAAGTCTACTTGTGGAAAATCCATACGCTTTGTCGTTTTTAAGTGCGTACAAAGGTAATTCTTTTTTCCAAAAGAAGTAATGGAAGATATTAGTTTTTTAGAATGTTACATCCATTTTAACGACGAACGTACGCGGCGCACCTACTGCCATCGGGCGGTAGCTGTATTCCTTGTTCAACAGATTGTTTATCATGAACTGGAAAGCCACTTCTTTGGTCGCTTTTACGCCGAACCGCATATCTACCGTAGCGTAGTCCGTATTATGCTTCTTCCAGTAAGTGGTCAGCGTCTCGCCGTCGGAGTATCCGAAGAGGATGCCGCGCACATAGTCCAGCAGGTCACGTTGGGCTTTCTCGCGTTCGTCCAGCATGATGTAGTCCACGGCAAGCATCTTGCTTTTCCAGTTTACATTGGCGCCTATGTTGATGCGTTTCCACTGCAAATCCAGCGTGGCCTTGAAGCTGTGCTTGGGGCGATACTTCAGATATTTGCTGTTGTTGCTCTTCTCCTTCATCTGCAACGGGTCGGTATAGGTGTCTTCCAGGGCATTGCGTTCCTTGTAGTCGGCATCGCGCGGTTCGGTGTATACATATCCCAGGTTGTAGAGCAGCTTGGTGTTCTTGTTGAAGGTGTACATACCGTTGGTGCTGATTTCCATACCGTAAATCTGCGCTTTGGATACGTTGTGGAACTGTGCTCCGATGCCGAATCCCTTGCCGTCCTTCAACATCTGGATGGCATCGTTCACGCTGTTTATCATGCTCAGGTCGGAGTTGTTGAACAGGCCGAACTGGAATTCCACCATATCCTTATACTGGGTATAGAAAGCGGCAACGTCCGCAAAGCCTTGCAGATTGCCCACCTTATATCCTTGCTTGAATCCGAGTTCGGCGTTGAAACCTTTCTCGGGCTGCACGTTGTGGTTGGGATATACGCCTACGCCCCCGATGTCCTTGCGCAGATACTTCTCGGTGATGGACGGATTGCGGTAACCCTGTCCGAAGCTGGCACGCAGGAAGCTGTAGTCGGCAAGCTGGTAATTCAGTCCGGCGCGGAACACGGGACGGAAAGGAATGGTGGTACCCAGTACCTTTGTATCCGCTTCCCGATAGTGCTTGTCTATCCGGTAATACTCGCCGCGTACGCCTGCCGACACGCTGAGGCGGTCCCAGAAGCGCTGGTCGTACTGGAAGAAAGCGGCTACGTTGTCGCTCCGGTGTCTTTCGTCCATTTCGCCGGAATAGGTTTGGATATGTTCGTAAGTAAGCCCGGTGGTGATTTGTGCGCCGCCGTCCCATTTCTTATTGAACTGGTAGTCCAGATAGTAGTCGTAATTCTTGTCCGTCTTGGTGGCGGGGCGGTTGCGATCCGGGTTCAGTACATTGGAGAGCCAGGGTATCAGGTCGCTGGGCAACTTGCCTTCCAGCAGTCCGCCCAGGTCGCTGGGCAGGCCGTTGTCCATCACCCAGGAGATAAGGTCGCAATAGTCGGCGGTAGTGGCATCGGGGAAGATATTGCCGAGGGAGCCGAAGGCACCGTCTATCAAGTCGTTCAGGTTATTGCTTATCGCCCATTTCAGTGCTCCCGATATAAGGGGTTGCAGGGCGCTGTAGTCTCCGTTGGCGATATTCTGTATCACCTGCGCATCGGTACCCATATTGCCCAGGATGTCGGTGATGGAGTTGGACTGCGTCGGTTTGGCAAGGTTGTCCGCACTGTAATAGAAACGTCCTTTTATCTTATGTGCGATTCCCTTCTCCGGGTTTGTGAAGTTAAAGAAGGGATCGATGCGGAACGTATTGGATTCGCGTCCCATATTGGCGAAGGGAGAGGGGCGGTAGGCTTCGCCCGGCGAGCGCCAGATAAAGAAGTCCCCGTACTTGTTGGAGAGGAAGTCCACGTTGAAACCGTAGTTCATCAGGTTTGCCCCCATATCCGGCTGGTGATAGGTCAGGTTGCCGTTGATGTGGAAACGCTTGTTGTAACCCTGCTGGCGGTAGCCCTCGTCGGTGAAGAGGTTCATTCCGCCGCTGACGTCGAAGTCACCGATGCGGCGGGAGTGGGTGAGGTCGAAGCCTTCGTACAGCGGATTGCGCACACCGCTGAAAAGGCTGCTGCGCAGTACCGGCTCCACCGGATATTTGCCTTTGTCCCAGAAGTCCTTGTCGCTCCATTGGTAATCGCTGTTGGAAGGGGCGCCATAGATACCCACGTAAGCGCTGAAGCGGGTTTGCGGTGTCAGTCCCGGGCGTGCGGTACGTATATTGATGATGCCGTTCAGTGCGGACGAACCGTAGAGCACGCTCGAAGCGCCTTTGATTACTTCTACCTGCTGCACGTTTTCCAGCGGTACGCTGTTCCAGTTGATGACTCCGTTCTGCGGGCTGAGTACGCTCATGCCGTCCACCAGCACCAGGCTGCGGGCACCTACGCTGTACGTCCATCCGCCGCCGCCGCGAATGCTGGGCTGCTTGTCCACGATGTCCACTCCCGGAATGGTCTGGAGAGTAGAAGTAATGTCGGTGGGTGCCTGGCGTGCGATGTCGCTTGCCTTTATCAGATCCATAGAGACAGTTACGTCGCTCAGCTTCTGTTCAAAGCGTCCGGCTGAAACCACTACATCTTCCAGCAGGTTGGTGCTCTCCTTCATATAGACGTCCTTCTGCATGATGTCTCCTTTATTGATGACGATGGGCATCGGTAGGTCTTCATATCCCACATAACTGAATATCAGGTCTACTCCGCCTACCGGCAGGTGTATTTCGTATGCGCCGTTCAGGTCGGTCACTACGCCCTGTGTGTCCTTCAGTTTGTAAGTTACCGATGCACCCACCAGAGGTTCGCTGGTAGTAGCATCATATACATGCCCTTTCAGCACTTGGGCGGAAACAGAAAAGCCGAACAGTAACATTGCGAATAGCGTTATCAGAATTCTTTTTTTCATAAGTCTGTATTATTTAGTGAATAGCTATCTTCGGAATGTCTGCAAAGTACGTGAGATTACACCGGATTATCAAGGTGCATTTTTCGTTTTTAGTGCTACAAATTTAATAATTTAGATAAAAAACCACCATAAACTATCTTCTTTTTGGTCAATTATTCATTTTCTTGGGATGAAACGAGACAATTTTGTTTCTGATTTGTTATTAAAAGTAGAAGTGTTAACCTTTCTAATAAACAGAACCATGAAACTATGTCACAAATTTATCGTCTCGGGATGTTTCATCTCCCTATGGGCGGGATTTTGCGCGCAGGCACAGGAAGTGCCGGCTGTCGTTCCGGATTCGCTGATTACCATCGGATACACCGTAGGCCGTGAGAAGAACCTTTCTTCCCTGGTCGAGAAACTTACGGGAAAGCAACTTAAAGTCGATCAGATAACCAATCCCCTGGAAGCCATCTATGGTAAAGTGCCCGGCTTGACGATGCACCGGGCTACCAATGGTACGGCGGCGCTCGATGCCGTTCGCCTTCGCGGTACCACCTCGCTGACCAGTGGCAATGATCCGCTGATTATCATTGACGGGGTGTTCGGTGATATTTCAATGCTTACCTCTATCTATCCTACGGATATCGAAAGTTTCACCATCTTGAAAGATGCTTCCGAAACAGCACAGTACGGTTCCCGTGGTGCATCCGGCGTCATCGAGATAACGACTAAAAAAGGAATAAGCGGAAAAACGCGGGTGAGCTATAACGGCAACTTCGGTATCGCCACCGCTTATAAAAGCCTCGATATGCTGTCGGCAAACGAGTATCGCAGCGTGGCGCAGCAAGAAGGTATCTCCATCATTGACTTGGGAAACAATACCGATTTCCAGAAGGAGATACAGCAGACCGGATTGCAGCAAGACCATCATGTAGCCTTCTACGGCGGCAGGGAAGAGTCGAGCTACCGCGTCTCTTTAGGCTTGATGAGTCGGGAAGGGGTGATAGTCCATGAGAAACTTACCAACTTTACTTCCAACATGAACATGACACAGAAGATGTTCGATGGCTTTATCCAGTGCGATATAGGTATGTTCGGCTCGGTACAGAACAACCGCAATCTGGTGGACGAGCAAAAGACATTCTACTCTGCCGCAGCCTTCAACCCCACCTTCCCCAATCACAAGAATGCCGACGGCGCCTGGGACGGAGTGACCAACGCCAGTCAGATTACAAACCCTCTCGCATGGATGGAAGTGAAGGACAAGGTGTCTTCTTCGCATCTCAGTACCTATGCCAAACTGAAGTTGAATTTCACTCCAAACCTGAAGTTGCAGCTTTTCGGTTCCTATTCCTATAATATGGTAGAGAATTCCCAATACCTGCCCACCAGTGTATGGGCACACGGGCAGGCTTACCGCGGTGTGCGGAAGTCGGAGTCGATGGTAGGGAATGCGATGCTTACCTATCAGAAGCACCTGAAACTTCACTTCATCGATATGCTGGCTCTGGCAGAAGTGCAACAGGAGAAATTCACCGGCTTCTATACGACAGTCACCAATTTCAGTTCCGATTTATTCGGGTCCGATAACCTGCAGGCAGGCGCTTTGCGTCCCTGGGAAGGTACTAACTCGTATTACGAACGTCCCCGGCTGGTTTCCTTTATGGGACGTGCCAACTATACCTATGCCGACCGCTATATCCTGACCGTGAATGCCCGTGCGGATGCTTCCTCTAAATTCGGAAGCAACCATAAGTGGGGATTCTTCCCTTCCGTGTCCGCAGCCTGGAACGTGACGCAGGAAGAGTTTATGAAACAGTTCCCCCGGGTGAATAACCTCAAGCTCCGTGTGGGATATGGCCTGGCAGGAAACCAGAGTGGAATAGATTCTTATACCACCCTTCGCCTGGCACAACCCAACGGCGTGGTGCCGATAGGAAGTTCGCAAGTCGTCTCCTTGACAGAATTGCGCAATACCAATCCCGACCTGAAGTGGGAAGTGAAGCATAACTTCAATGCCGGCTTTGACCTGGCACTCTTCGGCAACCGCCTGCTGCTTTCTGCCAACTACTACCTTTCCAAAACTACCGATATGCTCTACACCTACAACGTGAGCGTGCCGCCGTTTACTTACAACACCCTGGTAGCCAACATCGGCTCCATGCGTAACAGCGGTGTGGAGATAGCCGTAGGCGTAACCCCTCTGAAAACCGAAGATATGGAACTGAATATCAACGCCAACGTTTCGTTCCAGCGTAACAAACTGCTCTCGTTGGGCGGATTGTATGACGGCGAATATATCAGCGCCGCCCAGTACAAAAGCATTTCCAGCCTCGACGGAGCCGGCTTCCACGGTGGCTACAACCACATTGTCTACCAGATCGTAGGCCAACCTCTCGGCGTTTTCTACCTGCCCCATAGCAACGGACTGGCTTCCGACGGCAACGGCGGCTATAAGTACGAAGTATCCGACCTGAACGGCGGTGGCGTCAGCCTGGAAGACGGAGAAGACCGCTACATTGCAGGGCAGGCCATGCCGAAAGCGCTTGTCGGTTCCAACATCAGCTTCCGCTATAAGGCCTTCGACCTCTCTGTGCAGATCAACGGAGCTTTCGGCCACAAGATATACAACGGCACTTCGCTGACCTATATGAATATGGGCATATTCCCCGATTATAATGTGATGCGGGGCGCCCCGCAGGCCAATATCAAAGACCAGACCGCCACCGACTACTGGCTGGAGCGTGGCGACTACCTTAACTTCGATTATGTGACGGCAGGATGGAATGTCCCCCTGCACCGCGCTGCAAAGAAGTATATCCAGAACCTGCGCCTCACTTTCACGGTGAACAACCTTGCCACCATCACCGGCTACTCCGGCGTATCGCCCATGATCAACAGCTCCACGGTAAACAACACCCTGGGACTGGACGATAAACGGAACTATCCGCTTGCCCGGACTTATACGTTAGGACTAAGTATTAACTTTTAAAGAAGAACATTATGAAGAAGTATCGGATCATATATTGGCTGGCAGCCGTTTGCTGCTTCCCGTTGCTTGTGTCGTGCGATGGTTTTCTGCGCGAAGATCCTCGCGACGGCATAGACGAAAGCGATGCCTATCGCACCCTTTCCGACGTGTACTTGAATGCAGTGGCATCCCTTTACAACTATGTAGGCGGATATGCCGACAGTCAGGGGTTGCAGGGAACAGGCCGCGGTGTCTACGACTTGAATACGTTCACCACCGATGAGGCCATCATGCCCACCCGTGGCGGCGACTGGTACGACGGCGGTTTCTGGCAAGGGCTCTACCTGCACGAGTGGGGAGTGAACAATGATGCCATCCAAGCCACATGGGAGTATCTTTATAAAGTAGTGATGTTGAGCAATAAGTCGGTGGAGCAGATTCAGAAGTTCCAGGCTACCCACAGCAATCCCGAGTTGCCCGGATATCTGGCGGAAGTACGCGCCATGCGTGCCATGTACTATTATTACCTGATGGATTTATTCGGCCGCGTGCCTCTGGTGCTTTCGTCTTCCGTGTCTATGGAAGAAGTGGTGCAGAAGGAACGGAAAGATATCTTCGACTTTGTGGTGAAGGAACTGCAAGAGGCTGCCCCATTGCTTACGGCGGATCACAGCAACCGCCCGGGAGATTATTACGGCCGCATCACCCGTCCGGTGGTTTACTTCCTGCTTGCTAGGCTGGCACTGAATGCGGAAGTCTACACGGACAATGACTGGACGGACGGAGTGCATCCCGACGGCCGGAATATTTATTTTACCGTAGATGGCCGGCAACTGAATGCCTGGCAAACTACGGTTGCCTACTGCGACCAGCTCACTGGCATGGGATACCGTCTGGAACCTCAATATGAAGCGAACTTCGCCGTTTATAATGAGTCGTCGTCGGAAAACATCTTCACCATCCCGATGAACAAGACCTTATACACCAATCAGATGCAATACCTGTTCCGTTCGCGCCACTACAATCATGCCAAGGCCTACGGGTTGAGCGGTGAAAATGGTTCCAGCGCCACGGCAGATGCCTTGCGCGTGTTCGGTTACGGCACTGCCGAAGTCGATCCCCGCTTCGACAAATGCTACTTTGCCGGTGTGGTCTGCGATCTGAAAGGAAATGTTATCAGGCTGGACGACGGAACCGTCCTGGAATATCACCCGTGGGAGGTAGCGGTGGATATCTCGGATACGCCCTACGAAAAGACGGCAGGTGCCCGCATGAAGAAGTATGCCATAGATGTGAATGCGACGAAGGACGGCAAACTGATGGAAAACGACATTGTGCTGTTTCGCTATGCCGATGTGCTGCTGATGAAGAGTGAGGCAAAGGTACGTAACGGCGAGGATGGAGATGAAGAACTGGCACAGGTGCGCAGTAGGGTAGGGGCTGTCGCGCGTCTCGCCACTCTGGAGACTTTGCTCGATGAAAGGTTGATGGAATTTGCCTGGGAAGGAGGACGCCGCCAGGACCTTGTCCGCTTCGGGATGTTCACGCGCGGGTATAGCCACCGTCGGCAGCTTCCGGGCGAAGAGAGCGGATATACCACCGTATTCCCTATTCCCGGCAATGTGTTGAAGATGAACAAACGGTTGGTGCAGAATAAAGGATATTAAATGGTGGTTAGTGATTAATCACCAAAAATCATTACCTTTGCTTTCATGAAATTAGAAGTATCAGATTGGGGCGTAATCCCCTACGCCGAAGCATGGACGCGGCAGACGGAATGGTTTGATGCACTGGTGCACGCCAAGCAGACAGGGCAGGAGTATGTCAATCATATTGTGCTCTGCCAGCATCCGCATGTATATACGCTGGGGCGCAGTGGTAAGGAAGGCAATATGCTTCTGAGTGAAGAACAGTTGCAAAAGATAGGCGCTACGCTCTATCACATCGACCGTGGCGGAGATATCACCTATCATGGGCCGGGGCAACTGGTGTGCTATCCCATCCTGAACCTCGAAGAATTCTCTTTGGGGCTGAAAGAGTACGTCCATCTGCTCGAAGAAGCTGTCATCCGTGTCTGTGCATCCTACGGCATCCCTGCCGGGCGATTGGAGAAGGCAACCGGCGTCTGGCTGGACGGCAATACGTCCCGTGCCCGTAAGGTCTGCGCCATCGGCGTGCGCAGCAGCCATTACGTCACCATGCACGGCTTAGCCTTGAATGTGAATACCGATTTACGCTATTTCAGCTATATCCATCCCTGCGGTTTCATCGACAAGGGAGTTACTTCCTTGCAGCAGGAACTGGGGTACCAGGTGCCTATGGAAGAAGTGCAGGCACGCCTTTGTCAGGAACTCAAAGCCTTGCTTTTGTAACTCTCTGAACTTTTTTTCTGAAACATCCTTTTCTTTGTATTTGATAACCAGCAACCCATGTCGGTTGCAAATACTGAAGAAAAAATGATGATTAAATCCGAATTGAAAGGTTTCATGGAGTCCGTGATAGCGGAACTTGAATCCGAGGGGCGGTATTCCACTGCCCATGTGTATCGTTGTGCGTTGAAGGCTGCCCTTGCTTATGAGGGGGATAGCCTTTGTCTTGAAAACATTACTTCTGCCTGGCTGTCAGCCTATCAGGAACATCTGCGGACGGATCGGCAGCTGCTGATGAATACCGTTTCCACTTATATGCGTATGCTTCGTGCGGTGTACAACCGTGCTGTGGATGCGGGGCTTGCCCCTTTTGTTCCCCACTTGTTCAGGTGTGTCTTTACAGGCCGCCAGAAGAACCACCGCCGTGCTTTGGAAGGTAAGGATATGAGGAAACTGCTTGCGGAAGAACCGGCAGAACCCACCACCTCTTCCGTCCGGCACGACCTTCGTTGGGCGCGTGCCTGCCTTGAACTGATGCTGCGCTTCCACGGCCTGTCCTTCGTAGACCTTGCCCACCTTCGTAAGTCCGACCTTCGGGACGGGTATCTCTATGTCTGCCGCCGCAAGACGGGTATTCCCCTTTGTATCACCGTCAGCCCCGAAGCCCTTGCCCTGATCCGCCGTTATGCCCATCCCGATCCTGCTTCGCCTTACCTGCTCGATATCCTCGATGGGCACCTCTCCGGTAAAGCCGCCCACACCGACTATTGCCGTATGCTTCGGCTGCTCAACCTGCGCCTTTCCCAACTCTCCCGCAAGCGCAAGTTGGGGCTGTGTGTCTCTTCCTACTGCGCGCGCCACACCTGGGCTACTGCCGCCAAGTATTGCGGCGTGTCCGTCGAAGTTATCTCCGAGGCATTGGGACATAGCTCGGTAACCGTCACGGAAGGATACCTGAAACAATTCGATTGGGATGTGATTGATAATGCAGACAGGGTAATAATGCGTTACATCTTCGGGAAGTGACAGAAAAAGAAGTAAACAGACAAAATGTTGACTGATAGATAAATATAAGCTCGTTACCTTGTAAGTAACGGTATTCTTTATAGCCGCAAAAATAGAT
>CAJKXC010000027.1 GCA_905203765.1 uncultured Bacteroides sp.
CCCCCTTCCAGCGCCACTCCCTTCGCGTCCTCGTCATGACCCTGTTAAGAGACTACCCCGCCGCCCGTCTCTGCGGCCATCGCGATCTCAGCCCCGACCTGAACCGCAACGGCGAGATCGAACCCGAAGAATGGATAAAGCAATGCCCCTGCTTCGATGCGGCGACAATCCTGACGGAACCGCCACCACCGAATCCGGGGTGCTATATTTAGGCACGGATTACACGGAGTTCACGGAGTTTTAATAAGCATAAGTTACGCCCTTTTCTTTCAGGACTTTATGGCAAACTGCACTATTCCGCCGCTTTTTCATCTTTAAACTGCACTATTACCGTTAATTTCCGTTATCTAACTGCATTATTTCGCTGTTTTTTCATCTTCAAACTGCACTATTATCGTTAATTTCCGTTATCTAACTGCATTATTTAGGCTGAAAGCCTTACATTATATAGCGTAGGGCAACGCCCTACGTGAGAGTATCCCCCCCCCGAGTTTACGCCCTGAAAGGGCATAACCCCTACGTACAGTTCCGCCCTTTCAGGGCTTGTATCGTATGTGCGCTCTTTTTCGTAGGGCGTTGCCCTACGCTATATAATTGAGCCCTTTCAGGGCATGCCTTAGACAATCATATAACGAAGGATGAAGCGAAAGGCATTCTTTTGTGGTAAACATATGGAAAATCAGAATGATTTCCTTATCTTTGTTTGATGAAAACTGAATGATTATGAAACGGGTAGAGGTCATAGAACAAATAAAGAATATTGTGTACAGCATAGCTCCTACGGCTAAAACCATTTTGTTTGGCTCGGAAGCACGAGGAGAAGCGCATCCTGGCAGCGATATTGATTTATTGATTCTTGTAGATGGCGATAAAATGTCGCTGGCGCAAGAAGAAGCCATCACGTTGCCTCTTTATGAATTGGAACTGAAAACGGGTGTCACTATCAGCCCGATAGTAATGCTGAAAAAACTTTGGGAAAACCGTCCGTTTAAAACTCCTTTCTACGTTAACATTGTAAATGAAGGTATCGTATTATGAAAGAAAAAATAGACGAAGAAAGTAAGAAGGCGCTGGTTGCTTATAGGATAGAACGTGCTTATGAAACCTTGAAAGAGGCAGATGTTATGAGGCGTGAAGCATTTTATAATGCTGCTGTCAACCGGTTGTATTATGCCTGCTATTATGCTGCCGTCAGTCTATTACTCAAGTATGGCATTCAAGCACAAACTCATAGCGGAGTAAAAACGATGCTCGGTTTGCATTTTGTTTCTACCGGCAAACTTCCGGTGAGAATCGGAAAGATTTTCTCTACCCTATTTGAAAAGAGACATAGTGGCGACTATGATGACTTTATTTATTGCGATAAAGATATGGTTGATGATCTGTATGCCCAAGCGAAAGAGTTTGTTGACACAATAAAGGAAAATATTTATCAATGAGGATGTGTCGAAACAGACTTTATATTTAACTACGCATTTCTTTTAAAGAAAGCATATGGAAAATCAGAATGATTTCCTTATCTTTGTTGATAGAAAAGAAAAAGGAGAAAGGTATTATGGAAAGAAGTATGTCACTGAATCTCGTTGATTCGTATTGGGATCTATTGAAGAACCTTAGTACGGATATGAAATTGAAGCTGATTTCAAAACTTTCTGATTCATTGATAAAGGAAAACAAGGAATCGGAACATGAAGACAGCTTTGATAAATTCTATGGGGCATGGAAAGATGACAAGGAAGCTGAAGAACTGATTGATGAAATTCGCAGTAGCCGGACATTTGGCAAACGGTGCATTGAAACATTAGATTAGAAAATATGCAATACTTGTTAGATACCAACATTTGTGTCTTTTTGTTCAGAGGCAAATATGATATAAATAAAAAAATAGCTCATGTAGGATGGAAAAACTGCTGTATCTCCGAAGTAACGGTGGCCGAACTGAAATACGGCGTAGAATGTTCTGCCCATCCTAAAGAGAATGAAAATATTTTGAAAGACTTTTTGCAAAGGATAGCAATAATTCCCTTTGTAACGGCTATTGATGAATATGCCAAAGAAAAAGCACGTTTGAGGAAAGCCGGCAAGCCTATTGATGATTTTGATTTGCTAATTGCTTGTACGGCAAAAGCTAACAAACTAACGGTAGTAACGGACAACGAAAAACACTTTGAACGTATATCCAAACTTATTATCGAAAACTGGGTAGAGAGATAATAACCTGTACCTGAGAAATAGCATAAAAGTGCCGCACATTTTTAAAATATGCGGCACTTTTATGCTATTTCTTTATCTATTTGTACATCCCCACCTTCAGCAACTTCTTCGCATCATCCTTCTTAAAGAGAGACGTGAGCACATCGAGTATCTCTTCGTAGTTCTCGCGGTCGACGATGTTGGGGGCAAATATTCTCAGTGCCTTCATCCTGTCGTCGTCGAAGGTGAAGAGCGACATCAGGGCGGCACACTGGCCGCAACTGAGGCGGTTGTGGACAGAAGCCTCGCGCATCATCTTGAGCTTGTCGTCCGTGAAGGGACGGGACTTCACGTCGCTGTATAACTTCTGGAAGTCGGCGGCACGCATCCCTCTGCCGTGGGAATGGGAAGAACTGACCGAAGTGCTGACAGACATATCCGGCGAGGTTACAACCACCGGGGGAGCAGCCGGACGGGGATCACTGAACGAATCGAGCGCATAGACTTTATCCCCCTCAAAGGTCAGGATAATGGTGGTATATCCGCTGGATGACAGGTTTTTATAATACTCCCATTCCTCGAGTTCCGAATCGAAACGGCGATATTGGGGCTCACCCAACAGTTCGGTTACTTCTTGCTTACTCATCCCCTTGTGGATCTGTTGCAGCACGCTTGTCTTGGCATCGTAGAAAAGACTGGAACAGCCGGCGCAACTTGCAGCGATGACCAGTGCCATAATAGTTTGTCTGATTGCTTTCATCTCAGTTAGTTTTATTGTTTGCGACAAAGGTATGCAGAATAATGGATACGCACCCTCTTTAAACCCTAATAAAATGAAGGGATTTCCCTACTTTTTTTAGCCAAATGCCTATGAATATTGAATAAATCTACTATTTTTGCAAACGACTATCATTCAAATCATGGAAAAAGCTAAAGTTTATTACTCGGACTTGCGTACTTCCCCCACGTCCAACCTGCTGGACAAGATGGAACGCCTGCTGAAACGGGCAGGTATAGAGCAACTCCCCCTTAAAGATAGCTTCACCGCTATCAAAATCCACTTCGGAGAGCCGGGAAACCTGGCGTATCTCCGCCCCAACTATGCCGCACGCATGGCAAACCTGCTGCGCAGCCTCGGTGCAAAACCTTTCCTGACGGACTGTAACACCCTGTACTCCGGTCGGCGCTCCAATGCCGTAGACCACTTGCAGAGCGCGATGGAGAACGGATATAACCCCATATCGGCACAGTGCCAGGTCATCATAGGCGACGGTCTGAAAGGCACGGACTACCGCGAGATACCCCTGAACGGGGAATACTGCGCAGCCCCCAAGATAGGCGCCGCCATTGCCGACGCCGACGTCGTGATCAGCATGAACCACTTCAAGGGCCACGAACAGGCAGGCTTCGGCGGTGCGCTGAAGAACCTGGGAATGGGCTGCGCCAGCGTGGGCGGGAAACTGGAACTGCACTCCGCCTCGCAACCCAAGATTGATACGGAGAACTGCATCGGCTGCAACATCTGCGTAAAACACTGCGCCCACGACGCCGTGCACCTGGGTGCCGGACGCAAGGCGGAGATAGACTACGACAAGTGCGTGGGCTGCGGCCAATGCGTCGCCCTCTGCCAGTACGAAGGCGCCGTGATGGGCGATAACGACACATCCGAACGCCTGAACTACAAGATTGCGGAATACAGCCTTGCCGTGGTAAAGGGCAAGCCCCACTTCCACATCAGCTTCATCATGAACGTATCGCCCGAGTGCGACTGCTGGAACCACAACGACGCCGCCATCATACCCGACCTGGGAATGCTGGCATCCGCCGACCCCGTGGCGCTGGACAAGGCGTGCGCGGATATGGTGACACAAGCGCCGGTGCTGCACAGCAACAACTGCCTCGCCGCCAAGCACGAGCACGACGACCTGTGCGGCAAGGACAAATTCCACCTGATGCACCCCGACACCGACTGGCTGGCGGGACTGCGCCACGCCGAGAAGATAGGACTGGGTACGATGGACTATGAATTAGTGAAGATTTAAACCTTTTGCCGTCCCGACAGTCTAATTTAAGATAGATTCATCATTAACCACTTAATTGTATATAAATGAAAACATCAGCTAAACTTTATTCCTTGTCTTTCGGCAACGTAAAGACGTATTTGTTTGCCCTCTTGTTTGTAGTAGGAAACATCGCCCTGCCCCAGCTCTGCCACCTGGTTCCTGCCGGCGGACCGACGTTGTTGCCCATTTATTTCTTCACACTGATAGCCGCCTATAAATTCGGTTTCCGTGTAGGATTGCTGACGGCTGTGCTGTCTCCGGTCATCAACTCGTTGCTCTTTGCAATGCCTGCCGCTGCCGCATTACCCATCATACTGATCAAATCGGGATTGCTGGCAGGTGCCGCCGCCCTGGCTGCACGCTATGCCAAGAACGTATCTCTGCTGGCACTGCTGGGCGTAGTGCTCTCCTACCAGATCATCGGCACCGCCTTTGACTGGGCTTTGAACGGCAACTTCTACCTGGCCGTGCAGGACTTCCGCATGGGCATTCCGGGTATGCTGGTTCAGTGGTTCGGCGGCTATGCCCTGCTGAAAGCCATCGCCAAACTCTAACAACAGCGCGCACCACTATGGCTAAAACAATGGAAGAAGTGTTGGAACGCTTCCGCACCATCGAGTTCCACGATGAATTTGACCTCATCGTGGCGATAGCGAACGGTGGAATCGTTCCGGCAGGCATCATCAACCAACGCCTGCAAAAAGAAGTGCATCTGCTGCGCATCAACCTGCGGGATGAATACCAGCATCCCAAATACGATGCCCCCAAGCTGTTGGCTCCGGTTGACTTTGACTTCAAAGGGAAAAGCATCCTGCTGGTGGACGACCGCATCAAGACCGGCTCGACCATCCGCCTGGCACGTGAACTGCTGAAAGAAGCGAAAATGATCAAGACCTTCGCCGTGAACGGCACAGCCGACTATGCGCTGTTTGACGAGACTTGCTTCAAGTTCCCCTGGATACTATGAGAATGAAGAATTAAGAATGAAAAATTAAAAGGAAAAGCGATCTTTATGGAGAGAAGAGACTTTTTAAAGACATTGGCAGTAGCCGGAGCTGTTGTGACGGTACAGCAATCGAAAGCGATGGATGTACTGGCGCAGACATTTACCAATGCCGGCGGTGATAAAGTAGATATGGTGGCGGTAATGGGTGGAGAACCCGACGCAATGTTCCGCCGCGCCATTGCCGAACTGGGCGGGATGAAGAACTTCGTGAAACCGGGACAGAAGGTAGTGGTGAAACCCAATATCGGCTGGGACAAAGTGCCCGAACTGGCCGGTAACACCAACCCCAAGCTGGTGACCGAAATCATAAAGCAATGCTTTGCCGCCGGAGCCAAGGAAGTGACCGTATTCGACCACACCTGCGATGACTGGCAGAAGTGCTACAAAAACAGCGGCATCGAAGCCGCCGCCAAAGCTGCGGGCGCCAAAGTGATGCCCGCCCATCTGGAAACATACTACCGCAACGTACAGTTGCCCCAGGGCAAGAAGATGAAAAGCGCCAAAGTGCACGAAGCCATCCTGGACTGCGACGTATGGATAAACGTGCCCATCCTGAAAAACCACGGCGGCGCCAACCTCACCATGTCGATGAAGAATCACATGGGCATTGTGTGGGACCGCGGTTTCTTCCATCAGAACGACTTGCAGCAGTGCATCGCCGACATCTGCACCTTGCAGAAGAAAGCCGTGCTGAACGTAGTGGATGCCTACCGCATCATGCAGACCAACGGCCCGCGGGGTCGCTCGGCTTCGGACGTGGTGCTGACTAAGGGCCTGTTCGTTTCGCAGGACATCGTTGCTGTGGATACGGCCGCCGCCAAATTCTTCAACCAGGTGCGCAGCATGCCGTTGGATACCGTGGGACATCTTGCCAACGGCCAGGCGCTGAAACTGGGTACGATGGATCTGGATAAACTGAACATCAAACGTATCAAGATCTAAACACAGATAAAGGTATCATGTTGAAAAAAATAAGAATCACGTTATCAGTCCTGTTCTTCGGGCTGATAACGTTCTACTTTCTGGACTTTGCAGAGGTATTGCCCAACCGCTTCCATGTGTTGGCGCATTGGCAGTTTGTGCCGGCATTGATGTCGCTCAGCCAGGTGATACTGGCTGTGCTGATAGTGCTGACGCTGTTGCTGGGACGTATCTACTGCTCGGTGATTTGTCCGATGGGCGTGTTTCAGGACGTAGTGAACTGGATCTCAAAAAAGACGGCTAAGAAGAAGAAACGCTTCCGCTTCTCCCCTGCCAGGAACGTGTTGCGCTGGGCGGTGGTGGCGGTCACGGCGATTGCCTTCCTCTGCGGTTTCACCGTAGTGCTGGGGCTGCTCGATCCTTACAGCGCTTTCGGGCGTATGGTGACCAATGTATTCAAGCCGGTGTATATGGCGGGCAATAATCTGCTGGAATCCATCTTCTCCCGGTTCGGGAACTATACGTTCTACCAGGTGGATGCTTCGCTGCTCAGTATCTCGTCGTTCGTCATCGGACTGGTGACGTTCGCGGTGATCGTTTTCCTTGCCTGGAAACACGGGCGGACGTGGTGCAATACGATGTGTCCGGTGGGCACGCTGCTGGGCTTTGTCAGCCGCTTCTCGCTGCTGAAAGTACGCATCGACGAAAACAAGTGCACGCACTGCATGATATGCGGTACCAAGTGCAAGGCGTCGTGCATAGACAGCAAGAACCAGAAGATAGACTATACGCGTTGCGTGGATTGCTTCGACTGCCTGGGCAGTTGCAAGGAAGGTGCGCTGGTATATTCGCTGCCGTCGGCTGCGCTGAAGAAAGGGCGGAAAGAGGAAAAGGAGTCCGTAGCGTCGGATACCTCGAAACGCCGTTTCCTGATAGCCGGATTGACCACAGCGGCTGCCGCACCCAAAGTGATGGCGCAGGCCCAGAGCGCGCTTGCCACCGCTTCGGGCAAGAAGAGCGACAAGCGGCAGACGCCGATAACGCCGCCGGGCTCTATCAGTCAGGAACACTTCCAGGCACACTGCACATCGTGCCATTTGTGTGTAAGTAAGTGCCCTTCGCACGTGCTGAAACCGGCATTCATGGAGTATGGACTGGGGGGTATGATGCAGCCCACGGTGTATTTTGAGAAGGGTTTTTGTAACTTCGACTGTACGGTGTGCGGCGATGTCTGTCCCAACGGCGCCATCAAGCCGCTGACGGTGGAACAGAAGCATCTGACGCAGATGGGAAAGGTGGTATTCTACGAAGAAAACTGTATCGTATATACCGACGGAACCAGTTGCGGCGCCTGCTCCGAACACTGCCCGACACAAGCCATCGCAATGGTGCCTTATAAGGACGGATTGACGATTCCCCATGTGAATACGGATATCTGTGTAGGCTGCGGCGGTTGCGAGTACGTCTGCCCTGCCCGCCCCTTCCGCGCGGTACATATCGAAGGAAACGAAGTGCAACAGAAGGCTGTTCCTTTTACTGAAGAGAAGAAGGAAGAGGTGGAAGTGGATAGCTTCGGATTCTAAGGCTGATTATCTCCAATTCCCCTCCTCCTGGGGGGAGGGGTGCCCAACGGGCGGGGTGGTAGAGAACACAATGCAGGGAAACAACCCTCTCAAAGGAATCTTTTTTTCCTACCACCTCCCCCTTCGGGTACTCACCCCCTCCGGCTCCCCCGTTATCGGGGGAGAGCAACCTCCCGGGAGGAGGAGAATTAAAAATGCCATTACCTCAACATTCTTCATCTCATTTTCCTTTTTTCTGTCCCCTCTTGAACATTTTTCCCTCTTTTTCCTTTCTCCCTACAATAAAATCATTAATTTCGTGCCGAACAATATAGAGTATTTTTAACATGGATGTAGTTACGAGCAACAGGCTCACCAAGAAATATCCGGTAGGTTTTGCTTTGAGCGGGGGATTCATCAAGGGCTTTGCCCATTTAGGAGTGATGCAGGCCTTACTGGAACACGATATCAAGCCCAGCATAATAGCCGGCGTCAGCGCAGGAGCACTTGCAGGAGTATTTTATGCTGATGGCAACGAGCCGCACCAGGTGCTGGACTACTTTGCAGGACATAAGTTTCAGGATCTTACCAAATTAGTGATTCCCAAAGTCGGCCTGTTCGAACTGGGCGAATTCATCGACTTCCTGAGAAGCAACCTGAAAGCCAAAAGAATGGAAGAGCTGAAAATGCCCCTCATAATTACCGCCACCGACCTGGATCACGGACGCCTGGTACACTTCCATAAAGGAGACATCGCCGAACGTGTGGCAGCCTCGTGCTGTATGCCGGTACTCTTTGCCCCGGTAAAAATAGAAGATACCCACTATGTGGACGGCGGCCTGCTGATGAACCTGCCCGTATCCACCATCCGGCGCATCTGCGAGAAAGTGGTGGCAGTGAACGTCAGCCCCCTGATGGCAACGAAATACAAAATGAATATCGTCAGCATCGCCCTGCGCTCCTATAACTTCATGTTCCGCTCCAACTCGTTCCCCGAACGGGAGAAGGCGGACTTGCTGGTAGAACCCTACAACCTGGACGGCTACAGCAACACCGAGCTGGAGAAGGCGGAAGAGATCTTCATGCAGGGATACAACGCCGCCAACGAAGTCATAGAACGCTTGCAGGTAGAGCAAGGCAACATCTGGAAAAGTTAGGAAACAACGGAAATCGGGAGATAATCTCCGTTACCGCCCGGTTCATCTAAATATGGAAACAAAATGAATGACGAAGAAAAATTGATTATTTATCAAGTATTTACCCGACTGTTCGGAAACAACAATAACCACTGCATCAACAACGGCAGCATCGCCGAAAACGGCTGTGGCAAGATGGCGGACTTTACCGCCAAAGCACTGGGAGAGATCAGGAAACTCGGCGCCACGCACATCTGGTACACCGGCATCATAGAGCACGCCACGCAGACCGATTACCGCCGCTATAACATCCGCCCCAACCATCCCGCCATCGTGAAGGGCAAAGCCGGTTCTCCCTACGCCATCACCGATTACTACGACGTAGATCCCGACCTGGCCAAAGACGTGCCGGAGCGCATGAGGGAGTTTGAGAACCTGGTGCAGCGCACGCACCGCAGCGGGCTGAAAGTGATCATAGACTTTGTGCCCAACCACGTGGCACGCCAGTATCACTCCGATTCCCTGCCCGACGGGACTTCGCAACTGGGAGCAAACGATAATGCCGAATATGCCTTCAGCCCGTACAATAACTTCTACTACATCCCGCAGTCGGAACTGCGCGGACAGTTCGACATGAAAGGCTCCGCTTCCGAACCTTATAAAGAATTTCCCGCCAAGGCAACCGGAAACAACCGCTTCGACGCCTACCCCAACATCACCGACTGGTACGAAACCGTAAAGCTGAACTACGGCGTGGATTATCAGAACGGCGGTACCCGACACTTCGACCCCATCCCCGATACCTGGCACAAGATGCTGGACATCCTGCTGTTCTGGGCAGGAAAGGACATTGACGGCTTCCGCTGCGACATGGCGGAGATGGTGCCGGTGGAGTTCTGGGAATGGGCGGTGCCGCAGGTGAAGGCGGAATATCCTTCGATACTGTTCATTGCCGAGGTGTATAATCCCAACGAATACAAGAATTATCTGTTCCGCGGCAAGTTCGACTACCTGTACGACAAGGTAGGGCTTTACGATACCCTGCGCGCCGTGATGTGCGGCTACGAGTCGGCGACTGCCATCACCCGTTCCTGGCAGAACCTGGGCGGCATAGAGAAGCGCATGCTGAACTTCCTGGAGAACCACGACGAACAGCGCATCGCTTCCGATTTCTTCGCCAGCAATCCGCGTAAGGCCATTCCGGCACTGATCGTATCGGCGTGCCTGAATACCAATCCGATGATGATCTACTTCGGTCAGGAGTTCGGGGAATTGGGCATGGACAGCGAAGGATTCAGCGGCAGGGACGGACGCACCACCATCTTCGATTATTGGAGCGTGGACTCCATCCGGCGTTGGCGCAATGGTGGCAAGTTCGACGGCAAGATGCTGACCGAGGACCAGAAGTATCTGTATGGCATTTATCAGCGGATACTGACGCTCTGCAATAAGGAGAAGGCTGTTTCGCAAGGTGCGTTCTTCGACCTGATGTACGCCAATATCAACGGATGGCGCTTCAATGAACACCGGCAATATGCATTCCTGCGCCAGTACGAGAGGGATTTGCTGCTGATTGTGGTGAATTTCGACCATATCTCTGCGGATCTGGCCATTAATATCCCGTCCCATGCCTTCGACTTCCTGCAAATACCGCAGATGGATCAATACGAGGCAACCGACCTGCTCAGCGGGAAAAAAGAGAAAATCAGCCTGCTTCCATACAAAGCGACCGAAATATCGGTTGAAGGATATGGGGGGAAGATTCTGAAGATAAAGCTGTAATGTGATAATGTGATAATATGCCAATGTGCTAATGAGCTGCGCAATGTAAGGTATCATACGCTTACTATCCGCATGGTCATTAGCACATTGGCATATTAGCACATTAGCACATTACTCCCTCAACTTATCCCTCAGCCTATACAGCCTCGTTATCGCCGGATTATAGAATTTATCGGGATAATGTGCATCTATATCGCATAAGCCGGCTTCTACATACCGTTCCACATCTTCGATATATTCGGATTCGCCCAATTCCAGCTCCGCAGGGAAAGAAGCGGTTTTTGCCCACTCTATCAGCTCTTTAACGCTCTCTTCATCATATTTGTACTCAGCCATATTTTACATATTTTCTTGCAAAGATATAACAATTGCTAAAGTTATCCATGTATGCATGAACAAAAGATGAATGCCTACGTTATATAGTTGTGTTTTTCATAGTATTAGATATAAGATTAATTAAAGAGACGTGCTCGCTTGTGAAAGTAAGTGCATCAAAAAACAGAAGCGTCTGTTTGATTGATAAATGTGTAAGGAGCATCGGTTTACCAGAGCCGATGCTTTTTTTTACCCCTACTTTGTAGTATGTTAGAAAAATTATCGTAATTTTGGCAGATAATAAGGAAAGAATGTGATATGAATATTTCTGTTATATTTCAATTTTTAAAAGAGCTGTCCGCAAATAATAACCGCGAATGGTTCAATGCGCACCGCGACCAATACGAAACAGCCCGGAACGAGTTCGAGAGCCTGCTCACAGTCATTATTTCACGCATTTCACTGTTCGACGAGAGCATTCGTGGGATAGAGGCGAAGGACTGCACATATCGCATTTACCGGGATACGCGCTTCTCCGAAGACAAGACTCCCTATAAAAACCATTTTGGCGGCTACATCAATGCCAAAGGGAAAAAATCAGACCATTGCGGCTACTACGTTCACCTGCAACCGGGCAACTGCCTGCTGGCAGGGGGCAGCTACTGCCCGCCCTCACCGCTGTTGAGAGCTCTGCGACAGGCAGTGTACGATAATATGGATGAATTCAGAGGCATTGTAGAAGATCCGGCTTTCAAACAATATTTCCCGGTCGTAGGAGAAAACTTCTTGAAGACAGCGCCCAAAGGATTCCCCAAAGATTACCCCTATCTGAAGTACCTGCAATGCAAGGAATATACCGTTGCCTGCTACCAGCCGGACGACTTCTTCCTCGCTCCCGACTTCCTGGACCGGACGGACGATATATTCAGGCAAATGAAACGCTTTTCCGACTTCGTGAACTACACGATAGACGACTTTGAATGATTTACCCGGACTTATGACCAACTAAAGAATATCTGAATTATGATTATAGACAAGATTGAAAATATCGGGAAATACACTTCGCTGAACCCTTTGTTCGCCGAAGCCGTAGACTTCCTGAAATCGCACAATCTCAATGCTTTGGAGATCGGCAAAACAGAACTGAAAGGCAATGATTTGCGGATTATCGTAGAGCAGACATCCCCCAAGACAAAAGAAGAAGCCCGACTGGAAGCCCACAGGACGTATATCGACATCCAACTCCCGCTTTCAGGCACCGAAATAATGGGATATACCCCTACCCCGGATTGCGTTCCTGCCGATGCCCCCTACTGCGCAGAGAACGACATCGTATTCTTTGAAGAACCGGCGGAAAGCTACGTAGCAGTGAAACCCGGAATGTTCGTCATCTTCTTCCCCCAAGACGGACACGCACCCGGCATCAGCCCCGACGGTGTGAAAAAAGTGATTGTAAAAGTGAAAGCATAAATATATTGAGTTACTCAAAAATCATCCTATATGGAAACATTGAATTTGATTAAAAACGACCCATGGCTGGAGCCGTTTGCCGACGCCATCAAAGGACGTCATCAGCATGCCTTAGAGAAAGAAGCCGAACTGACCAACAAAGGAAAACTGACTTTGGCGGACTTTGCATCCGGTTATCTTTACTTCGGCTTGCACCGTACTGACGACGGTTGGACATTTCGCGAATGGGCACCCAATGCCACCCAAATTTTTCTGGTGGGCACTTTCAATGATTGGAAAGAAGAAAAGAAATACAGTTTGAAACGCATAGCAAACGGCAACTGGGAGATAAAACTGCCTGCCGATGCCGTGAAGCACGGAGACCTGTACAAGCTAATGGTGCACTGGGAAGGCGGTCAGGGCGAACGCATCCCGGCATGGGCCACGCGCGTAGTACAAGACGAGCAGACCAAGATATTCAGTGCGCAGGTATGGGCACCGGAGAAGCCGTACAAGATGAAGAAACGCACCTTCAAGCCGGCTACCGATCCGCTGCTGATTTACGAATGCCACATCGGCATGGCGCAACAGGAAGAGAAGGTGGGCAGCTACCGCGAATTCCAGGAGAAGATTCTTCCGCGCATCGCCAAGGAAGGTTATAACTGCATACAGATTATGGCTATCCAGGAGCATCCGTACTACGGCAGCTTCGGATATCACGTATCCAGTTTCTTTGCCGCCTCTTCCCGCTTCGGTACGCCGGACGAACTGAAAGAACTGATAGACACCGCCCACAGCATGGGCATTGCCGTTATCATGGACATCGTTCACTCCCACGCAGTGAAGAACGAAGTAGAGGGTTTGGGCAACTTTGCCGGTGATCCCAACCAGTACTTCTATCCCGGCGGACGCCGCGAGCACCCGGCTTGGGATTCGCTCTGCTTCGACTATGGAAAGAACGAAGTAATCCACTTCCTGCTGTCCAACTGCAAATATTGGATGGAAGAATACCACTTCGACGGATTCCGCTTCGACGGCGTTACTTCGATGCTGTATTACAGTCACGGTCTGGGCGAGGCATTCTGCAACTACGGCGATTACTTCAACGGCCATCAGGATGACAACGCCATCTGTTACCTGACACTTGCCAACCGCGTCATCCATCAGGTAAACCCCAAGGCTATCACCATTGCCGAAGAAGTATCGGGCATGCCCGGACTGGCAGCCAAATACGAGGACGGCGGCTACGGATTCGACTACCGCATGGCAATGAACATTCCCGATTACTGGATCAAGACCATCAAGGAAAAGATAGACGAGGATTGGAAACCGTCCAGCATGTTCTGGGAAGTGACCAACCGCCGCAAAGACGAAAAGACCATCTCCTATGCCGAAAGCCACGACCAGGCTTTGGTAGGCGATAAAACCATCATCTTCCGCCTGATTGACGCCGATATGTACTGGCACATGCAGAAGGGAGACGAGAACTACACCGTACACCGCGGCATCGCCCTTCACAAGATGATACGCCTGCTGACGGCCACTACCATCAACGGCGGTTACCTGAACTTTATGGGCAACGAATTCGGACACCCGGAATGGATAGACTTCCCCCGCGAAGGAAACGGCTGGTCGTGCAAGTATGCCCGCCGCCAGTGGGATTTGGTAGACAACAAGAATCTGTCATATCACTATATGGGCGACTTCGACACCGCCATGCTGGGAGTGATAAAGAGCGTAAAGGACTTCCAGGCCACTCCTGTACAGGAGATCTGGCACAACGACGGCGACCAGATACTGGCATATATGCGCAAAGACCTGGTATTCGTGTTCAACTTTAATCCCAAGCATTCGTTTACGGACTACGGCTTCCTGGTTCCCGCAGGTTCCTACGAAGCGATCTTGAATACGGATGATCCGGCATACGGTGGCAACGGGCTTACGGACGACACTATCGAGCATCTTACCATCCCCGATCCTCTGTACAAGAATGAGAAGAAAGAATGGTTGAAACTCTATATCCCTGCACGTACGGCAGTTGTGCTGAGAAAGACCAAGTAAATCAATAAAAGAAGAGAGGGGCAGATATCAATAGACATCTGCCCCTCTCTCTTTTTATATTCTTATTCGGCTTTCTTATTTAAGCTGAGTATCAATGAAGTTCAACATTGTTTTTGCGTTGTCCATCATCTTCTTCTGAGCCGGTTTGTCGGCGGAAAGCAATGGAATGAGCTTATCCAAATATTCTTTGGCTTCCTTGAATTCGCCCTTTGCCTTGTCGGCATCGGTCTTCAAAGTGTTGGCGCCCTGGCTGTAGTACAAAGAACCCAGGCTGTTGAGGGCGTTTACGTTATCCGGCTGGATAGCGATGGCTTGTTTGAAGGCTTCTTCCGCATCATTGATTTTCTTTGCTTTTTGTGCCATGATACCCTGGTTCACGTAGTAAGTGGCATACAGCTTCGTCAGGGTTTTGTTGTCAGGAACAGCTTCCAGACCTTCTTTCAAAGTAGCAACGTACTCGTCGTTCTTCTTCAAATCCTTCAAAGCGCCTGCCTTGCCAATGTAAGCATTAGCCAGGTTGTACTTCTTCTGCACGGCAATATCAAAATACTTCAAGGCTTCTTCCGGCCTCTTAATCTTATCGGCACAAACACCACAGTTATACGCAATTACAGAATCTTGATTGTTGGTTTGTGTCAGATAAGTACTGAATTTGTCATAGGCTTCCTGATAGTTCTTAGCTTCCAAAGCCGCTTTACCGTCGTTGACCAATTGGGCAGGGTCAGCATTCTGCGCATGGAAACTAATAGCTGCACAACACAGTGCAATGGACAAGATTAATTTTTTCATATGCTTTAATTAATTTAAAAGTTGATTCCCAAAGTTAGTTTACATAGGAGACAGAAGCAAAACCTTTTACTTTTTTTGAGGTTTTTAGTGTAGCTGTAACAAGTGTTACTTTACGTAAACAAGGCAGGCAGGTGTATTGAAGAGCGGAACAGATAGTCTGTTCAAGTAAAACAGACCATACATTCGGGCGAAACGGACGGTCTGTTCGGGTAAAATAAACCGTCTGTTCCGGCATAACAGACGATGCGTTTCAATTGTACGAATATTGTACAATCTTAGAAACAAGAAAGCCGCACGTATTTGATAATCAAATATTTGCGGCTTTGCTTTGTGATTCCGTTGCGATTCGAACGCAAGACCCACGCCTTAGAAGGGCGTTGCTCTATCCAGCTGAGCTACGGAACCATCCTTAATTGCGGTGCAAAGGTACGCTTTTTTACGAATATAGCAAACTTTTGTATCAGAAATATTTGTTGTTTGCAGAAAAGCACCGACGTACTTCCAAAACATTTACGTCAAAAAACTTGTTTTAATATAAATAATAAAATAAAGAAGTATGAGTAGACGTTCACAATTGGAACATGAAGTTTCATTAGCTCAAAAACGTATCAAAGAGGCTCCTAAGGATACACCCGAGCAGATCAGAAAGATATGGGAAAAGGAGTTGGTAGATCTTGAGATAGAGCTCAACAATCTGACTGACGACGAAGAAGATAATAATGAATAAATTCGGAGACTATGAAATGGGAGAATCAGTTAATCGGACATTTGCAGTGGTCGGGCACGATTATTAACCGGGAAAGCAAGGAGCTTGTAGCCCGCGATATTGCCGGAATGGCCAAAGAAGGCGATATCATCGGAGCCGGTTCCGGTTCCACCGTTTATCTGGCTTTATTGGCGTTGGCCGAACGCATCCGCAACGAGTCCCTGCATATAGAAATTATTCCGGCTTCCACCGAAATCTCCATGACGTGCATACAGCTTGGAATACCGCAAACTACCCTATGGAACAAACATCCCGACTGGACATTTGACGGAGCGGATGAGGTGGATCCCCGTCACAATCTGATTAAAGGACGCGGCGGAGCTATGTTCAGGGAGAAACTGCTGATTAAAAGCAGCAATAAGAGCTACATCATTGTCGATAAAAGCAAGATGGTCGGGAAGCTGGGAAGCAACTTCCCGATACCGGTAGAGGTCTTTCCCGACGCACTGACTCTTGTAGAGAACGAGTTACGCCGACTGGGCGCCTCGGAGATAACCTTGCGCCTGGCCGGTGGAAAGGACGGGCCTGTGTTCACCGAAAACGGCAATTTCATCCTTGATGTGCGTTTTGAAAACATCGCCCTCGACCTGGAACAAAAGCTGAAATCAATTACCGGAGTTATTGAAAGCGGGCTTTTCATCGGCTATGATACGGAGATTATCGTAGCAGACAAGCATTGACATTAACTACAGTCCTAAGGGCAGCCCGCTGACGTACCAGAGCACAAACAATGCTGTCCATGCCAGCAGAATGGCGAGGGAGTATCTCCAAGTGTACTTCAACAGCGAGCCATAGGTAGACTGCTTGTCGTATTGCTGCATATAAGTCAGCACCAGTGGCATGTAGAACATGAAGGGCGTAATGGCATTCGTGGCGCTATCGCCTATGCGGAAAGCACATTGCGCCATGTCCGGCGAAATGCCCATGCCTGCCAGTACGGGAACGAAGATGAAGGACATAAACGTCCACTTGGCAGTGGCGGATGCCATGATAAGATTGACCAACGCCGTGAACAGGATAAACAGAATCAATATCCACAAACTGCCCAGACGGACGGACGAAAGCAAATCCGCCCCCATGATGGCAATGCACTTGTCCAAATGCGAATATTCGAAGCAGGCAAACATCTGCGAAGCGAAGAAAGCAATCACAAAATAGACGCCGAGCAGCTTCATCGGCTGGGTAAGCCCCTCTATCACATCCCCGTCCGAACGATAGCGGCCGGAAGCAAATCCGTACACCATTCCCATCAGTCCGATACCGAGAGAAAGCAGGAACAGAATGCCGACGATAAACGGAGATCGGATCAGTCCGCCATTGACACTCCGCAATATTCCCCACGAAGAGAACGTAGCCCATAAGATAATGGCGGCATACAGCAAGCCCACTATAACCGCGCTAACCATCGCTCTCCGCTCCTTGCGCGACAACTGCTTGTATCCGTTGAACCGGATCTCGCCTTCGTATTCGCCCAAGCGTGGCAACAGATTCCTGCGGGTGATATAATAAATGATGAACGCAAGCAGGAAAGCGGAAGCGAAAAGGAAATAATAGTTGCACAGCGGCCCTGTCTGTCCCGGAGCTATGTTCGCCCTGTCGGCAGCCTCTTGTGTCATGGCAGAGAGCATAGGGTCCAAAGTGCTGAAGAAGATATTGGCGCTATATCCGCACGATACGGAAACGTATGCCACAATGATTCCACCGACCGGATGCAGTCCTACGGACTGGAATAGCGTAGCGGCAATGGGCAGCAGAATGATGTAGCCTGCATCCCCTACTACATTGGACAATAATCCTAAGATAATCACCCAAAGAATAATGCGCCACGGGTCGCGTTGCCGCCTGACTCCCTTGCGGATGCAAGCATCTATGAAGCCCGAATGCTGTGCCACCCCGATGCCGAACATCGCCACAATGACCAAGCCCAGCGGGGCGAATCCCGTGAAGTTGGTTACCACATGGCGCAGCAGCCAGCGGATGCCTTCCGGGCTCAGCAGGCTCTGCACACGTATCTCCTCTCCCGTCTGCGGTTGCAGCACCTTCAGGCCATAGACATCGAATATCCATGACAGGAGAATGACTGCCAGCGTCAGCAGGAAGAACATCGTTGCGGGATGTGGCATGCGCCATTTATTCCTCATAGGTAGCGGTAGTTTATTCGTCGTCCGGTTCCAGATTATCTATATCGAGAATGCGAAGTTCCAGCGCACGCACAGCCAGGCGCGTGGCATTCACTCCCACCCGTTCGCTGGGCGGAAAGAGACGTCCCACCAGGTCGTTCTGACGCTTTTCCAGCGATTTCACCCCGAAAGGCATTCCCTTCAGGTTGGCTATCATTTCCTTGGTATAGCCCAATGCCAGGTGACGAAGGAAACGTTCGTCGTATTCGTCGATGTCATAGCTGATAATAGCTTCCTGACGTTTGGCATCGTTCAATACCGATTTCTTGAATCGCTCTACAATCTTTTCCAGGATCGGATAGTTGAAAACCAGCTTCTTGCCGTCCATCACCGCCTGTACATCGGTCTTGGTGAGCAGTTCGCCGGTCTTCAGGATGATGCCGTCCGCTCCGGCTTCCAGTACATCCACCCATAACTTCTCATTCAGGATTTCTCCCGTGAAGATGAGCACATGCACACCCGGATAACGTTTGAAGATATTCCGGCAGATATCTACGCCGATTGTGGTGGAACCGCCCAAACCCAGGTCGAGCAGGACGAGGTCGGGTACTCCCGCCTCTATCAGTGTCCAGAACTCTTGTTCGGTCATGGCTGTGCCTATGACCTCTGCATTGGGAATTTCGTGACGGAATATCTCTTCCGTGCCTTTCAGTTCCAGTTTTACATCTTCAACGATGATAACTTTAAATTTCTTGTCTTCCATATTCTATTTTTTCGGTAGTGTGAAATACACAGTGAAACCGCCTTCTCTACCCTTTTCGGCATTGATGCGGCAACCGCGGCGTCCGGCATACTCGTCGTGGTCGCGGATAATCTGCTTGCATACCAGATACTCCGTACCACGTAATTCGCCCTTCTCGCCTGCCGTCATGCGTGCCAGGTTCGGATAGAACAACTGATTCAATTCTTCACGGGTTTTCTCCCTGCGCATATCTGTAAATAAAAAGCGTACAAATTCACCGTCCTCTTGTGCCGACAGACGGAGTTCGCCGTCCTGCGCAACGGAAAGGGCTTCATCTATCAGATTCTCCAAAAGGAAACGTGACTGGTTCAGGTCGCCAACGATACAGCCGTCCCAAGTCTCCACATGGAAATCTATCTGCGGCTTGCCGCCCTTGTTCGACTTGCGGAAATACTTTTCGGCAGCAGCCATCAATTCCGGTACGGCTATGGTTGTCCGGCGGAAAGTAACCTCTTCCAGCTGGCGCGAAGCACACGAACTGAGTATCGTAAAGATACCTTTATAATACTCTATCAGTTCACTGATAGCGGCTACGGTTTCCCGTTCCTCTACTTCCGTCAGTTGGGTGGAGCGCAGTTTGCCGATCAGCAGCTTTATTTTGTTGGGATAGTAAATCGTTTCGTGCTTGATGGTGGAAAGGCAATTATCCAATACCATGTTCTGCACGTGCAGCAGGCTGTCTTCCCACGAGGCACGGCGGGCTTCGTCCTGGGCGGTTTCGATGTCCCGGTACTTTGTAGCCAACTTCACTACCGCATTGAAGATGACGATTGCCACATACCGGGCAATCAGTTCGAGCAGCAGATGGTCGGACTCCTGCTCCGTGCCCTCGCGACGCTCCAGACACAGCACGCCGATGCAGCGGCAGGCGCTTCCGGCATCTACGACAAGCGGCAGTGCTTGCATTCTTCTTTCCGTCAGATAGGTTTGTTGCTCAAAGCAATGCTCTATGAAGGACTTATACGGCCTTTCTTCTTCCGGGGTCGCGTCCTCTGCCGGATTAGAGGTATATTCCAGTTGATGGGTAGCTTCATTATATACGGCAATGCTCAGCCGGTCGATGCTCAACAGCTCGTTTACGGCATCGAAGGCGGCATTCACAATCTGCAACGGGATTTCTTTCAACGTGTCCTCTTCGCGCTGCAACATCTCTTCCGTTTCGGAAACGGGCAACTGCGAAGCGGTGAACACTTTTTCATTGATTTCGAGCACTTGTTCCAGATTCCACCGGTTGACCAAGCGTTTGCGGAAAATAAGGATGTGATACCCCAACCACAGTATAAACAACAGGATAACCGCCAGCAGAATACCTACCATCTTATTATTGGTGGAACGTTCCAGCTGCCGGCAATAGTCTTCCAAAGACTGGTCCTCGCCCAGCAGCTTATACATGGTGGTGTATGCCGCATTATTGTAGGCATAGTCATCCCATTGCTTCAGTGCCAGGAATGAAACCGCCGCCTCATTGCGGATGTCCAGTATCACATGGTAATCGGAGTTGAACAGCTGATTCCACCAATCCAGTTCGGCAGGCGCTCCATCTCCGGTCATAGTCATAAGGCGCTCCGGAGCAGGTGCATATTGCTTGTAGTGGTCGTTCAGGCAAGTCATTGCCGAGTCTACGTACTGCAAGGCCGTTTCGTAATCGCCGTCCACATTGCAATAATACGCCTCGTTGGCATAATCGGATGCAAGATCCAACAGCATTTCATACTCATCCTGCGCAGCCAGGGCGAGGGAGTCCTGTACGGTTTCCCCGGGCACAGCCCCCACCTCATTCCGACAGGACGACATTCCCAATGCCAGCACCATCAGCAATACCGACATCACTTTGCGAACGCCGACAGGCAGGCGGAAATAGAAACGGCTTCCCTTTCCCAATGTGCTATCTACATTGAACAGGCAGATTTTGAATAATTCGTTCGTCTTGCGATATTTCTCGATGATACCTTTGCAGTTCATCAGTCCGAAACCGCTTCCCTTGTTCTTTTTCAGTTCTTCTTTATCGGGGGCGTCGTTCATGCCGATGGCTTTGGAGTCGTAAACCTTCTCACCGACAATGCGTGCCACGTCCTCGGCAGAAAGCCCGCAACCGTTATCCTCTACCGAGATTTCCACATAATTCTCTTCCTGGCGGGCATACACTTTCACTACGCCACCTTGCGGAGTATATTTACGGGCATTCTCCGCCAGCGTATTGATCATAAACAGGGTGAGCGCCTTGTCGGCTTTTACCCAGGCTTCCGTAGGCTCCACTTCCAGGCACTGGTGTTTCATTTCGAAAGCGCGGTTTCCCTTCCGTAACAGGTCGAAAAGCTCGTTCAGTTCAAAGGCTTCGATATTCAGGCTCAGAGTGCCTTGCTTCATCTTGATCCACAGGGCAAGGATATCGTTGTATTCGTTGATGGTGGTTACTAGTTCGTCAATGTACTGGTACTTCTCTTTTTTGATTTGTCCGTCTTGCAGGAATCCTTTTTGGGTGAGCTTGTGCACTTCGTTGATGATGCGGTCTATATACGGATGAATGCCATTCACGATGGACATACAAGCCTTCTTTATCAGGTTCTGCCGCTTGTTTCCCGCAATATGCTGCTCGTAGATGTAACGCTGCTTTTCCAGCCTGCGCTGCTCGTCGCCCAGGGAGATGGACGTCATTCCGTTGTCGAGTGCCCACCGGATATAAGGTTCTATCACGCGCACAATGGCCTGGTCGTCTTTGCCCATCTTGTGCGGAAAGACTAACTTCCCCTCTTCTATATGTATATCTTTCGCTCCGAACAGTTTCTCCAAATCCGGGCAAACTGCCGCCTGGATGGCATCGACAATTTCCTCTTCCGTCTGTGCGTCGGCAGGAATGGAAGCGGTGATCTTCTGGCAGATATCCAGCATCAGTTGCAGGCGTTGGAGATGCTGCTTGTTTCGGGCTTTAGAGCGCCTGTTGAAGAACCAGAAGAACAGAAAGACCAGTACGAAGCCCACAATGACCAGAGACAAGAGAACATTCAGTTGCCTCGACTCCTTCTCCAATGCCTGGTAGCGGCTTTCCAGTTCTTTGTCTTGCCGGGTGTCTTCCAGAATATCCAGATAGATATTGCGGTTATAGTCAGACTTCTCTTTCATTTCAAGCCCGGCATAAGTCACGCTCAACTGCTCGCGGATGCGGGATATCCATTCCGGTACGGTTTTCAGTTTGTGCTCCATCCAGGCCTTCTCGGCACAAATCGTATCTTGGCGGTCGAACGCCTTCAGCCAGTCCAAGCTGTCGTGGCAATCGTAAAAGCGGCGGTGATGGTCGTTCACGCATTCCAGGGCCAGCGTCAGTGTGTCCAAAGCCTCGGAATACTTGCCGTGTGCATTCAGATACTTGCCGATGGAGACATAAGCTCCCGCTATCTGGTACAAATCGTTGTACTGGCGGAACTTCTGCAAAGCCATCTGCCCCAGCCGCATCGGCAGCAAAGAGTCTATCGGGGCGCCAAAGCGTGTCAATGCATGCGAACGGCGGTCCTGGAAGAATTCATAATTATCCGGCGACGCCATCAGATTGGCAAGTCCTTGTACGCCATTTCCTTCAAAGTAAAGATAGCCTTTCCGGGACGCCAGACGCCAGGTGGTATATAGTTCATCGAATTCACGCAACCGTTGTTCGTCCGGAGTTTCACCCTCGCACAGCGCTGCCGAGCCTTTGATATAATGGTAATACAGCAGTTGGTTGGTGTCCGCCAGCAATTCTTCATTTTCGGGTACTTCGTTGATGGATGCCACCGCTTCCGGACGCTGTTGGAGATAATAGTAATAAACCGCAGAAACGATATAGAACTCCGAACGCGCGTAGTTCAGACGCAGGCGTTCGTGCTTGTCTACGAAAAGGTTATTGTCTTCGGCTATCCGCTTCATACGCCGCAGGGCACTGTTGCGATAGTCGTAGAATTCCTTGTTCAGAGCAGTCCGCTGATAGATTTTCATCAGGCCGATATCGGCTATCAGGAGTTCCAGTTCGTTTTTGGTCAAGTCGTAAACTTCCTGATGATATTTTTCCGCCCGTTCAAAATCCATACGCATAAAAGCACAAAATCCCAGGTTGTTGCACGCTTCCGCTTTGCCCTGTTTATACAGGCTCACTTCATTATAAGCCCGCGAAGCAGCATGACAAGACGAATCGAGGTTTTTGTAACGATAAGTATAGGCTGCCTGGTTGAGAGAGTCAATAAGACGCACTTCCTTCATCGGGGCTGTGCCTACACACGAAACCATTGCCGTAGAAAGATACAACAAACCTGCAAGTAGTATGAAAGGAAGTCGTTTCATAAAGCAAAGCTACGAATAAATTCGAGAAAGAAAAATAATTTTTATACAATAACTCTTGTCTTATGTAACTGGAAATTCATACCTTTGCATGCAAATTAACAAATAGGTAACATCTATTACACAAATGAGCGAAAAAGCACCCTTTATGGTATTCTCCGGAACAAATTCGAGATACCTTGCAGAGAAAATCTGCGCTAGCCTTGATTGCCCTCTGGGAAAGATGAACATCACCCATTTTGCAGATGGTGAGTTTGCAGTCTCTTATGAGGAATCTATCCGTGGCTCGCATGTATTCCTGGTTCAATCAACCTTCCCTAATTCTGACAACTTGATGGAACTTCTGCTGATGGTTGATGCTGCAAAAAGAGCATCGGCTAAAAGCATTGTAGCCGTTATTCCTTACTTCGGTTGGGCACGTCAGGACAGAAAAGACAAGCCTCGTGTATCTATCGGTGCCAAACTGGTGGCCGACCTGCTTTCTGTTGCAGGCATTGACCGTCTGATAACGATGGATCTCCACGCAGACCAGATTCAAGGTTTCTTCGACATTCCGGTAGATCACTTGTATGCATCAGCTGTATTCCTTCCCTATATCGAATCTCTGAAGCTGAAAGACTTGGTTATCGCCACTCCGGACGTCGGTGGTTCCAAGCGTGCCAGTACATTCTCCAAGTATCTCGGTGTGCCCCTGGTGCTGTGCAACAAGACCCGCGAGAAAGCCAATGTGGTGGCAACCATGCAGATTATCGGTGATGTAAAAGATAAGAACGTTGTGTTGGTAGACGATATCGTAGATACAGCCGGTACCATTACCAAAGCTGCCAATATCATGATAGAGGGCGGAGCAAAATCCGTTCGCGCCATTGCCAGCCACTGTGTGATGTCCGACCCTGCTTCTTTCCGCGTACAAGAGTCGGCACTGACCGAAATGGTCTTTACAGACAGCATCCCCTACTCCAAGAAATGCGCTAAGGTTAAACAATTGAGCATTGCCGATATGTTTGCCGAAACAATCCGGAGAGTGATGCATAATGAATCAATCAGTTCACAATACATTATATAAATTGAGAATTGAAAATTGAAAATTAAAAAATAATAGAATAAAAAGTAAAGGCTGCGCAATGTTCACTTGAACCGCGCAGCCTTTCTATTTCTCAATTTTTAATTCTCAATTCTCAATTAATTCACTTCCAGTCTCCCCATCTTATACGTTCCTTTTCGTATCAGCTTTCCGTTCTTATCCGTTTCCACAAAGGGGCCATGCTTTTTGCCCTGCTTGAAGAAACCTTCGTAACGATTGCCGTTCTTGTCTTCCTGAACGCCATTGCCTTCTTCCAGGCCATTCACAAAACCACCTTTGTATTTGGTTCCGTCTGTCAGAATCAAGATGCCTTGACCGTTGAACTTATTGTCTTTCCATTCGCCTTCGTAAGAATCACCAATGTTCCATTTATAGGTACCGTGCCCGTCACGTTGGTTATCTTTCCAGTCGCCTTCGTAGACGGCACCGTTTGCCCAGGTGAATGTGCCACGGCCTTCCTGCTTTCCGTCTTTGAAACCGCCTACATATTTGTTGCCGCTGGCATGGTAATAAATACCCTGGCCGGTGCGTTCGCCTTGTACATAAGAGCCTTCATAACGGTCGCCGGTATGGAAGAAGTAAATGCCTTTGCCATGTTGCACGTCATCTACCCAGTCGCCTACATATTTGTCGCCGTTGGCATACTCAAAAGTTCCCTTTCCGTCGCGGACATCGTTTTTCCATTGTCCGTCGTACTTGGAACCGTCATTCCAGGTCAATACGCCTTCGCCGTCTTTCTTGTCGTTCTTCCATGAACCGACATAGGTAGAGCCGTTTTTCCAGGTATAAGTGCCTTGCCCTTCGCGCTTGTCGTTCACCCAATCGCCTTCGTAGGTGTCGCCGTTATAATAGTACATTGTACCTTTGCCCTGCTGGAAGTCCTGAAACCACATACCGTCGTAGCGGTTGTTGTTCATGAAATAATAGATACCCTTGCCATGCTGCTGGTCCTGGAACCACTGTCCCTCATACTTTTCACCGTCGGTGAACGTATAAGTACCGTATCCTTCACGCTTGCCTTTTATGTATTCACCCTCATAGATGTCTCCATTCTTAAAGACGGTCTTGCCTTTTCCGTTCGGTTTGCGTCCTTTCATTTCGCCGGTATATACGGCTCCGTCCTTAAAAGTATGAGTACCGATTTTGATTTCTGAGGAGAATGTATTCTTTACCTTGTCAAAAAAGCCGCCTTTCTTTTCCTGAGCGGTAGCTCCACTTTGCCATAAAAAAGCCAGAATGAGTGCAGTATATAGATATTTCATTGGGTTTTAATAGTTTACGATTTCAAATAAAAAGACGTTTCTTGTATGCAATTTGTTACACTCTGCTTAACATCTTATGCACAAAGATACAATTTATCTGCTAATACTCTGTGGAACGTGACACTTTTTATGACATTTTTTTGCCGGACACGACTTCTTTTAATGTCTCTTTGCATAAATAACGTCCGGCAAGCTCACGGATTTCTTGCGGGGTAACGGTCTTTACCGCTTCCAATGCTTCTGCGAAGTACGTATTTTTCAGTCCGGAAGTCTGCACAAAAATCCAGGCATCTGCGGATGAGAATGCCGATTCATAGCTACGGCACATCTCTCCCAGCATATAGTTCTTCACCATAGACATTTCACCGGCAGAAACCAGATCATTCTGAAGGCGGTCTATTTCGTGATACACTTCACGGATCAGAGGTTCTACAAATTCGTTGGCCGTCTCCGCACTGACTGCCATCACACCCTGTCCGGGATAGGACATGATACCTGCCGAAATGCCGTAAGTATATCCTTTCTCTTCGCGGATATTGGACATCAGACGGCTACCGAAGTAGCCACCGAAGAGGGTTACCAGCACACGGACTTTCAGGAAGTCGGGATGGTTGCGGTCTAATGAAAGCATACCCATGCGCACTGCACTCTGCAATGCATCGGGATGTTCTATGAATATACTCTTTTCGGGGCGGGACACGGGAGTATAGGCAGTCTTTTCCGGCTTGCGGAAATCGGTGCCGAACGGTTCGCTTCCGAACAGGGCTTCTACCCGGTGCAGACAACTGTCGCTCACCTTACCCGAAAGATAGATACTGCAATTATTGGAATGGTAGTGGCGCTGGTAGAACTCACGCAGCACAGAGGGATTGACGCGATGGTAATCTTCTTCCTGTACCAACCGTCCGCAAGGATGCTCCTCGCCATAGAGCGATTTTACCAATCCGCGATGTGCCAGGAAATCGACTTTGGAAGAATTGACCTGAAATTGCTGGATATTGTTTTCGATAATGACACCTAACTCCTTTTCCGGGAACACGGGTTCCTTGATAATGGACTCCAGCACATCCAGTGTTTGGGGCAGATATTTATTCAAGGAATAAAGGGTGGTATATGCATACTCCGATGCGCTGGACAGTTCCAGCCACGAACCGTAATAATCCAACTTCTCTGCTATCTCGGCTGCCGTATAGCGCAGGGTTCCTTCACGCAGCATCCGGTTGGTGAACAGCGCTTGCAGCGGTTGTGTCTGTTGCCAGCGTCCGCCTTCCATCAAGAGGTCGATGCGTATCACTTCGCTTTCACCGGCATTAAGCACATTCACCGGAACTCCATTGGGCATTACGATACGTTCGGGCTTCTGTATGGCAAGCTGCTCCGGTTCCAGTATTTCAGGTTGATTATTTCGGTTTAACATAGGTCTTGCGGTTACACACCTTTTAGTTACATACCTTTTAAAAATGCTTCCGCCCGTTCCAAATCCTGTGGTGTGTCAATGCCGATGGTTTCCACTTCGGTGATACCTGCCTTGATGGTATATCCGTTTTCCAGCCAGCGCAACTGCTCCAACGATTCTGCCAACTCCAGGGAAGACTGAGGAAGAGCCGTTATTTCTTTCAGCACTTCTACGCGATAGGCATACAGGCCGATATGTTTATAATAGGTATGATTCTCCAACCAGTCCGCTTTCTCCGCATTGCGCTGATAAGGAATAATGGAACGGCTGAAGTAAAGTGCGTTCATATTCTTGTTCAGAACCACTTTCGGGGAATTTACATTCTCCAATGCTTCAAAACCATTGTCGGCGGTGAAGGGCTTCACCAAAGTGGCTATTTGGGTAGTGGGATCGTCAAAACAAGCCTTGACGGTTTGCAGTTGTGAGGGTTGGATAAATGGTTCGTCTCCCTGGATGTTCACGACGACATCGAACTGTCCGCCAATTTTGGTACACGCCTCGTAGCAGCGGTCGGTACCGCTTTTGTGGTTTACCGAAGTCATCACGACTTTACCCCCGAATGCCTTTACCGCAGCTTCAATGCGTTCGTCGTCCGTGGCTACATAGGCATCGTCCAGGACGCCTGCCACTTGTTCGTACACCCGTTGTATCACAGTCTTTCCGCCCAGCATAGCCAATGGTTTGGCAGGAAAACGCGTAGATGCGTAACGGGCGGGTATGATTCCTAAGAATTTCATTTCTATAATTACAATTTACTAATTTCAATTACGGTTGCTGTTCCAGTTCTTTCAAACCGCGAAGAATATAATCGCGCTTCAAATCTTCCGGTTTATAAACGACGGCATCGCAGGACAGCAAATCAATATCCAGCCGGACAATCTCCTGCTTCTTCTCTTCCGGCGTTCTTCCGGCTTCCCGTTCGATAGCTTTCAGCCGGGAAGTTATTTCTCCTGCCTGGTCATCGGAAGCAAAACGCGCCACCTGATTGGAGAACAGGTTCGGGCGGTGAAAGAACAGAGGTTTTGTCTCCTCTTCCTTCGAGAAACATATTCCGGGAAAAAGCTCGGACAAGCGTCTGCGAGCCAATGCCAGATTGTCTTTTCGACGTTCGTTACTGCCGATACTGATTGTATAAATCATTCCCTTAGTTAAACAGTTCGTCCAATCCTTCTATCGGTTCTTCGGAACGAGTATCTCCTTCGAGGTCATCACTACACGGATCGTAGCCGTCGGGCAACTGGAAGGTTTCATTCTCATCATATCCCAAAGTCTTGTCACCAAACACTTTCACCATATATTTCGCCCAAATAGGCAATGCCATAGAAGCACCTTGTCCATGCAGCATTGTATCGAAGTGGATGTCGCGATCCTCGCCACCTACCCAGCAGCCGGATACCAGCGACGGGGTGAAGCCCATAAACCAGCCATCGGCATTATAATTCGTAGTTCCGGTCTTACCGCCCATATCGGCTTTCACACCCAGGCGACGTACACGTCCGCCGGTACCTTCATTGATAACGGCACGCAGCATAACCAGCATCTTATAGGCGCTGGACACACTGATGACTTCCTGCATTTCCGGCGAGAAGGTTGCCAGCACATTGCCGTCGTTGTCTTCGATGCGCGTCACAAACAGCGGAGAAACCCTGAGTCCCTTATTGGCAAATGCGGTATAGGCGCTTACCATTTCGCCGACCGATATCTCGCAAGGTCCCAAACAAAGTGCGATGGAAGGTACGATTTCACGATTGCGGACACCGAACGTATGAATCAGGCGTTTCAGATTATAAGGATTGAGTTTGCCCATCAGATGACCTGTAATCCAGTTGTCCGAGTTAGCCAGTCCCCACTTCACAGTCACCATTTCTCCATAGCGCTTGTTATTGGCATTACGGGGTGACCAGGGTGTGCCGTTTTCATCAAACCCGTGATATTCTACATGGCGTATCTGGTCGCAGGGCGAGATTCCGTTCTCCATTGCCAACGAGTAGACGAAGGGTTTCATGGTAGAACCGATCTGGCGGCGTCCTACCATTGCCATGTCATACTGGAAATAATGATAGTTCGGTCCGCCTACATAAGCCTTCACATAGCCGTTGTGCGGATCCATGGACATGAAGCCTGCACGCAGGAAGAATTTATAATAGCGGATGGAATCCATCGGAGTCATGATGGTGTCCTTTTCCCCTTCCCAACTGAATACGGACATTTCTTCCGGCGTATCAAAAGCCTTCTTTATCTCGGCTTCGGACGCGCCGTTCTTTTTCATGATGCGGTAACGGTCGGACAATCTCATGGCACGTCCCAGAATCTCGTCCACCTGTTCCTGTGTCAACCGGAAAGTATACGGGGCTTTCTTGGCGCCCTTCTTTTCCTTGAAGAAGTAACCTTGCAGTTCTTTCAGATGTTCGGTCACCGCCTCTTCGGCATACTTCTGCATGCGCGAGTCTATGGTGGTATAGATTTTCAATCCGTCGGTGTACAGGTTGTATTTGGTACCGTCCTTCTTGGTGTTCTTTTCGCACCAGCCAAACAGCGGGTTATTCTCCCAGTCGAGCGAGTCTTCGTAGTATTTCTGCATTTGCCAGCCGCGGTAATCCGCCTTGTCGGGCTTCTTGGCGGTGAGCACGCCGCGCAGGTATTCGCGGAAGTAGGTCGCCAATCCTTCTTTATGGTCTACGCGGTTGTAAATCAGTTTCAGTGGCAGTGCTTGCAGGGAGTCGCATTCCGCTTCCGTGATGTATCCGGCTTTGCGCATCTGGTCCAGCACCACATTGCGGCGTCCGCGGGAACGCTCGTTAAAGCGTACCGGATTGTAGAGCGACGGATTCTTGCACATACCTATCAAGGTGGCTGCTTCTTCTATCTTCAAATCCTTGGGCTCGCAACCGAAGTAAGTGAAAGCGGCTGTCTTTATACCCACTGCATTGTTCAGGAAATCGAATTTATTGAGGTACATCGTGAGGATCTCCTCTTTGGTATAGTAGCGTTCCAGTTTCACGGCAATCACCCACTCTATGGGCTTCTGGAACAGACGTTCCATTATATTGTCGGCACTGGGCGAATAAAGCTGCTTGGAAAGCTGCTGGGTAATGGTGCTGCCGCCACCGGCATTCTTCTGCATGAAAACGCCGCGCTTTACTACCGCACGGGTCAAGGCGATGGCATCGATGCCCGAATGTTCGGCAAAACGCACGTCTTCCGTAGCAATCAGAGCGTTGATAACATAGGGGGATAAATCGTTGTAGCCAACAAAGACACGGTTCTCCTTACTATAAGAGTAAGTACCGAGCACTTTTCCGTCATCAGAAAACACTTCTGTGGCAAACTTATAATTCGGGTTTTCCAGGTCTTCTACCGGCGGCATATAGCCTATCCAGCCTTTCGCAATAGAGAAGAATATAAAGACACACACCAGCGCAATCAGTGCGATTAAAATCCATAGGATTTTGACGACTTTCTTTATCATGTTTGGTTCCTAAAAATCAAATTTTAATAATAGGGCAAAGGTACATAAATATATTGGATGCGTTGCATTTTTCTCCTTCATTTTTGCATAAAAAAGCATGTTTTGAGAGTGAGTTTTCGAGCGTTTTTGATCGTTTTTTGAACGATTTTTCGAAGAAAAAACGTATTTTTTGAGTGTTTTTTCATCAAAAAAGCGTGTTTTTTGTGCGTTTTTCGAGTGTTTTTTGCAAAAAAATGAGCATTTTTTGTTGTTTCTAAAATCATAAACCATTAATTACAAGCAGTATAACTGAAAATAGATAGAAAAAACACACCTATATATTATTATATATAATAACAACATCATCAACAACAGAAGAAAAGAAAGAAGCAGTAGGAGAAGAAAAAGAAAAAACACAGTCCGGCAAATGCCACACCTTAGCGAAACAAATGCCGCACTTCATCGTCCGGAATGCCACACTTCAGTGGTGGAAATGCCACACTTGATTGCCCGTGAAGTGTGGCATTTGTTTCGCTAAGGTGTGGCATTCCGGACAACGAAGTGTGGCGTTTCAGAAACCGGCTATTTTTCTTGCAAAAAGTTCCCCTCAGATTTCCATAGCCCATAGATTTTCCGTAACTTTACACTCTCGAAAAGTAAAAATGAATTCAACGATATGGAAAACAGAAGTTTAGTCACCATTGCCGAACATAGCCGGGAGAAAATCCTCTATATGCTCGAAATGGCCAAAGAGTTTGAAGCACATCCCAACCGGCACATCTTGGACGGGAAAGTAGTAGCCACCCTATTTTTCGAGCCTTCCACCCGTACCCGCCTCAGTTTTGAAACAGCAGCCAACCGCCTCGGAGCACGTGTCATCGGTTTTTCCGATCCCAAAGCCACCAGCTCTTCCAAAGGCGAAACGCTGAAAGACACCATCAAGATGGTGAGCAACTATGCCGACATCATCGTGATGC
>CAJKXC010000028.1 GCA_905203765.1 uncultured Bacteroides sp.
GTTTCAGTAGATTGATGAACTTATCTCCCCAGATACTCGAAATGAGCAATGCCAGGATAATCGCCATCAACGAACGGAATGATGTATAGGAGAACATCCCCGCACCGGGGAAGTCATATTTGTCTAACCATTGGAATAAGTAGTACAGCATACTTTTAAAATTAGTAGTTGGTAGTTAGTTCATTATTTCTTTTAGTATCTCCTTATCGTCAAAGTGATGTTTCACCCCTTTAATCTCCTGATAGTTTTCGTGTCCCTTGCCGGCAACGAGGATAACGTCTCCCGGTTGTGCCAGCATACAGGCGGTCTTGATGGCTTCCCGGCGGTCTGTGATGCTGATTGTTTTCTGCATATCGTCTTTGTCCAGTCCTGCCAGCATATCGTTGATGATGTCTTGCGGCTCTTCAAAGCGGGGATTGTCCGACGTGATGATGACGCGGTCGCTGGCTTTGGCAGCTTCCTTTGCCATAATGGGGCGCTTGCCCTTGTCGCGGTTGCCGCCTGCGCCTACTACGGTGATCACTTTGCCTTTTCCTTCGAGTACTCCATGAATGGCGTTCAGTACATTGACCAGTGCATCCGGCGTGTGGGCATAATCCACAATGGCGGTGAAGCCCTTGGGAGAGCGTACGGCATCGAAGCGTCCGGCTACCGGAAGCAGGGTACTGAGGGCTACAAGCACCTCTTCCTCTTTCTTGCCCAGCAATACGGCGGCACCGAATACGGCAAGCAGGTTGTAAGCATTGAACTTCCCGATGAAGTGCACTGCCAACTCCTGATTGTTGAAGTCGAGCAGCATACCTTCGAAGTGGGATTCCAAAACCTTGCCCTTGAAGTCGCTGAGGCTGCGCAGGGAGTAAGTATAGACTTTGGAACGTGTGTTCTGAGTCATCACCAACCCGTTTTTGTCGTCCAGGTTCGTCAGGCTGAATGCGCTTTTGGGCATGTCGTCGAAGAACTTCTTCTTGGCTTTGAGGTAGTTCTCCACCGTCTTGTGATAGTCCAAATGGTCACGTGTCAGGTTGGTGAAGATGCCGCCGGCAAACTTCAACCCGCTGATGCGCTTTTGGGCGATGGAGTGGGAGCTGACTTCCATAAAGGCGTATTTGCAGCCGGAGTCCGCCATCTCACCCAACAGCCGGTTCAGCGTGATAGGGTCGGGAGTGGTATGTTCGGTGGGTACGGGCTGGTCGTCGATGTAGTTGCATACGGTGGAGATCAGTCCTACTTTGTAACCGAAGTAGCGGAATGTATTATATAATAAGGTAGCGATGGTTGTTTTTCCGTTGGTTCCGGTCACACCTACCAACTCCATCTTCGAGGTAGGGTCGCCGTAGAAGGTGGTGGCTATCTTGCCTACCGCATCTTCACTGTCCTTCACCACAATGTAGGTGATGCCGGTTTCCGGTTCTTCCGGCATTTCTTCGCAGAGCACGGCAACGGCTCCTTTTTCAATGGCTGCCGGGATATAGGCGTGTCCGTCGGTCTGTGTGCCGCGCATCGCCATGAACAGATGTCCCGCTTCTACCAGACGCGAATCTATGTTCACTCCCGCTATCTCCATGTCTATACTTCCGGTAACTTGGACCGGTTGTATCGCTTTCAACAAATCGCTAAGTTTCATACCTTATTATATATAGTATATATTCTTGTTCTTTTTTAGTGTAACGTCAAGGCTATGGTTTGTCCTTTCACAATCCGGTTGCCACCCGGTATGGATTGGCTTCTCACTTTTCCCACACCGTTCAGTCTGACTTTCAAACCTCTGCTTTCCAACAGATAAACCGCATCCTTGGCACCCATGCCTACAACGCTGGGCACTGTGCTCGATGCAAGTTCCTGGTCTTTCAGCACCACCGCTTCCGGTGTAGCCTGGCTGTGTCCCCATAACTCCTTTTTCTTCTGGCCGGAGGATTCTTTCTGAACGGGGACATTCAGTTCTTTCAGCACATAAAGCGCTTCGTTCATCTCTCCGCCTTTTACGGGGGGAATGACGTTGCTGGTACTGTCTATGGCATTGCGGATGTCGAAACGCAAGTCTTTGGCATATACTCTTTCTGCAATCTTTCCGAATACGCTACCTGCCATCAGACCGCCCGAAGCCGGAAGCCCCGGTTTCTGTATGGAGACGATGCAGCTATACTTCGGTGCTTCGGAAGGGAAGTAGCCGCAGAAGCTCACGAGATAGTTCACCCGTCCCGATTTGTAACCGGCGGCTCCCTGTGAGATTTGTGCCGTACCCGTCTTGCCCGATACGGAGAACTGTTTGCTTCCCGCCGGCTTTGCCAATCCTTCGGATACTACTTTCCGCAATATCTCGCGTATCTGTTCCAGGGTGCGGTCCGAACAGATCTTCGGGTTGATGACTTCCGTAGGATATTCCTTCACCACTTCGCCGTCCTTCACGGCTGCTTTTACAAATTTCGGGCGCACCATTGTTCCGTTGTTGGCAATGGCGTTATAGAAGGTCAGTATGTTCATGGGCGGCACCTGTGTTTCGTAACCGATGCTCATCCACGGCAAGGTGGTCTTGGCAAAGTAACGTTCTTTGGGACCTTTGATGTTCGGCTTTCCTTCTCCGGGAATTTGCAGGTGCAGGGGTTGGTCGATACTCATGCGCTTCAATCCGTCCACATACTTCTGCGGGTCGTTTTTGTAATGCTTGTCGATGAGGTAGGACACGCCCACGTTGGACGATACTTCCAGGATGCGCGTTACGTTGATCTTGCCGTAGCCGCCGCGATGCCAGTTGTGGTCTCTCATCTTGCTGCCGTACATGTTCATGATACCGTTGCCTGTATCCACTTCGGTGTCGGGGGTAATCTTTCCGTCTTCCAGTGCCACCATGATAGAAGCGGTTTTGAAGGTGGAGCCCGGTTCCAGCATATCGCTGATACCGTTGCTGTTCATTTCGTAATAGTTGCCGTCACTGGCTTTCATCATGTTGACGATGGCTTTCACTTCTCCCGTGGCTACTTCCATCAGGATGGCTACGCCTACGTTGGCGTTGATTTCTTTCAGTTTGTCCACCAGTGCCTTTTCGCAGATATCCTGCATACCGACGTCGAGGGTGGATACGATGTCGCAACCGTCCACCGGCGGAAGGTCTACGATGTTCAGATACTTGTTCATCACCTTTTGGCGGTGGGTGATGCCGTCACGTCCTTTCAGCAGGGTGTCGAAGGCAAGTTCGATACCGTTGCGGGCTCCCATGGCGGTGTCGGCATAGAGTCGTCCCAGGGTTTGGGCGGCAAGTGAACCGAACGGCTTCTTGCGCTGGTTGAAAATCTGTTCGTGGAAACCGCCTTTGTATTTGTTCATGTTGAATACGGGCAGGCGTTTCGCTTCTTTATACTGAATGTATGAGATGCGGCGGTTGCGGTTGGGCAGAATGTTGTAGTTCCGGCTCTTCATTTCCCGTCCTTTGCGCAAGTGGCTCTTGAAGGTAGCTACGCTGATGTCGGGGAAGATTTGATGAAGCCCGATGCAGATGGAGTCGAAGTTCTCTTTCCAGATGGAGTCCTTGCGCTGCTGGTCTTTCTTACGGCGCGCTTCGTCCCGTTCGCCGGACATGAAGTCCATGTAGATTTTATATTCGGGCAGCGAACTTGCCATCAGTTTGCCGTCCGATGAAAGGATGTTGCCGCGGTTGGGCTTCACCGTCACGTTTTCTTTCACGAAACGGTCGGCTACCTCGTTCCAGTATTGTCGTTCGGCAAACATAATTATGGCGCCTTTCACAACAATAGCTATCCCTACGAGTCCCAGGACGAGGACGACGAAGGAGTAGCGGGTCATTATATTTTTCTTATTTACGGCCAATTCAGTCTATGCTTTAACGATTAACAATCTTATTTCTTTATCAGATACGGTGGGTTGGTGGAAGTCTGCAAATCGCTCTCTTTGGTGGATATGTACTCCTCAATGCGCGATTGGCGGCTCCGTTCCATCAGTTCCGAGCTGCGCGTCAGTGCGTCGTACTTGATGTCTATCAGTTCTTTCTTCAACCGGTCTATCTCTATCATCTGTTGCTGGCAGGCATAGCGGTTGTGTATGTAGAACAGTATGAGCACCATAATAAGCACAAGCAGTTTGGTCTGCCGACGGAAGAAGTCGGTAGCCAGAATGTCACCACCAATGATATTCTTCAGTGAGGTGCGCTTTTTTACCTTTTCGGTTTTCTTCCCTTCTTGGTTGTTTCCCATTTCATTCATCCCCTTTATCACATTATCGCCTTATCACTCTATCACCTTCTCTACTTTCTCTGCAATTCTCAGTTTGGCGCTGCGCGAGCGCGGGTTTCGTTCTATCTCTGCTTCATCGGGCACTATCACCTTGTTGTTTACCAACCGGAAAGGGGTCAGTACGTTTCCGAAGAAGTCTTTCTCTGCTTTACCTTCCACATTGCCGGTCTTCATGATGTTCTTCACCATGCGGTCTTCCAGCGAGTGGTAGGTGATTACTACCAGCCGTCCGCCCGGCTTCAGGGTTTCCGTTGCGGCATACAGCATCTCTTTCAGTGCTTCCATCTCCTGGTTTACTTCGATACGCAATGCCTGGAATACTTTTGCCAGTTCTTTCTTCTCGCGTTCGCGGCCGAAGAGTGGCTTGACGATTTCCAAAAATTCGCCGATGGTGGCAATTCTCTGCGTAGCCCGTGCCTTAACGATGACAGATGCCAGTTTCCGGCTGTTCTTCAGCTCGCCGTACAGATAAAAAATATCGGCCAGCTTTTCTTCTTCGTAGGTATTCACGATGTCGGCAGCGGTCAGGCCGGCACGCTTGTTCATACGCATATCCAGTGCCCCGTCGAAGCGGAAGGAGAATCCCCGTTCGCTGTCATCAAAGTGATGGGAAGATACGCCGAGGTCGGCAAGTATGGCATCCACTTTTTCGATGCCGTGATAGCGTAGGAAGTTGTGCAGGTAGCGGAAGTTGCTGCGTACGAATGTAAAATGCGGGTTGTTCACAATGTTGCGTTCCGCATCCTCGTCCTGGTCGAAGCTCAGCAGCCGGCCGCCGTCTTCCAGGCGGGACAGTATCTCGCGCGAATGTCCTCCTCCACCAAACGTTACGTCTACATACGTGCCGTCCGGACGGATGTTCATTGCATCTACGCTCGGCATCAGCAATACGGGGATGTGATATGTTGTTTCTTCTTTCATCATCTGTTGTTTATAGCTTATTTTCGTCACAACAAATATTTTCGTCTCCCAGCAGTTCTTCAAGAGCCTCGCTGAACTCGTCGGGGTTCATGAATGGTTGGTCGGCACGTTCCTTAGCCCAGATTTCTATTGTGTTGTCCACACCAATGAAGCGGACATCACTTTGTATACCCGCCATTTGCAGGTAACGTTTTGGGAGCAGGATGCGTCCGTTCCCGTCAGGGGTCATGACTTCCGCGTCACTTACGAACTGGCGGAAAATCATTTGTTGTTTGGCGTTCCATTTATTCAGTCGGCAGCGAAGTTGGTTTTGAGTGGCAAACCATACACTTTCCGGGTAGAGCACCAGGCAATCCTGATACACGTCCTTACGCAACACGAGTCTTTCTTCAGAAGCGGCTTGCAGCTGTTTCCGGAAGGTGGCCGGGATGAAAACTCTTCCTTTTGCATCCGCCTTAGCCTCGATATTACCTAAAAATTGTATCATTTCTCACCTTATTATAATAAGCGACGGTAAAAATACACATTTCCCCACAATTCCCCACAATCTTTTAACTAAAATCTTACAGATAAGTTTTCAACACCCTGTTTATTACTTATTCATTTGATAATGAAGATACTTTTATAATGCTTTGCTGGTGGGGGATAGGCGAAAGAATACTTGCATTCTTACCTGATGGGGCGTATCGGAAAGAATAGCATAGGAACGATATGCAGAAGTTCTTGGAGCTGCCCCTTTTAAACTTCCTCAAGGCGAAGGGCAAACTTGCTTTCCTCGTAAGATAATCTTAGAATATAACCTTTATTCTTAGGAATAAAGGTTGTATTTATAAGAATAAAGGCTTTATTCTTATAAACAAAGGCTTTATTCCAAGTTTTGCTTGCGGGCAAGATATCTTTTGAAGCGGGGGAGAATGTCTTTCCTCAGGCACGGCAGGTACTAAGGGCTGAATTCCTATTACCCGTTCCGGCGGATATTAACACAAGAGGCAAACCGGATCACTCCGATTTGCCTCTTTCTTCTGACACTACTCAAAAAAATGCACTATGTTAATTGACACTGTTTGTCTAAACAAAATCTCTCAAGTCTTGTTGTAGCTTCTGACGGGTGAAGAAGATGCGGCTTTTCACTGTTCCCAGCGGCAATCCCAGCTTCTCGGCAATTTCACGGTATTTGAAACCGGAAACGTGCATGGAGAACGGAATCTTGTATTCGCGCGGCAGGGCATTGACAATGCGGTGCATCTCTTTCAGGTCATAAGCACTCTCGGTGCTTTCGGAGGCAACGTCGCGCGGCAGATTGAGGTGGTAGAGGTTCTCCGTTTGGTCTACAAACGTCTGGTCGCGTACCACTTTGCGGTAGTTATTGATGAAGATATTGCGCATGATGGTATATATCCAGCCTTTGAAATTGGTATCGGGTGTATATTTCTCTTCATTATCCAGAGCTTTGAGAGAGGTCTCTTGCAAGAGGTCGTTGGCTTCTTCGCGGTCGGAGGTTAATTTGTATGCAAAACGTAATAAATCGTCTTGAACTCCGAGCAGGTCTTTTTTAAATGTAATACTGTTCATATGTGCTATGTTTTTTATTTACTTATTCGTTTGATTTGGTGTTGCAAGTTTACGAATGTTTTACCTCGCCGACGGACGGAATCCAAACAAACTTTGGGGGAAAATCTAACAATTGATAGATATTTGGTGTTTTTTGATAGATATTAGGTGTAGTTTTCTGCCAAATATTTGCGATTAATTAAAAAGATGAGTTAATTTTGCGCATTCATTTCATCAAAAGAAGAATGGCTGACGACTCTTTATTTTTGATTGACATAGACAAGATACTTCGGGAGAAAGCTCCGAAGCAGTCTAAGTATATCCCTAAATTCGTCGTGTCTTATCTGAAGCGTATCGTTCACCAGGAGGAGTTGAACGTCTTTCTGACGGAGTCCAGAGACAAGGTCGGCGTTGATTTCCTGAAAGCTTGCCTGGAGTTCCTCGATGCCAACATTGTGGTGAAAGGCGAAGAGAATCTGCCCAAAGAAGGGCTTTACACTTTTGTATCCAACCACCCGTTGGGCGGTCAGGACGGAGTGGCACTGGGCTATGTGCTGGGTTCTTTCTATAACGGTAAGGTGAAATATATGGTCAACGACCTGTTGATGAATCTGCGGGGACTGGCTCCGCTATGCATTCCCATCAACAAGACCGGCAAGCAAGCCAAAGACTTTCCGCGGATGGTAGAGGCGGGGTTTGCTTCGGACGACCAACTGATTATGTTCCCCGCCGGACTTTGCTCGCGCAGGCAGAACGGAGTGATTCGCGACCTGGACTGGAAAAAGGCATTTATAGTGAAGAGTGTTGAGGTCCATCGCGATGTCGTTCCCATCCACTTCGAAGGCCGCAACTCGAACTTCTTCTACAATCTTGCCAACGTATGCAAGGCGCTGGGCATCAAGTTCAATATCGCCATGCTTTATCTGGCGGACGAGATGCTGAAGAACCGTCATAAAACATTTACCGTCACAATAGGAAAGCCCATTCCCTGGCAGACATTCGATAAATCGAGGACGCCGGCACAATGGGCGCAATACGTGAAGGACATTGTATATAAACTATAGAATAGCCGTATTTTAATTAAAGAAGAACTACTAAGAAGATAATATGGAAGATATTATAGCACCGATAAGCAAGGAATTACTGAAAGCGGAATTGACTGAGGAGAAACGCTTGCGTATGACTAACAGAAGCCATAACCAGATTTATATCATTACCGCTCAGGATTCACCGAACACGATGAAGGAAATCGGTCGTCTGCGTGAAATCGCATTCCGTGCTGCCGGAGGTGGTACCGGTCTGTCTATGGATATTGACGAATATGATATAATGGAGAATCCCTACAAGCAGCTGATTGTGTGGAATCCGGAAGCTGAAGAGATTTTGGGTGGTTACCGTTATATTTTGGGTACGGATGTACGGTTTGATGAACACAACGTCCCTATCTTGGCTACGGCTCATATGTTCAATTTTTCTGAAGAGTTCCTCAAAGAGTATCTTCCCACTACCATCGAACTGGGACGTTCGTTCGTCACGCTGGAGTATCAGTCTACGCGTACCGACAGCAAAGGTCTCTTTGCCCTCGATAATTTGTGGGACGGCCTGGGCGCTTTGACGGTAGTGATGCCCAACGTGAAGTACTTCTTCGGCAAGGTGACCATGTATCCCAGTTATCACCGCCAGGGCCGCGACATGATACTCTACTTCCTGAAGAAACACTTCCCCGATAAGGATAATCTGATTACTCCGATGAAACCGTTGCTTCTGGAGTCTGACGAGAAAGATCTGGCTGCTTTGTTTTGTAAAGACACCTTCAAGGAAGACTATAAGATATTGAATTGCGAAATACGCAAACTGGGCTACAACATCCCCCCGCTGGTGAATGCGTATATGAGCCTCAGTCCTACAATGCGTATGTTCGGCACTGCCATCAACTACGGCTTTGGCGATGTAGAAGAAACCGGCATCCTGATTGCCGTAGACGAGATTCTGGCAGAAAAGCGCATCCGCCACATCGAATCGTTCATAGCAAACGAGCCGGAAGCTTGCAAGTTGACGTCGGGAGCGAATAATGTAGTTTATAAGAGTTACTAACTAATAAAATGAAGTCCATGCCGTTTATACAGCCGGCAGGCTGTTACCATTAATCTTTCTGTATAAATCGAGGGCATAGACATCCGTCATGCCCGAAATATAATCCAATACCGCCTGTATTCTTTCGTAGAGTGCAGGCGCTTTTATGTTGTACTGGCTCGATACGCGGTTGATGAGCAGTTGGGAGTACGCCTTTTCGGGGGAGCATACGGCGTCAATCATCAGTTCGAGCAGAGTACTGATGATGCGGAAACCGGCGAGTTCGATGTCCAGTACATCGCGTGAGCGGTATATCTTCTCGAAAGAAAGGTCGGCACAGCGCTTGTAGGCGGTGGCGGGCAGTTCGGAGATGTGCCGGATGAGGCTGCCTTCGAACGTTCCTTCCAATATCTGCTCTTCGTTGTCGAGGAAGGCTTGCGTGCATTCCCGGATAAGAAGGCCTATCACGCAGGAGCGCAGGTAGGCAATCTGTTCGTTGAGGTCGCTTACGATGTGCAGGGTATCGAGCATATGCGCTTTCCGGTCGTCCGGGAAGTAAGAGAGCAGCAGTTCTTGTGTCTCCTGGGTGGTGAGTATTTTCAGTTTGTGCGCGTCTTCAAGGTCCATCATCTGGTAGCAGATGTCGTCGGCAGCTTCTACAAGATATACCAGCGGGTGGCGGGCGTACTTCAGCGGAGATTCGTTCAGCTTCTTCATGCCCAGCTCTTCGGCAATCTGGCGGAAGCTGTCTTCCTCGGTGGTGAAGAAGCCGAACTTGGACTTCTTCCCTGCCAAACTCGATGAAAAGGGATATTTTACGATACTGGCAAGGGTGGAGTAGGTGAGCACAAAGCCCCCTTTCCGCCTACCTTCGAACTGGTGGGTGAGAAGGCGGAAGGCATTGGCGTTTCCTTCGAAGTGCGTCAGGTCTTCCCATTGGACGGCGGTCAACTGTTCTTTCAGTGCCATGCCTTTCCCTTCGGAAAAGTAAGTGGAGATGGCGCGTTCGCCGGAGTGCCCGAAGGGGGGATTGCCCAGGTCGTGTGCCAGGCAGGCGGCAGAGACGATGGAACCTATTTCGGGCAGAAAGGAATTCTGCAAGTCGGGATGGCGGGCGATGATGGCTTTGGAAACATCGTTGCCCAGCGAGCGCCCTACGCATGATACCTCCAGGCTATGCGTCAGCCGGTTGTGTACGAAGACGCTGCCCGGCAAGGGGAAAACCTGCGTCTTGTTCTGCAAGCGGCGGAAGGGAGCGGAGAAGACAAGGCGGTCGTAATCCCGCTGGAACTCAGAACGGTTCTCGTGACGTTCGCGGTGGAACTCTTCCAGCCCGAAGCGTTTGGCAGATATAAGGGTATTCCAATTCATGCTTATCAGTAGCTTTCTTATTATTTAACTGCAAATGTATTACTATTTTGCTTCAAAAGCTGTATTTTCGCCCTTTAAATAGTAAATAAAGGAATGTAAACAAGATGTTGAACGTACAGATTATCAATAAATCGAAGCATCCGCTTCCGGCTTACGCCACCGAACTATCCGCAGGCATGGACATCCGCGCCAATATCAACGAACCGATTTCATTAGCTCCGATGCAGCGCTGCCTCGTGCCTACGGGACTCTTCATCGCCCTGCCGGCAGGCTTCGAAGCACAGATACGTCCGCGTAGCGGCCTCGCCCTCAAGAAGGGAATCACCGTGCTGAACTCTCCCGGAACGATTGATGCGGATTACCGGGGCGAGATATGCATCATCCTCGTCAACCTGTCTGCCGAAACGTTTGTCATTGAAGACGGAGAACGTATTGCCCAGATGGTGATAGCACGTCACGAACAAGCCGCCTGGCAGGAAGTGGAAGCGCTGGATGAAACGGTACGCGGTGCCGGTGGATTCGGACATACGGGAGTTTAAAGGTGATAAGGTGGTAATGTGATAATGTGGTAATGTGATGAAACTTAGAATTAATATAGTATTATTCTTGCTGTTGAACTGCTTGCTGTTCTCTTCCGTAGCCATGGGCGCCGAGCCGGTGGCAAAGAAGAAGAAAAAGAAGGAGAAGGCGAAAACAACCCTTTCGGTGCAAGAGCAACTGACGCCCGAGCAGCAGCGCCGATACGATTACTTCTTCCTGGAAGCTGCCCGCCTGAAAGTACAGAAAGACTACGGCGCCGCTTTCGACTTGTTGCAGCACTGCCTGTCAATCAACCCGAATGCTTCGTCGGCCTTGTACGAAGTGTCGCAATATTATATGTTCCTCAAGCAGGTGCCCCTGGGCGAAGCTGCCCTGGAGAAAGCGGTGGAGAACGACCCCGACAACTACTGGTACAGCCAGGGACTTGCCAACCTCTACCTGCAACAGAACGAAATGGAGAAAGCCGCCATGCTGCTGGAAGGCATGACCACCCGTTTCCCCGACAAGATGGACCCGCTGTACAACCTGCTAGAAATCTACAACCACCAGGGCGAGTACGACAAAGTGATCGGCATCCTGAACAAGCTCGAAGAGCGGATGGGCAAGAACGAACAGCTGAGCATGGAGAAGTTCCGCATCTACCTGCAAAAGAAAGATGACAAGAGCGCTTTCCGCGAGATAGAGAGCCTGGTTGCTGAATACCCTATGGACACGCGCTACCAGATAGTCCTGGGAGACGTCTATATGCAGAACGGGAAGAAGGACGAAGCCTACGAAATTTATAAGAAAGTACTGGCGGAAGAACCGGACAATGCCATGGCGATGTACTCGCTTGCTTCTTACTATGAAGAAACCGGGCAGAAGGAACTCTACGAGCAACAGTTGGACACCCTGCTCCTGAACCGGAAAGTGCCCTCGGACACCAGACTGAGCGTCATGCGCCAGTTCATTGCGCAGAACGAGCAGGACGGCAGGGACAGTACCCGCGTCATCACCCTCTTCAACCGCATCATGGAGCAAGACCCCGACGATGCGCAACTGCCGATGCTCTATGCCCAATATCTTCTTTCCAAAGGAATGAACCAGGAAGCCTGGCCCGTTCTGGGGCAGATTCTGGTTATCGACCCCACCAATACGGCAGCACGCATGATGCTGCTGGGTGAGGCTGTACGCAAGGAGAACTACGAAGAGATTATACGCCTCTGCGAAGCCGGTGTCGAAGCCAATCCCGATATGCTGGAATTCTACTTCTACCTCGCCATCGCCTACAACCAGGCGGAGCGGACGGACGATGCCCTCGCCATCTGCCAGAAAGCCCTGCTGCATATCAAGGACGACAGTAAGAAAGAGGTGGTTTCCGACTTCTACGCCATCATCGGCGATGCCTACCACAGCAAGAACCAACATGATGATGCCTATGCCGCCTACGACTCGGCACTGGTGTATAACCCCTCGAACATCGGCGTACTGAACAACTACGCCTATTATCTCTCCCTGGAGCGTCGCGACCTGGACAAGGCGGAAGAGATGAGCTATCGCACGGTGAAGGCGGAACCGAAAAACTCCACCTACCTCGACACCTACGCCTGGATATTGTTCGAGAAAGGAAACTATGCCGAAGCGCGCCTCTACATAGACGACGCCATGAAGAACGAGGACGATGCGAGCAATGTCATCGTAGAGCATTGCGGCGACATCTACTACATGACGGGCGACGTGGACGGCGCCCTGAAGTTCTGGAAGCAAGCCTGGGACAAGGGCAACCGCTCCGATATACTGAAACAGAAAATACAGAAAAAGAAATACATAGCAGATGAAACCAAACCTACTAAGTAAGCCTGCGATAAAGAACTTCCGCTTTTTCTCTTTATTGCTCATGCTGGCCGTGTGCCTTGCCGGTTGCCATACCTCGCGCCAGGCAGGTTCCTCATTGAAGAAAGACGGTTACCTGTCTTCCAAAGTACAGTTGACCGTTCCCCATAAGGATGCCGTGCTCACCGTGAACGGCACTATGAAGCTGCTGAGCGGCGAACGTATGCAGATGTCCTTCCTGATGCCGATTATCCGTACCGAGGTGGCACGCCTGGAAGTAACGCCGGACGACATCCTGCTGGTGGACCGCATGGGAAAGCGCTACGTCCGCGCCACACGCAAGGAACTGAAGAACGTATTGCCCAAGAAGGCGGACTTCGCCCACCTGGAGAAGTTGCTTTATGAAGCCTCTAAGCCCAACGGCAAGAAGGTGCTGACAGGCAAAGAAGTGGGTATCCCCTCGCTGGAGAAAGGAAAGATAGAGCTATCCAACTTCTCCGACCAGAAGTTCACGCTTACCCCCACCCAGCTATCATCCAGATATAAAGAAGTTGCCCTGGAAGAACTCCTAAATACGTTGATGAGCTTATGAAACGCTTCCTTTGTATCCTGACAGGTTGTCTCTGTCTTGCTCTCCCCCTCTCCGCCCAGTCCAACAAGCTGATAAAGGAACTGGAAAGCAAGCGCGGCACTTTGCAGAAACAGATTGCAGAGTCCGAGACACTCCTCAAGACTACAAAGAAAGACGTAGGCAGCCAACTGAACGGCCTTGCCGCCCTGACCGGGCAAATAGAAGAGCGTAAGCGCTACATCCTTGCCATCAACAGCGATGTGGAGTCCATAGAGCGCGAGCTCGGCTCGCTGAACCGCCAGTTGACCCGCCTGCAACGCGACCTGAAGGACAAGAAGCAGAAGTACGAATCGTCCGTCCAATACCTGTACAAGAACCGCTCCATCGAAGAGAAGCTGATGTTCATCTTCTCCGCCCCGACCCTGGCACAGACCTACCGCCGCATGCGCTACGTGCGCGAGTACGCCACCTACCAGCGTTTGCAAGGCGAAGAAGTGCTGAAGAAGCAGGAGCAGGTGAACCGTAAGAAGGCGGAGCTCCAGCAAGTGAAAGCCGCCAAAGAGAACCTGCTGAAAGAGCGCGAAAACGAAAAGGCGAAACTCGAAGCCCAGGAGAAGGAAAAGAAGACCCTCGTTGCCAACCTGCAAAAGAAACAACGCGGTTTGCAGAACGAACTTGCCAAGAAACGCCGCGAAGCGAACCAGCTCAATGCCCGCATCGACCGCCTGATAGCCGAAGAAATAGAGAAAGCCCGCAAACGTGCCGCCGAGGAAGCGCGCCGTGAAGCCGCCGCCCGCAAGAAAGCGGACGAAAAGGCTGCTGCTGCCAACAAGCAGGGCACTGGCAATAAACAAACCGCCACCACCGCCAAGCCTAAAGCCGCTCCGCTGGATGCCTATTCCATGAGTAAGGCCGACCGCGAACTTTCCGGCAACTTTGCCAGTAATCGCGGCAAACTGCCTATGCCTATCACCGGTGCCTATATCATCACCAGCCACTACGGGGAATATACGGTAGAAGGCCTGCGCAACGTCAAGCTGGATAATAAGGGTATCGACATCCAGGGCAAACCGGGAGCGCAAGCCCGTGCCATCTTCGACGGAAAGGTTGCCGCCGTCTTCAAGCTGAACGGCCTCTTCAACATCCTCATCCGTCACGGCAATTACATCTCCGTTTACTGCAACCTCTCTTCCGCTTCCGTGAAGCAGGGCGATGATGTCACCACCAAGCAGACCATCGGACAAATCTTCTCCGACGGAGCCGACAACGGTCGCACCGTACTGCACTTTCAGTTGAGGAAGGAGAAGGAGAAGTTGAATCCGGAACCGTGGCTGAATAGATAATGTGCCAATTAGCACATTGGCATATTAGCACATTACCACCTTATCCAATAGCTCCAGATACATCCCTATCGCTTCCTCTATCTCCCTGATAAAGATAAATTCGTCCGCCGTATGCGAGCGGCTGCTCTTGCCCGGTCCCATTTTCAGCGAGGGGAAAGGCATCAGTGCCTGGTCGGACAGGGTGGGGGAGCCAAAGGGTACGCGTCCCATCGCTACGGCGCGCTGTACAATGGGGTGCTCCGGTGATACGTGCGAGGAACTCAGGCGGAAGGAACGTGCCTGGGCTTCGCAACGGATATGTTTCTGTATCTCGGCAAAGAGTTCCTGGTTGGTGTAGCATTCGTTGCTGCGGATATCCACTACGAAGGTACAGCGGTCGGGGATGACGTTGTGCTGTGTGCCGGCATTCACCATCGTTACGCTCATCTTTACCGGGCCCAGCAGGGACGATTCCCGGGCGAAGCGATAGTCGCGGAACCAGGCGATGTCATCCAATACCTTATATATAGCATTATTCCCTTCGTTGCGCGCGGCATGTCCCGATTTGCCGACGGCAGTCACGTCGAGCACCATCAAACCTTTCTCGGCAATGGCGGGCTGCATCTCCGTGGGCTCTCCCACGATGGCAAACTGTATCGGTGGAAGTTCCGGCAACACGCATTCTATTCCGCCCTTGCCCGATACTTCTTCCTCGCATGATGCCAGGAATATCATATTATATGCCTGCGTGGTGCGGCACAGCGTCAGGAAGACTTGCAACAGGCTGACCACACTTGCCCCGGCATCGTTGCTGCCCAGTCCGTACAACTTCCCGTTCTCTTCCAGCGTTGGGGTGAACGGGTCTTTCCGCCATCCGCTTACGGGTTTCACCGTGTCGATGTGCGAATTCAGCAGCAGTGTCGGTTTCTTCAAGTCGAACATCGGGCTGAGGCACCACACGTTGTTGCCTTTCCGCCCGGTCGTCATTCCTTGCATTTCGATGTAGTTTTGCAGACAGTCCGCCGCCTTTTCTTCGTCGCGGCTCAGGGATGGGATGGCAATCAGGGACTGGAGCAGTCCGGTTGCCTCGGATACGAGGGTGGGTATATCGTAAGTCATACTCGGTAAATAAATAATCTTGCTGCAAACTTACGGATAAAAAATGAAAAAGGACGCCAAACTGACGTCCTTTCTATCTTTTAGATATAGGGTTTAGAAGAAGCAACTGAGTGAAATCATCAGGTTACGGTTCTTGTTGCTTATATGGTCGGCGTTGTCTATCAAGCCCCAGTCATAACCGAAGGAAACTTGATACTTCTGGCAGAACTCGACACCGAACTTCAAGCCCAAGCCGAAGTCGAAACGGTTCATGCCGCCACCATCTTCGTCGAAGACGTTGTCCGATGTATTGTCCACTTCTACTCCATCTGCTTTTGCCTTACCGAAGAGGCCGACAGCGATATAAGGACCTGCATTGCCGAAAACAGCGAAGTTTTCGTTTACTGCATACTTATAACCCATATGTACGGGAACTTCTAAATAGTAAGGAGTGTACTTGATGTCGCCAGAACCGAGGTTTACTTTTGCACCTTTCAGTGACAGCAATGCACCCATGTCGAGGTATACCCCTTCGGCAATCTGAGGCAATCCCATTTCTGCCTTTACTCCGGCGTGGAAACCTATTTTACTGTCGAAGCCATCAGCAGAAAATTTGCTGGAGTTCATACCCAGGGTTGCACCCCATCTGACATTCTCTTGCGCATTGATACCGGCAAAGCTTACTGCCAGTAATGCGAACATTACTAAAATCTTTTTCATCTAATTCAGTTTTTATTGGTTTATGTGGGTGCAAATATAGGTATATATTCAATAGGTTGTCAAAAAAACTAAAAAAAAGTTGCCTCTCACTTGATAAATAAGTACAGTGGAACAAACATCTAAAAGCCGTGCCCCTAAAGATTTAAGTCCCGATATCGGGATAGTTTCATTTGAAACCACTACCTTTGCAGCATATTTACCAATTCATAAAGATATGACCTATCATCATTTGTCTGTCCTGATACACCGTCAGGCAGAGAAGTATGGAGACAAAGTAGCCCTGAAGTACAGGGATTATGAAACCGAAAAGTGGATACCGATATCCTGGAACGAATTCTCGCAGACCGTGCATCGCACCGCCCGTGCTATGGCAGCCCTCGGAATAGAGGTGCAAGAGAACATCGGCCTCTTCTCTCAGAACAAACCCGAATGCCTCTTTACAGACTTTGCAGCCTTTGCCAACCGTGCCGTGACCATACCCCTGTATGCCACCAGCTCTGCGGCCCAGGCGCAATATATCATCGACGATGCCCGGATACGCTATATGTTCGTGGGCGAGCAATACCAGTACGACGCTGCCTTCAGCATCTTCGGCTTCTGTCGCTCCCTGCAACAGCTGATTATCTTCGACCGCTCCGTAGTGCGTGATCCGCGTGACATGACATCCATCTACTACGATGAGTTCCTGGAACTGGGCAATGATCCGAAGTACGCTGCCATTGTCGAAGAACGCACCGCCAACGCTTCGGACGATGACCTCGGTAACATCCTCTATACTTCCGGTACCACCGGCGAACCGAAAGGTGTCATGCTGCATCACTTCAACTATCGCGAAGCGCTGCGCATCCACGACATCCGCCTGCCCTTTATGACCGACCAGGACGTCTCCATGAACTTCCTTCCCCTGACCCACGTCTTCGAGAAAGCATGGACCTACCTCTGCCTTCACCGTGGCGTGCAGGTTTGCGTCAATCTCCGCCCTGCCGACATACAGACCACCATCAAGGAGATACGCCCCACGATGATGTGCAGTGTACCCCGCTTCTGGGAGAAGGTGTACGCCGGCGTACAAGAGAAGATAGCCCAGGAAACCGGACTGCGGAAAGCCATGATGCTGGACGCCATCAAGGTAGGCCGTACGCACAACATCGACTACCTGCGCGTGGGCAAAACCCCGCCTATGCTGCTCCATCTGAAATATAAGTTCTACGAAAAGACCATCTACGCCCTGCTGAAGAAAACCGTCGGCATTGAGAACGGTAACTTCTTCCCCACCGCAGGGGCTGCCGTGCCCGATGAAATTTGCGAGTTCGTCCACTCGGTAGGCATCAACATGGTGGTGGGTTACGGACTGACGGAATCTACCGCCACCGTCTCCTGCTTCCTCAACGAAGGCTACGAGATAGGCTCCGTAGGCTCTGTGATGCCCGATGTGGAAGTAAAGATAGGCGAGAACGACGAGATCCTGCTCCGTGGCAAGACCATCACCACCGGCTACTACAAGAAACCCGAAGCCACCGCCGCCGCTATCGACGCCGACGGCTGGTTCCATACCGGAGACGCCGGCTACCTGAAAGGCGAACATCTCTTCCTGACCGAACGCATCAAGGATTTGTTCAAGACTTCCAACGGCAAGTACATCTCTCCCCAAGCGCTCGAAACCAAACTCGCCATCGACCGCTACATCGACCAGATAGCCATCATTGCCGATGAGCGTAAGTTCGTCTCCGCCCTCATCGTCCCCGTCTATGGCTTTGTGAAAGACTATGCGCGGGAGAAAGGTATCGAGTACAACTCAATGGAAGAACTCTTGCAGCACCCCAAGATACAAGCCCTGTTCCGTGCCCGCATCGACACGCTTCAGCAGCAGTTTGCCCACTACGAGCAGGTGAAGCGTTTCACCCTGCTGACGGAACCCTTCAGCATGGAGCGCGGCGAACTGACGAATACCCTGAAACTGAAACGCTCCGTTGTGGCGAAGAACTACAAGGAACAGATAGACAAGATGTACGAAGAATAACATACATCCATCCCCTTCGGCAGAAACATACGAGCCGGACAACAGAAAGACTCTTTCCTGTTGTCCGGCTCATTCTTTGTTATCATGCACAAGATGGCATCTTATGTTGCTCAAGATGGCATCTTATGCTACACAAGATGGCATCTTGTGCAAGTAAGGCAATAGTGTTCTTGCTGAAAGCAAGCAATGTTCCGGTCTAAAGCAAGTAATGTTCCAGCCGAAAGCAAGTAATGTTTCAGCCGAAAGCAAATAATGTTTCAGCTGGCAACAAATAATCTTTCCCGTCTGAAGAATATCTTCATTAACTTTTATTAGCAAAGAAATCTCTCTTTTTCGATAGGGTAGTTGCGCATTGCCCGGTTTTATATACGAAAGCCCCGAAAAGGGAAACAGTAGAAAAGAGAAACAAAGCAATAATTTTAAGTATTAACCAATAACATATCTAATAGCCTATGAAGCATAGCAAAAGAAACGAATAAGGTTGACGGTAGACCCCAGCTCGTCAATCGGAAACAGATTCACGAGCAATCCGTTTATTAACTTAACACAATTAATCTAATATTTATATTTTCTGAAAAACAGCTTATGAAAAAGAAAATTATGCTAACCATGGTTTGTCTGCTGGCAGCCATCGGTTGGGTAACAGCCCAAAATTCCCCCATTAAAGGTATTGTTATTTCAGCAGAAGACAATGAGCCTATCATCGGAGCTTCCGTATTAGTAAAAGGAAGTTCAACAGGAGCCGTAACAGATTTAGACGGCAATTTCACAATCACAGACGCACCCGCAGGTTCCACGACATTGGTAGTGTCTTTCGTAGGTATGGTTACACAAGAAGTTCCCATCACTCCGGGAACCATAAAAGTCACATTAAAAAATGATGCAAAAGTGCTGGACGAAGTAGTCGTAACAGCATTGGGTATTGCAAAGAAAGAAAAATCATTGACTTACTCCACACAGGTAGTAAACGGTGATGAACTGACACGTGCCAAAGATCCCAACATGATGAATGCACTGGCTGGTAAGACGGCAGGTGTGCAGATCAGTAAGAGTTCATCAGGTTTGGGTGGTTCTTCTAAGGTCATCATCCGTGGTAACCGCTCGGTAAGCGGAAGCAACCAACCGTTGTATGTAATTGACGGTGTGCCGTTCGGTTCTTCTACCTCTGAAACAACTTCAACCACAATTGGTGGTAATAATGATGCCGGTAACTTGGATAAAGGTGACGGTATCTCCAACTTGAATCCCGATGACATTGAAAGTATGAATATCCTGAAAGGTCCTGCTGCTGCAGCTCTTTACGGTAGTTCCGCTGCCAATGGTGTAGTTATTATTACTACCAAGAAAGGTAAAGTAGGACGTGCCAGCATAACCTTTAATAGCAGTACTACGATAGACCAGGCTGCTTATGGTATTCCGGATTTCCAGAATAGTTATACAGGTAAGACTTCCAGTTGGGGAAGCAAAATCAATGGTAGCCCCGACTATACGGATGATTTCTTCCAGACAGGTGTTACTACCATCAACTCCCTTGCATTGAGTGCAGGTTCTGAAATGATGCAGACTTACTTCTCTTATGCCAATACTTATGGTAAGGGTGTGGTAGAAGGTAACAACTTAGTGAAGCATAACTTCAACTTCCGTGAAAGTGCCAACTTCTTCAATAAGAAACTGACGGTAGACGCTAACATCAATGCTGTATATCAGAAGGCTAATAACCGTACGGTCAGTGGTGGTTACTATATGAACCCGTTGGTTGGCTTGTATCACTTCCCGCGCGGTGGTGTGGAGGGAGGAAACTCTTTCGATTATTACAAGAATAACTATTCCGTAAAAGATCCCGTTCGTAATATGATGACGCAGAACTGGTACGAAGGTGGTATGAACGATATGGAGCAGAATCCTTACTGGCTTCTGCGCAGAACTCCCAACCAGGATGAGCGCTACCGTACTATTGTCAATATGAGCGTGAAGTATCAGTTCAATGATTTGTTCTCACTGGCCGCCCGTGGAAGTGCCGACTTTGTTGCCGATAGATCCAGTCAGAAGATGTATGCAGGAACAAGTTCCGTACTTGCCGGTGCAAATGGCCGCTATATGGCAGATGAGTCTACAACATTGACTACGTACGGCGATATTCTTTTCACTTATCAGCAGCAATTCAAGAATTTTAGCGTAAATGCATCCGTCGGTGGTAGTGTAAACGATTATAACATCAAGTCTACAGGCTTCGACTCTTTCCCCAGCACGCTTTCTATACCGAATGTATTTAGTATGAAGAATGTGCCTTTGAATAGTGGCTCTTTGACCGATGTGGCTAAACATAGACAAAGTCAGTCGGTATTCTTCACCGGTCAGGTTGGTTTCCGTGATATGATTTATCTGGATGTAACTGCCCGTAACGACTGGACATCTTCTTTGGCTTTTACTAAGTATAAGAACAAAGGTTTCTTCTATCCATCTATTGGTTTGACATGGCTTCTTAATGAAACATTCAAGTTGCCCGAATGGATTGACCTGGGTAAGATTCGCGGTGCATGGTCGCAGGTAGGTAACGGCCTTGACTTCTACATCAGTAATCCTCTCAATACAGTTACTAAGAGTGGAAGTATAAGCTTCAATAGTGCAGCGCCCTTCTCTGACCTGAAACCGGAAAAAACTACTTCCATAGAAGTTGGTACCGAATGGCGCTTCTTCAACAGCCGCTTGGAGTTTGATTTTACTTACTATAAGACAAATACGAAGAACCAGCTCTTCGAATTGGAAGCTCCGTCAGGTTCTGAGTTTACCACTTATTACGTGAATGCAGGTAATATACAGAATACAGGTGTTGAAGTAGTGTTGGGTGCCACTCCGGTGCTGACGAATGACTTCCGCTGGAAGACCAGTGTGAACTTTGCCCGCAATAAGAATAAAGCTATCGAACTGGCTGAAGGTTTGGGCAAGTACTTCACGTTCAATGGCGGTGAGAGTAACAATATTGCCAGCCGTTTGGAAGTAGGTGGCTCATTTGGTGATATCTATGGAGCTTCTTTCGTACGCGATGATAATGGCAAAATTAAGTACGATGAAAACGATATGCCGGTCATTGATAAATCTGATTTCATCAAATTGGGCAATTCCACTCCTGACTTCAATCTTGGATGGAGCAACACGATTTCCTACAAGGACTTCTCTCTCTACTTCTTGATTGACGGACGTTTCGGTGGCGAGGTAGTCTCATTGACAGAAGCCGATCTTGACAATTATGGTGTAAGCGCAGCAACGGGCGCTGCCCGCAAGGCTGGTTTTGTATCTTTGGAAGGTAAACAGATTAAAGACGTTGAAAACTTCTATAAAAATGTGGGAGGTCGTTCAGGCTGTACCGAGTACTATGTTTATAGCGCAACCAACATCCGTCTTCGAGAAGTATCTTTGTCTTACTCATTGCCAAAGAGCCTGCTTTCCAAGACTGGCTTTATCAATGGCTTACAGATCTCATTGATAGGAAGAAACTTGTTCTTCTTCAAGAACAATGCTCCTTACGACCCGGATGGCATGATGTCTACCAGCAATCGCTTGCAAGGTGTGGATGTATTTGGTATGCCTACCAATCGCTCATTTGGTGTGAACTTGAAGGTTAACTTTTAATTAAATAATTTACGAATATGAAGATTCTATTTAAATATGCAGGAGTTATCATGTTGGCTGCTTCCAGCCTTGTGGCCTGCACCGGTGCATTTGATGATTTGAATACCGATCCCAAGGGAGTGACTGATGAGGAACTGAAACAAGATAATAATTATGTAGGCATGCACTTTATTCCAATGATGAAGTCGATCTACTATAATGAAACCAATGGAAACTGGGAATATCAGTTGATACAGAACCTCAATGCGGATATCTTCTCAGGCTATATGGCAAGTGGCTCAGGCTTTGCAGTAGGAGGCAATAATATGAACTATTCACTCAATGCCGGTTGGAATGACAATTGCTGGGATTATGCTTATAAAAACATAATGGTGGAATCACGTAAGATTACGAATAAGTGTGCTGAAGATGTAGAAACTTATTCTCATTTCGATGCCATTAACACCATTATTCGTGTGCTTTCCATGTCACGCATTTGCGACCAATATGGCCCCATTATCTATTCGAAATATGGAGACTCAAAGACCGGTGGTACTTATGACTCGGGTGAGGATGCCTATAAGAAGTTCTTTGCTGAGTTGAAGGATGCCGCCCAGAAACTGGCTGCTGTAAAAGGTAAGAGTGTAGCTTCTTTTGCTAATTTCGACTTGGCCTATGGTGGTGATCTTGCAAAGTGGGGTCAATTGTGTAACACTCTTCGCCTGCGTCTTGCCATGCGTATTGTGAAGTACGATGCTGCTCTTGCCAAACAAGAAGCCGAAGCCGCGATTAAAGATGAGTTGGGACTTATTATGAAAAATGCCGATAACTTCACTATCAGTGGAAAAGGATATACTAATCCATTGTTTGCGATGACTGCTGTTGGACAATATCATGACATTCTGTTGAGTGCCAATGTTACATCAATCCTTGGTGGTATGGGTGACACCCGTTTGGAAAAGTTTGCGTTACCTGCCAGCAGTGGCAAGATAGTAGGTCTTCGTACCGGTATTCCCGATTTGGACAAGCATCCTGAATATAGACGTAGCAACGAAGCTGTTGGAGAAGCTTCTTCTCTATATCTTGAAAGTGGTACTGTACCGGCTATCCTTGCCACTGCTGCCGAAACCTATTTCTTGCTTGCCGAAGCTGCTTTGCGCGGATGGGAAGTTGGTGAAACAGCCAAGAGTTACTATGAACAAGGTATTGCTGTCTCTTTTGCACAGTGGGGCGCTGCAATGGGCGACTACTTGTCAAGTACTAAGAAACCGGCTGATTTCGTAGATATACTCGATAGTCAGTATAACAGCAAGGCTGTAAGTACCGTTACTCCGAAGTGGGAAGATGCTACCAGTGACGAGGAACGTTTGGAGAAAATTATTACTCAGAAGTGGATTGCTGTTTTCCCCGAAGGTATGAATGCCTGGGCTGAATATCGCCGCACCGGTTATCCGAAGCAATTCCCCATCATGAAGAATGACAGTCAGGGAGTAATTGACACTAATCTTGGAGTACGCCGTTTGCCTTTCACTATTGCCGAGAAAGATAACAACCTGACAGGTTATGATGATGCCGTGAAGAAGTTGGGTGGACCGGATAATGGAGCAACTCGTGTATTCTGGGACATCGATAAACCTAACATTTAAACTACATCGTTTGATACGTTAGGCCATAAAAGATTCTGGAAAGAATAATCTTTGATGAATAAAATAAGGAGAAGTCTGAGAAGTATTCTCATACTTCTCCTTATTCCGCATTTCTTAATATAACATATTATTATTATGAATACAAGATATGTTTTGAATAGCTTATTGGTATTATGCTATTCTATGCTTTTAGCACTTACAAGTGCATGTAATAATGAATTAGAGACTGTTAAGTTTGAAGAGCAACAATCCATCTCAACAGGAGATGATATGCGTATAATTCAAGCACTCGGTTTTGATACTTTAGACATAGTCGAACTGAAGTCTGCATATCTTATCCAAGGCGATATGTTGTTTGAAAAAAGCAACCTTTCAACTTATAGTCAAGCACAAACGAGGCAGGCTTATCATACCACAGGTTTAATAGGACATCCTAAGCAAAGATCAATTACTGTTGGGATTGATAGTTCAATACCTACATCAGGTGTAGATAACTGGCGGGATGAAATACAGGAAGCTATCAATTTATGGAATCCTCTTAGTAATCTTAAAATGACTTATACGACAGCGGCTAATCCGGATATACTTATCCGTAGTGATGCCAGCGATCCCTTACCAGATTATGTTATTGCAGCTGCTGCTTGGCCAATGAATGGGAGGCCAGGCTCCTCTATCAGGATAAATTTAGATTATGATAGTAACAAAACAATTCCAAGGCTGCAAAAAATATATAATATGGTTCATGAGTTAGGACATTGCTTTGGGTTAAGACATACAAATTGGAAATCAAGAAAAGAATCTGAAGCTAATCGTATTGACGGAACTTCTGACTCAGACCCCTATTCTGTAATGAATGGCGGAACTGCTGACTATTCATGGAGTGGTTTCAGTGAGGGAGACAAAAGGGCTATTAAATATTTGTACCCACCCTTCTTTGAAGGATATTTTATTGGTTTTCCTGAAGAAGTGAAGCATTTGGGTGTTGACAGGCATATAGTGCGTGTTGCTGGAAATCATCCGATTGTTAGTTATGGTCCTTGGGGAACTTTTGGAGGAGTGCTTGTTAGTTATAAAGATGATACTGCAACTATTATTGTGGGTAGTCCAGTAACTTTTGAACTTGGGGTTAAGGTCACAACGATATATGGAGAAACCTATCATATTAGAAAGGAGTATGCAAGCCAAATCACTTACCAAGTTCTTATGAATAATTAGGGGCAAATAATCATTGGCGGTTATCTCTAATAGTCTTAATTAGAGATATTATAGTACATGCCATTTATTATTTGATTAGTGATAATTACATCAGTGTAGGCTAATATGAAAAAGAAAAAACACTTAATTGAATTATAGTAACATAACACGAGGGCGTATCAAGAATATGCTTTATATTTGCAGAATATAAAGAGGACTTTCCTGATACACCCTTTTAATCTTTTATCTTATGAAACAGTTCATAAAACCTCTTTGCTTGCTGACTGTCCTGCTTTCTCCCTCTATTATGCTCCAAGCCCAAGTAGACCCCCAACTGAAAGCGGACGTCATCAGCACAGGCTACGTACACAGCCCCCTGCCGCTTGACGAAACGAAAGCATACGAAACCTTCGGGCTGACGAAGAAAGTATTGGAAAACGTGATGCTGTGCGATATGGAAGACTTCTCCAAGTGGTCGCACAAAGGCATCGGTCAAATAAGCCAGACTGCTGAGCGAAGCAAATCCGGCACACACAGCCTGCGCCTCGAAGCGCCTACCCATCCCGACAAGATACTCGGCTGGGGATTGGGACGCGGCACCTGCATGGCTTCCTACGATGTAGGCGGCGCCAACTGGGAAGGCTACAACCGCCTGAAATTCTACATCTATCCCACCTGCGAAGGCGCCCGCAGCATCTACCTCAACCTCTACGTAGAGAATGACGGCGAAATCAAAGTGCCCGACATCTACGGACGTGAAGGTTACCACGAAATCAATCTGAAGAATAACCAATGGAACGAATGCTTCGTCGAGATGTCCGGTCTGGCACGCGACAAGGTCACCAAAATCTCATTCGCCATCGAAGTCTTCGGCAAAGAACGCACTATGGGCGATTCACTGCGTTTCGACGTAGATGCCGTAGAACTTCAGAAGGTGGAGAACCCGGAAACGGTGAAAGGCTGGATGCCTGCCCAGAACCGCATCATCTTCTCTACTACCGGCTATAGCCTGGAAAGCCCCAAGACAGCCATCGTCAATGTAGAGAAGCACAACGGACAGTTCCAACTGAAAGATGCCGATACACAGGCCATCGTCTTTACCGGTCCCGTCAGGAAAGAAAAGACCGGGCTGGGAGAGTTCGAGACAATCGACTTCTCCGACTATAAGACGCAAGGAAGATACGTCATCCAGGTGGGCAACGTCACTACCTGGCCTTTCTATATCCACAAGGACGTGTGGGATGACTCTGCCTGGCGCATGGTCAACTTCCTCTTCTGCGAGCGTTGTGGCTACCCCGTTCCCGGAAAGCACGGCGCTTGCCACACCGACCTGCATGCTACCTACAACGGCCATATCATCCCCATCAACGGTGGTTGGCACGATGCTGCCGATATGTCACAGCAGACTTTGCAGACAGGCGAGATTGCCTACTCCCTGCTCTCCATGGCAGCCCGTGCCAAAGAGAAAGGCAGCACAGACCTCTACAACCGCCTCATGGAAGAGGCCCTGTGGGGAATGGACTACGTCATGAAAACCCGCCTGGGCGATGGCTACCGTGCCCAGACCTGGGGCACCAACCTGTGGACCGACGGCAAGGTAGGCACCGATGATGATTCCGGCCGCCGCGAACTGCTGGTTCATAACGGAGCGTTGGAGAACTTCCTGCTTGCAGGCATCGAAGCCTACGCTTCTATGATGGTAGACAAGGATGCCGCCCTGAAAGGTAACCTGAAGAAGATTGCCAAAGAAGACTTCGGCTATGCCATGAAGCGCTTCAACGAACTGGGCTTTGCCGAACTGATAAAGAAGGGCGGGGGACATGCCGCCATGGCATCCGAGAGCCAATACCACGCCAATATCTCCTGGGCTGCCAGCATGCTCTACAAGCTGACGGGCGAACAGCAGTACGCCGACGAAGCCGTGAAAGCCATCCGCTACACCTTGCAGTGCCAACGCACCGAGCCGCTGAAGGACAAGAACAAGACCTGCGGTTTCTTCTACCGCGACCTGGCAAAGAAGTCCATCGTACATTATACCCACCAGTCCCGCGACTATGCCTATATGGAAGCGCTTGCCGCCCTTTGCGAAACGCAACCGCAGCATGCCGAATATCCCCAGTGGATTCGTTCCATGAAGCTCTACGGCGACTATCTGAAGAACATCATGCAGTACGTCCATCCCTACGGAATGGTGCCGAGCGGCATATACCACAAAGACGAGGTGAAGGATTCCGTGAACTTCTACGCCGTTCAGGTAGGCATCCGCAGCGGTGCCGAGAAGGACTATAAAGAGCAACTGGAGAACGCCATCCGTCTCGATAAGGAGCATTACCTGCGCATCTTCCCCGTTTGGTTCTCATTCAAGGGAAACATCGCCGTGCACCTGTCCACCGGCAAGGCAGCAGCCATCTGCGCCCGAGTGCTGGACGACAAACAGCTGAAGGACATTGCCGAAGAACAACTCTTCTGGGTAGTGGGTCGGAATCCTTTCGGACAGTCCATGATCTACGGAGAGGGGAGCAACTATACGCAGCTCTACACCGCTCTGCCGGGCGAGACGGTAGGCGAGATACCCGTAGGTATGCAGTCTTATTTCAATGAAGACGCTCCCTACTGGCCGCAATTCAACACGGCTACCTATAAGGAAGTATGGGGCTCGTCGGCTGCGCGCTGGTTAATGTTGATTTCCGAATTCTAAAAGAGAGGAGAAACTATAATGAGTGATAAAACAATTTATTCGCGCCGTAACCTGGCGATAGATATGCTACGGGCACTGACCATGTTTACCATGATCTTTGTCAACGATTTCTGGAAAGTGCACGATGTACCCCACTGGTTGGAGCATGCCACCTTCGGCGAGGACTTCATGGGACTGGCGGATATCGTCTTTCCCGGCTTCCTCTTTGCCGTGGGTATGTCCATCCCTTATGCCATCGAAGGCAGATATTCCAAAGGCTATTCGGCGGAATCTACCCTGGGGCATATCCTTTCGCGCACATTCGCCTTGCTGGTGATGGGTGCGTTCATTACCAACTCGGAGTACCGCCTCTCTCCTGAGGTGTGCTATCCTATCGGTGTCTATTGGTTTATTATGGCGGTAGGATTCCTCGGTGTATGGAACCAGTACCCGCGTACGGCATCCAAGACGCAGAAGAACATCTTCCTTGCGTGCAAGATTGTCGGCGTACTGGCGCTGCTCTTCCTGGCGTTCACCTTCCGTAACCCGCAGGGGGGTGTCTTCGGCTTCTCCGGGGGCATCCTGGGAGCCATCGGCTGGACGTACCTGGTGTGTGCCGTCACCTACCTGCTGGCTCGCGACCGCATCAACTACCTGTTGCCCATCTGGGTGCTCTTCATCCTGATTTGCCTGCTGACTACCCCGCTGCGCGAGTCGTTCGGCGGTACTCCCATCCTCGACTTCCCCGAGCGTAACTTCCTCAGCGGCCTGCTGGGCACGTTGCACATCGGCAACGGAGCACTGGTGTCGTTCACTATGGGCGGTGTCCTGCTTTCCGTGTTCAGTGCCCGTTACATCGGCAAGAGCGATACATGGAAGCTGGGTACATCGTGGATAGTGGCTGTGGCGCTTCTGCTGGTCGGCATCCTTTCGCACCAATTCTATATTGTGGCCAAGATAGGCGGTACGCCCCCCTGGGTATTCTACGTCATTGCCATTTCGGTGGCTGTCTACGGCACGTTGACCTACCTGGTCAGCCGCGGAGTGACGGGCTGGTTCAACCTGATAAAGCCTGCCGGTACCGCCACGCTTACCACTTACCTGATACCCTACGTCTTTTACGGCTTTGCCGATGTCACGGGCTACGTCCTTCCCGACTGGTTCACGCATGGCTTCATGGGGCTTGTCAACTGCATCTGCTTTGCCTTTGTAGTGATAGGCGTCACCTGGGTATTGGAAAAACTGCATATCAAACTTAAAATATAACATATCATGAAGAAGACATTTTTACCGGCATTTTTGCTGTTGTTCCTATCGTTGGGCATGTTCTCGTGCCAGCAAAACAAAGAGAATACCACCAAAGAATATCCTATGTTCTGGACGTGGCTGGACTATCGTCCCGGCATGAACTTCGATTCCATCTGCCAGGTGATGAACGACATCGGCATGGACGGCATCATGCTCAACGCACCTACTCCCGATGATTACCGGACGGCAATCCCCATTGCCCACAAGCACGGCATCGAAGTCTACGCCTGGCTGTGGACCATGAACCTGGAACACGACCGTGACAAGATTCTGAAGGAACACCCCGAATGGTTCAGTGTGAACCGCAACGGAAAGAGCCTTGCCGATACCACCGCCTACGTGGGCTACTATAAGTTCCTCTGCCCCGCTTTGCCCGAAGTGCGCGAGTTCATCAAGGAAAAGATCAAGGCCTACTGCGAAGTGGAAGGACTGAACGGTATCGCCATCGACTATCACCGCTTTGTCGATGTAGTGCTCCCCACTACCTTGTGGCCCCACTACGGCATCGTACAGGATCGCGAATATGCAGCCTGGGACTACGGTTACCATCCCGCTATGATTCAGAAGTTCAAGGAACAATACGGTTACGATCCCCGCGAACAGGAAGATCCCTCGCTCGATGTGAAGTGGCGTCAGTTCCGCTGCGACCAGATCTCGGAAGTGGCCAATATGATTGCCGAAGTCGTTCACTCCTATGACAAGACGATGGCAGCCTCTCCGTTCCCCACTCCTAAGATGGCATCGCGCATGGTGCGCCAGGACTGGAGCAAGTGGAACCTCGACATCGTGTTCCCGATGGTTTACCATACCTTCTATACGGGCGACGTCAGCTTCATCTCCGACTGTACCATCGAGAATGCCCGCGATAAGAACGACATGACCACCCTCTATTGCGGTATGACCGCTACCGACGGTCCTGAAATGTTCCAGTGCATGGATGCTGCCCTGAACAACGGTGCACAAGGTATTGCCGTATTCACCATCTCCGGTCTGCGTTCTCCCGAGGTGAGAAAGCAGTTCCGGGCTTACACGGATAGCGTGCGTGCGGTGCGTGCAGCCAATGGCGGTGTCATCAAGGCAACTTATCCTACAGTAGCCGAGATAGACCCCTTCAAGCACGAAGGCATCATGAAACTGATGGAAGCGCGTATGCAGCAAATCATAGCCACGGCTGCCGGCAAGGAAGAGCTTGCCCCCCTGGCATTGGGCGAGTACAAGCTGGTCGATTCCTACGATGCCACCCGTTGCTATCAGGTAGTGGACGATAATAGCAAGACCACCTTCGATGTCACCTTCTATCTCTACGGCGATGTAGTCTCCGGCTGGGATGTTGCTGCGGCGGACAAGTAAAGGGAGTTAGAAGGAGTTAAGGAGTTAAAGGGAGTTAAGCCGATAGTCTTATGAATTATAAGTAGTTATAAACAGAAGTATCGGCTTAACTCCTTCACTCCCTTTAACTCCTTCACTCCTAAATCCCCCATTAACCTCTAAAATTCATTTTATGATAATCAAAGAATCTATGAATAAGCTCTTTCTGCTCCTTGTCTGCCTGGCAGCAGGCAACCTGGCTTGCAGCAATGCCCAGGAAGCGAAGGGCCTGTCCGTAAAGAAAATTGTGTGTACAGCTTCACCGCAAGGTGAGGCTGTGCCTTCTTTGCTGGATGCCAATCACATCGAGTTCCGGCCCATCGACGTAGTCAACTGGAAAGACCATCCGTATAAACCCGAAGTCAGCTTCCGCATCGCCCACACCGGTCGGGAGATACTGCTCCACTATAAGGTGAAGGAAGCGAGCGTGCGCGCCGTAGCTGCCGGTGACAACGGCAACGTATGGGAAGACTCCTGCGTCGAGTTCTTCGTCTCTCCCGATGGCAACGACAACTACTATAACTTCGAGTGCAACTGCGCCGCCAAACTGCTGATTCAAGGCGGACTCGTGAACCGGCGCCGCCCTATGGCAGCCCCCGAAGTGCTGGCAATGGTGAAGCGTTGGAGCTCCCTGGGCAACGAACCTTTCGACGAGAGAGTAGGCGAATGTAGTTGGGAACTGACAATGGTCATCCCCGTCTCCGCCTTCTTCAATCATTCCATCGATTCGCTGGACGGAAAAACCATGAAGGGGAACTTCTACAAATGCGGCGACAAGCTGCAGACTCCGCACTTCCTCTCCTGGAGTCCCATCCAGTCCGAGCAACCTATGTTTCACTGTCCCACTTTCTTTGGAACGCTGTCGTTCGAGTGATTTAGGGTTCTGTGTAAAATATAAGTAAGTGAGTGTTTCTTAAGAGATACTCACTTTTTGTATACTTACTTCTTAAAATATTCAGTAAACATGATAGGAGGAATGATCTATATTGTATCATTGCTGTCCACTAAAAAGCGGACGGTTAAAAATTAAATAAACTTGGTTCACTAGAACCGCATCGTTCTTTGTC
>CAJKXC010000029.1 GCA_905203765.1 uncultured Bacteroides sp.
TATAAATATAAAGTTAAATAAATGCAAAGGAATGTTCTTGATATTAAATAATAATATATCTTTGCTAAGACGAAACGTACATAGCGATTCGGCACCTTTGTTAATAACATGTTTTTTTATCTCTTAAGATAACCAACAGAGTTAAGTCATTAACGGGATTTTTGTTTTAAATCAGCATAAAACCAAGTTCTTTTTGAACTTTTGCAGAGAAAAAAGAGAGATAATATAGAGTTATGAACCTTTTAATAAAGAAAACGCCTATGGTGAAACATCAGTCCTGAGAGGTGGGTAGTTGCTACTATTCCAACCTTAATACTCTTACCCTAATTTAAAGAACTATTTAATTAACAACAAAATCATCAATCACTTATGAATGAAGATCACAAAAAACGAGGATTGGCTCACAGCAAAATCCTCACAGCAGTGGCAATAAGTGCACTTTTCCTGAGCAGCGGCAACGTAATGGCTGCCCCGACTGCTGACAACAACTCTTATGGAGTGACAGAGCAACTGCAGGCTCAGACCGTTACCGGTCTGGTTGTAGATGCTGCGGGGGAACCCGTTATCGGTGCCAGCGTAGTGGAAAAAGGAACTACCAACGGTATTATGACTGACATTGACGGTAAATTTACTCTGAACGTAACGCTAGGAAGCACTCTCCAGATATCTTTTGTAGGCTATCAGACTCAAGAAGTGAGAGCCGCCAAAACAATGAGAATCGTTTTGAAAGAAGATTCCGAATTATTGGACGAAGTAGTAGTAGTGGGTTACGGTACGCAGAAGAAAGCCAACTTGACGGGAGCTGTTTCTACAGTTGACTTGAACAAGACCATGGCAGGCCGTCCGCAACAAGACGTAGCCAAAGCGCTGCAAGGAGCCGTTCCGGGACTGAGCATCCTCACCGAAACCGGTGGCATCAACGAGACAGCCTCTATGCGTATCCGCGGTTTAGGTACATTAAGTAATGACGAGAAGAGTAATCCGCTGATTGTAGTGGACGGCGTTCCAATGGACGACATCTCCTTCCTCAATACACAAGACATCGAAAGCATCTCCGTATTGAAGGATGCTTCCGCCTCTTCCATTTATGGTACACGTGCCGCTTTCGGTGTGATCCTGATCAACACCAAGAGCGCAAAACCCACCGAAAGGGTTACCATCAGTTACAACAACAACTTCGCATGGGACCAGGCTACCTTCTTGCCTAACTATCCCGATGTACCGACACAGTTACGGATGGGTATCGAAGCCAGTATGAACGGTGGCGCCGGTATGCCTGAATTGTTCGGTATGTATTTCGACAAGCTGCTGCCATACGCCGAAGCATGGAAGAAGCAGAATAGCGGCAAACTCGGTTATGGTGAAATGAGACCCTACCAGAGCGAAAGCAATGTAGGCGATTACATGGTAATGGACGGTACTCCTTATTATTATGCCGACTGGGATGTGAAGGGTATCTACTTCAACAATGCAGCCCCCTCTCAGAGCCATAACATATCTATCCAGGGAACATCGGGTAAGACCAATTACTACCTTTCTTTCGGCTACAATGAAAAGCAAGGGCAGATGAAGATTAACCCTGACGAACTGAAGAAGTACAACGCCTCAGTCAATATTACCACAAACGTTTACGACTGGCTGCAGGTTGGTGCCCGCTTCAACTATAGTCGCAAAAATTATAAATACCCCGACACATGGGCCAACACCTACCAATATTTGTGGCGCTGGGGATCTTACTTCATTCCTACAGGTACAATCAATGGTTATGACACGCGTGTCATGGCAATGCAGAAACAAGCTGCCGACAGAGAAGAGACAACAGACCTGACCCGTATGAACACTTTCCTGAAAGCTGAAATCATCAAAGGATTGACTGTTAATGCCGACTTTACATACGCTATCCAGAACGGAAGCAAAGGTTCACAGGACAATACTGTTTACGGCATCAACTGGAGCGGAAATCCGGTGCCCTCTTACATTGTTGCCAAGAGCAGCAGCGGCATCTGGAGAGACTTCTCCAAACAGAATACATGGACTGCCAATGCATACGTGAACTATGCCAAGACATTTGCCAAGAAACATGATTTGAACGTAATGATAGGTGTCAACGCAGAAGAAGAAGATTACAAATTCTTGAGAGGTGACCGCAAGGTAATGTACGATCAGGACGGTTATCCCGAACTGAACATGGCAGGCAAGGATGGGCAAGATTTGCAATGGAGCCATACATCCCGCGCTTCAGCTGGTTATTTCGGTCGTATCAACTATGACTACAAAGGCATCTATTTGCTGGAATTGAACGGACGCTATGACGGTTCTTCCCGTTTCCCCCATACCGACCAATGGGCTTTCTTCCCATCAGCATCCATCGGCTACCGCTTCTCTGAAGAAGCTTACTTTGCTCCGTTGAAACACATCTTCAGCAATGGTAAGTTGCGTGGCTCCTATGGTGAAATCGGTAACGAGGCTGTAGGTGACTATATGTTCGAGCAGCTGATAAGCCAACGCTTGAACGATAAAGATAGCGGTTATATCTATTGGATTGAAAACAACAATGCCAACGCCAATCGCCTGACCATGTATAACATGCCCGACCTGGTATCGAGCAGCTTGACTTGGGAGCGTATCCGCACCCTGAACGTAGGTCTTGACCTGGGTTTCCTGGATAACGAACTGACTGTAGGTTTTGACTGGTTCCAACGCGAGAACCGCGATATGTTGGCACCTGCACAGGTATTGCCCAACACATTGGGCGCTTCCGCTCCTTACGAGAATGCCGGTAACCTGCGTACACGCGGATGGGAATTGAACTTAGACTGGCGTCACACTTTCGGCGAATTCGACGTATATGCCAACTTCAATATCGGTGACTCCAAGACCAAGGTAACGAAGTGGAACAACGAATCCAAACTACTCAGCGCCTACTATACCGGCAAGACCTACGGTGACATCTTCGGCTTTGTAACCGAGCGTTACTTCGAAGAATCGGACTTCACCGGACAAAACGCAGACGGTTCCTGGAATTATGCACCAGGCGTTGCAGACCAATCCAGACTGGAATCAGGTAACTTCCATTACGGCCCGGGTGACATCAAGTTCAAGGACTTGGACGGTGACGGTGTAATTGACGGCGGTAAAGTAACTACTGACGGCAGCCCCGGACCGGGTACCCTCAGCAACCACGGCGACTTGAAAGTCATCGGTAATTCCATGCCGCGTTACGAATACGGCTTCCACTTGGGTGGAGCGTGGAGAGGCATCGACCTCGACCTCTACTTCCAAGGCGTAGGCAAGCGTGATGACTGGACGACTTCTTCTCTGAATCTTCCTGCTATGGTACACGCCGACGTGGCTATCTATTCCCACCAGACAAGTTACAACAAAGTAATCTGGAATTCGGACTATACTGCCATCACCGGTTACGAAATCAACCAAAGCAACCGTTATCCTCGTCTGTATCGTGGTGCGAACAATGGTGCCGGTACTATATCGGGTATTGCCAACGGTAGCAACAACTACTATCCTCAGACTCGCTATCTGACAGATATGTCTTATCTACGTCTGAAGAACGTAACCGTGGGATATACCCTGCCTAAAGACTGGACACGCAAAGCCTTCATCGAGAAAGCCCGTATCTACTTCAGCGGCAGCAACCTCTTCCTGCTCCACAAGGGAAACAACCTTCCGGTTGACCCTGAAATCAGCACAGGTAACGGACTTACAGCCGGTGGATGGGGACGTACTGCTCCTATTACACGCACCTTCTCATTTGGTGTTCAGGTAACATTATAATAACCTCAAAAACTAAGAATAATGAAGAAATTATTAATATATGGGGCCACAGCACTGGCGATGTTAACCAGCTGCAACGATTTGCTGGACAAATCCCCCTTGGATACTTTCACGAATACTCCGACCTACTGGAGTAACACTGACAACCTGGATAATCAGTGCAATACGTTCTATAACAACTTCACAGGTTATGGTAACGCAGGTACCGGCGGATGGTTCTATTTCAAGACCATCAGCGATGACCAGGTAGATGCAGAAAGCCACAACTGGACTTATACCAATGTGGTCGCTTCTTCCACCAACTGGTCAGACCCTTTCACGGAAATCCGCCGTGCCAACTACATCATTGCCGGCGTACAATCCTCTTCCCTGGATGACGCAACAAAGGCTCACTACGAAGGACTTGCCCGCATGAACCGTGCATGGGAATACTATCAGCTGGTTCGTATGTACGGCGACGTGCAGTGGATTGACCAGGTCATCGACCCATCCGACCATGAAGCCCTTTACGGACCTCGCACCGACCGGGATATAGTAATGGACAATGTGCTCGCCGACCTCAACTATGCGTGCGAACACATCACCGCCAACAGCAACCGCCAGCGTTTCAGCACCGATATGGCATACGCCATGAAGGCAGACATCACACTGTACGAAGGCACATACAGCAAGTATCGCACCCAAGCCGAGAACGGCAAAGCCCCCGACGAGAGCCGCGCCAACAAATTCTTGCAAGAATGCGTATCAGCTTGTGAATATCTGATGGCAAAGAATTACTCTCTGAGTGACAGTTACAAAGCTAACTACAACTCCATCAGTCTGGCAAGCAATCCGGAAATGATTTTCTACAAGCCTTACGCAGAAAGTTCGTTGAGACACTCCACTATTGACTATACCATCAATACAAGTGGTACGCACGGCATTTCAAAGGATGCATTCGACAGCTTCCTCTTTCTGGACGGCAAACCGCTGGCTACGACCTCAGAGAATACGGACGATGCAGCCGTACTGGATGCAGACGGCAACTACTCCATTACAGGACTCTTGGCAGTGCGCGACAAACGCTTGACTGACATCCTTGACCCCGTACTGTCTTTCAGAGGCCATGCATACAGCCGCGCCGGTGTGGCAGCTTTCACTACCTCAACCGGTTATGGTATCGCCAAGTATGACAATCCCGATGAATTGAGTATCAGTGACCGTAACAACATCGGTTACCAATACACCGATTGCCCCATCTATTGGATTTCCGTTATCTACCTGAACTTCGCAGAAGCTAAGGCAGAGTTGGGTACCTTGACACAAAGCGACCTCGACAAATCCATTAACAAGCTGCAAGCCCGCGCCGGTCTGCCGGCTATGACAACCACTCCGGCTGCCGACCCCGCCAACAATATGGGAGTAAGCAACCTGATTTGGGAAGTACGCCGCTGCCGCCGTTGCGAACTGATTATGGATAACTGGTACCGTTACTGGGACTTGATCCGCTGGCATCAACTTGACAAACTGGATTCTACGAAGTACCCGAACGTCATGCTGGGTGCTAACGTAAGCAATGTTCCGGATTGTGAAGAAACCGTCAAGAATGGATACATCGACGCTTCCGACGCCCAAATCCGTACTTTTGATCCCAAGCATTACTTCTACCCGATTCCGACTACGCAGCTGACTCTGAACCCCAGCATGAAGCAGAATCCGGGCTGGTAACAAGCATAACTGAAGGTTTTTACTAAGAAACCCTTCAATTATCCAAGAATTTAAGAAGCGTTCCCTCATTTTATACTATCTTTGTATAAATGAAGGGACGCTTCTACGTTTCTGCACGATACAAAGACCTTAATTCATTAAAATAAGAATGTGTATGAAAACGAAACTAAGATTAACAGCAGCTATGCTAATGATAGCCGGCGCAACTGCCGGCTACGGACAAAATTACGACAGCTATCAACTGAAGGACTACACTTTGCCGAACATCAAACGCAGTGCACTCGATCTCGGATTAGGCTCGAATGGCGATTTCGCCACCTACCACAAACAAGACGGAACAGCCTATAACATTGAAGGCAAGTTCTCCGCCGACTTCAACCACCGGGTAAACACCCGCCGCTTCATAAGCAACCAGGACTTCCTGGTTTCCCTTGGGGGATTCCAACGGGACGGAGTATCCGATGACGATGTAAAGACCAGCCATTTCGAAGTTGCCGGCAAGTACACCAATCAATCCCAATTCTACTTCAACGACCCCAAGAAATGGTTCTGGCAAGTAGGCGGTACAGCACAGCTTTCTTACAAAAGAGATAAAGTGGAAGATAAATCCACTTATTTCACTGCCAATATCATTCCCAAAGTAGGCATCGGCTGGGGACGTATCGAGGATGTGACAGACGCCCGCCAAGCCGTCTACATCCTGAACAAGCTGAGTTCCAAAGGCATCATGAAGAAACACCTGTCCGATAGCGAAGTGAATGAACTGGCACAAGTCATCTCCACCGTAAAGAACAAGCGCTTCCTGGATAGCCGGAAACACATGATAGACGAGATTACCACCGTCAGCACCTATATGGCTGACAAAGGATATACCCAAAGCGAAGGGGCGGAATACTTCACCACCCTGTACGATTACTGGTTATACGGCGACCTGCACCAACGCCTTTCCGGTCTGCAAGCCGGATTCAGCGTACAGCCCGGCTATGCCCATACCGATCCGGGTGAGGACTACAAAATGAATTCTTTATTAATGGCCGCCCTGCTGGAAATGCAGTATGAAAAGCCGATAAACCTGTATTGGCAGCACTCTGCCGGATTGTCATTAGGCTACCAATACCTGCGCACCAAATATGAAGATGACTATTTCGACACCGCAGAAACAAACTTCGGCACCCTGCAAGGCAGCTATTACCTCGGCTATTACCCCAATTCGCGGACACATCTCCGGGCAGGAATCATGGAAGACCTGACTATCACGGACGATTCCTACCGGAAGCGGTACTCCGCCACTTCCCTGAATTGCGAGGCTTACTACTACGTCTCCCCGCAATTCCGCATACAAGGCTCCGCCCAAATCGGATATTGTGCCACGGACGATGACTATATATTTGCCGACAAAAAGTGGTTCGGGAACTATAAAATAACATTCACATACTCCATTTTCTAAATGTGACACCTGTTGACGTCACGGATGCACTCAACAGAAACGCAAAAGCGCCTCTTTCCTATAGAAATATAAGGAAGAGGCGCTTTTTCTTTCGCATTTATCCCCTCACACCCTTGCATTGGTTCACTTATACACAGGCATTTGTTAGCTTTAGCCCTATTGTTTGTCCGCTTCATCCCTATTGTTCATCACTTAACCACGAACGTGGTTCGCCTTGCTCACGTATGTGATTCATCTTCTTCACATACGTGATTCATCTTACCCACGTTTGTGGTTAAGCAACAAACAATAAGGATAGACAGAACAAACATAAGGGATGAAGAGAACAGACACCAGGCATTTACCTATGAAACACAAGCGGTTATCCGAAGAAACAGCAGGGAGAAGGAAAGGGAACGAAGGCAGTTGTTTAAAGAGAGAAAGCACCCGAACAATCAAAGCATAGTAAAAAATGAGTATGAGGGTAAAAAGGCGATAAACTTTTACTTAGCTTATATTAATAAGGTGTAAACACATTTATCTGCAAATTTAGATTGATAATACTAAAAATACCAAAATAAGTGTTTTTGATATTAAAATAAAACGTATCTTTGTTGCAAACAACGTCCCCTTAATAATACTATTATGAAGAAACTGCTACTATTAGCCCTCGTTCTATGCAGTACCTTGCTATGTCGGGCACAAGAAGAACGAGTTATTCCGGGTGATGAACAGACTTCCGAGTATTTCCCGATCCTGAGAGACAAGCGGATTGCGATTTTCTCCAACCATACAGGTATGGTAGGGGACAAGCATTTATTGGACATCCTGCTGGAAAACAAATTCAATGTGGTAGCCATCTTCTCGCCGGAACACGGTTTCCGCGGAGATGCCGATGCGGGCGAACACGTATCGAGTTCGGTAGACAAGAAAACGGGTGTACCCATCCTGTCGCTGTACGACGGAAAAGAGAAGAAACCCAGCGAAGCTTCCATGAAGAAATTCGACATCCTGGTCATCGACCTGCAAGACGTGGGACTGCGGTTCTATACCTATTACATCACCATGTGCCGGTTGATGGACGCTTGCGCGGAGTACGACCGCAAGGTGCTGGTGCTGGACCGCCCCAATCCGAACGGACACTATGTAGACGGTCCGATACTGGACATGAAACATAAATCGGGAGTGGGCTGGTTGCCGATTCCCATCGTACACGGCATGACGCTGGGCGAACTTGCCCGGATGGTAAACGGCGAAGGCTGGCTGCCGGCTTCGCGCACGTGCGACCTGACCGTGATTCCCTGTAAGAACTATACACACCGGACGATGTACAAGTTGCCGATTCCCCCGTCGCCCAACTTGCCGAACATGAAGTCCATCTACCTGTATCCGTCGACCTGCTTCTTCGAAGCGACTCCGGTCAGCCTGGGCAGAGGGACTCCACTGCCGTTCCAAGTGTACGGACATCCCGATATGAAAGGATATAGCTACAGCTTCACACCGCGCAGCGTTGCCGGAGCCAAGAATCCGCCGCAGCTAAACAAGTTGTGCCACGGGGTAGACCTGAGCAACCTGAGCGACGAGGAGATATGGAAACGCGGAGTAGACCTGAGCTACGTGATAGACGCTTACAGGAACCTGAACATAGGCGATAAGTTCTTCACTTCTTTCTTCGAATTGCTGGTAGGCAGAGACTACGTGCGACAGATGATAAAAGAAGGAAAGAGCGCCGATGAAATAAAGGCGATGTGGAAGGACGACGTAGAGAAGTTCAAGACGCAACGCAAGCCTTACTTACTGTATGAAGAGTAGTTGACAGTTGATAGTTGATAAATCATAAATTATAAATCTGAAATCATAAATCCCCATGACTCCCTTATCCGTAATCATCACCATCGCCGCCTACTTCGTGATACTTTTCACGATCTCCTACATTGCAGGCAGAAAGGCGGACAATGAAGGTTTCTTTGTCGGCAACCGCAAGTCGTCATGGTTCGTTGTAGCCTTTGCGATGGTCGGCGCAGCCATTTCGGGCGTGACGTACGTCTCTGTTCCGGGCATGGTAGCCGTAAGCGGCTTCGGCTATTTGCAAATGGTGTTAGGTTTCATTGCCGGACAGCTGGTGATAGCCTATCTCCTGGTGCCTCTGTTCTACAAGATGAACCTGGTATCCATCTACGAATACCTGGAAAACAGGTTCGGAATGTCTTCCTATCGAACGGGAGCGTGGTTCTTCTTCATCTCCAAGATGCTGGGAGCTGCCGTACGCCTGTTCCTGGTATGCCTGACGCTGCAACTGCTCGTATTCGAGCCGTTCGGATTGCCGTTCATACTAAATGTAGCCATCACGGTAGCACTGGTCTGGCTGTACACCTTCCGCGGCGGCGTGAAGTCGCTGATATGGACCGACTCGCTGAAAACGTTCTGCCTGGTGGTGTCGGTGGTGCTCTGCATCTACTTCATTGCATCCGACCTGAACCTGTCGTTCACCAGCATGGTGAGCACGATAGCAGACAGCGATATGTCGCGCATCTTCTTCTTCGACGATGTGAACAGCAAGCAATACTTCTTCAAGCAATTCCTGGCGGGTGCGTTTACCATGATTGCCATGACCGGTCTGGACCAGGACATGATGCAGCGCAACCTGAGTTGCAAGAACTTCAAAGATTCACAGAAGAACATGATTACCAGCGTCCTCTCGCAGTTCTTCGTCATCCTGCTCTTCCTGATGCTGGGCGTGCTGCTCTATATCTTCGCTGCCAACCAACAGATCAGCGTAGAAAAGGGCGACGAACTCTTCCCGCTGATAGCAACCGGTAACTACTTCCCCGCCATTGTGGGCGTTCTGTTCATCGTCGGGCTGATTTCTTCCGCCTACTCGGCAGCCGGTTCGGCGCTCACGGCGCTGACCACCTCTTTCACCGTGGACATACTGGGAATAAAAGGCAAGTCGGAAGAAACGGTAGTGAAGATACGCAAGAAAGTGCATATCGGCATGGCGGTAGTGATGGGTATCACCATCTTCGTATTCAACCTGCTGAACAATACGAGTGTAATCGATGCCGTGTATATCCTCGCGAGCTATACCTACGGTCCGATACTGGGACTGTTTGCCTTCGGCATCTTTATGAAACAACAAGTGCGCGACAAGTACATCCCGCTGGTTGCCATCGCTTCCCCCATCCTCTGCTTCATCCTGCAGAAGAACTCGGAAGCCTGGTTCAACGGTTATCAGTTCAGCTACGAGCTGCTGATATTCAACGCACTGTTCACCTTTATCGGGCTTTGCCTATTGATTAAGAAAGATAATAAAGTACAATTAACTTAATGCATCATCATGAATGTAAGACTTCATTTTTTGTTTAGTTTGCTCGCCGCCTCCCTACTCCCCCAGATGGGGGGCGCGCAAGAGCTTCCGACGGAAGCCCGCCAGGAAATCGGGAGATTTCTGGATGCCACTGCACGGAAAGAGATTTCTGTGGGTTCTATCAAAATCGACTCTGTTGCCGTAGAAGGAAATACCTTGCAGTTGTTTGCCAACATGAACTGCGCCTACATCCCCTTCCGCGAAGACAACGTTGCCGAAATTTACAAAGGCGTGAGCGCCCTGTTACCGGCAGAGTTTGCCAAATACAAGCTGCAAATCCGCACCAACAAGCGCAGCATCGAGGAACTGATTCCCCAAGCCTTGCGCAGCAAGAAAGACAAGAAAGCCAAAACATTCGCCCCCGGAAGTTCAAAAGCCCTGGTGACGGAACTTTCTGCACCCTACGCCCCCACGAACGGGTTGCTGAACCGTCACATCGCACTGTGGCAAAGCCACGGTTTCTACTACGAGCCGAAGCTCACCCGCTGGGAATGGCAACGCGCCCGCATCTTCCAGACGGTGGAAGACCTGTACACACAGAGCTACGTACTGCCTTTCCTCGTTCCGATGCTGGAAAACGCAGGTGCCAACGTGCTGCTGCCCCGCGAACGCGACAGCCAGACGGCGGAAGTGATCGTCGATAACGACGGAAGCCTCAACAGCCGTTCCGTCTATACGGAAGTTTCTGCCGACAAGAGCTGGATGCAGGGAAGCGGACCGGGCTTTGCCCATCTGCGTGCCCAATACAAGGACTTCGAAAATCCCTTCAAGGAAGGTACGTATCGTGCCATCGAAACCATCAAGAAAGGACAGGAAAGTACGGCGGAATGGATTCCCGAAATTCCGGCTACCGGTCAGTATGCCGTATATGTATCTTATCAAAGTCTGCCGAACAGTGCGGAAGACGCTCTTTATACCGTTTACCATAAAGGTGGCGTAACCCAATTCAAAGTGAACCAGCAGATGGGTGGCGGTACCTGGATTTATCTCGGTACATTCGGTTTCGATGCAGGTAAGAGCAATGAAGGCAGAGTGACACTGAGTAACCGCTCGTCCAAAGCCGGCCAGGTGATTACGGCAGATGCCGTGAAGATAGGCGGCGGAATGGGAAATATTGCCCGCCGGATATCCACTGAAGGGGCGACGGAGAATGTGAAAAGCTCCCAAGCTACAAGCTACAAGCTACAAGCTACAAGTGCTATGCAGTATGAGGGCGCAGCCAACTCGTCACTCGTAGCTCGTAGCTCGTCACTATACGAGACAAGCGGATACCCACGGTTCTGCGAAGCAGCCCGTTACTGGCTGCAATGGGCGGGAATACCGGACAGCGTATATTCCGACAGCAACGGCAAGAACGATTATACGGACGACTATAAGTGCCGCGGCATCTGGGTGAACTACCTTGCCGGCGGTTCCGCCACCAATCCGACTGAGAAAGGGTTGAACATCCCCGTAGACCTGGCCTTCGCCTTCCACTCGGATGCAGGTACCACGCTGAACGACTCCATCATCGGAACACTCGGCATCTACTATACCAATACCAACGACGAAGTATATGCTAACGGAGCATCACGCTACCTCGCCCATGACATGACGGACTTGATTCAGTCCAACATCGTACGCGACATCCGCACACTCTACGAGCCCAACTGGACCCGCCGCGGAATGTGGAACCAGTCATACTACGAAGCCCGCGTACCCCGCGTGCCCACCATGTTGCTGGAACTTCTTTCACACCAAAACTTCGCCGATATGCGCTACGGACTCGACCCGCGTTTCCGTTTCACCGTAAGCCGCGCCATCTATAAAGGTATGTTGCAGTTCGTCTGCTCCCAATACAATATGGACTATGTGGTGCAGCCGCTTCCCGTAGACCACATGGCACTGCGCATGACGGGCGAGAACGAAGTGGAACTGACCTGGCAACCGGTAGCCGACCCGTTGGAGCCGACCGCCAATGCCGAGAAATACATCGTCTATACCCGCATCGGAGACGGCGACTTTGACAACGGTACGCTGGTAGACAAGAACAGTTATCGCACCACCCTGCCCGCCGGTGTTGTTTGCAGCTATAAGGTGACTGCCGTCAACAAGGGCGGAGAGAGCTTCCCTTCCGAGATTCTGTCTGCCGGACGGGCGTTCAACGCCAAAGGTACCGTACTGGTAGTAAACGGTTTCGACCGCATCAGTGCGCCTGCCGACTTCACCGTCCCCGCACCCGCCGATACCCTGCTCGCCGGATTCCTGGACGACTTGGATCATGGCGTACCTTATATCAAAGACATCAGCTACATCGGCAAGATGAAGGAATACCGCCGTTCCATCCCCTGGATGGATGACGACGCATCCGGTTTCGGCGACAGCTACGGCAACTACGAAGATCAGGTGATTGCCGGAAATACCTTCGACTACCCTGCCGTGCATGGCGCAGCCATCCTGAAAGCCGGTTATTCGTTTGTATCGAGCAGCGATGAAGCCGTAGAAAACGGACAAATCTCCCTGAACGACTATAAATACACCGACCTCATCCTCGGAAAAGAATGCCAGACCAAGATGGGAAGGGGCGGAGTGAAACCTTTGGAGTTCAAGACTTTCAGCAAGCCGATGCAAGATGCCATCACTGCTTACTGCAACCAGGGCGGAAACATCTTCATTTCGGGTGCATACGTTGCCACCGACCTGTGGGATAACCCGCTTGCTCCGGCAGAAGATGCAGACAAGAAGTTTGCCATGGAAGTGCTGAAATACAAGTGGCGTGTGGGACAAGCAGCCGTGATGGGCAAGGTGAAATCCGTTGCCTCTCCGTTCCCTGTCCTCACCGGAGACTACACCTACCACAACGAGCTGAATGCCGACTCATACGTGGTGGAATCGCCGGATGCCATAGAGCCCGCAACGAAAGACGCATACACCGTGATGCGTTATTCCGAGAACAACCTGAGTGCAGGCGTAGCCTACCAGGGAGCCTACAAGACCTGTGTCCTGGGCTTCCCCTTCGAAGCGATACGCACTGATGCCGAAAGAGAATCATTAATGAACGCAGTCTTAACATTCTTCAACGAGAATACTAAGTAACATCTATAAAAACCAATCATCATTTATGAAGCGAAGACTGTTATTTTCCGTCCTGTTGGCTTGCCTGCTCCCCCTCGGGTTGCAGGCACAGCTTGGGACATTCCGTTTTGCACAGCTGACGGACATTCATTTTAGCCCGAACAACCCGAATCCGACGGAAGACCTGCTGCGTTCCGTAGCCCAAATCAATGCTACCGACAGCATCGACTTCGTACTGGTGACGGGCGACCTTACGGAAGAAGGCGACCGCGCCACGATGGAGAAGGTGAAATCGTGCCTCGACCTGCTGAAAGTAAAGTACTACGTTGCCCTCGGCAACCATGAAACGAAATGGAGCGACTCCGGCTGTACCGCTTTCGGAGAAATCTTCGGGGGTGAGCGCTTTGAGTTCGAGCACAAAGGTTTCCTGTTCCTGGGTTTCAACTCCGGCCCGCTGATGCGCATGGCATACGGCCATGTAGTGCCGCAAGATATCCGCTGGATGACGGAAGAAATGGACAAAGCCGGAAAAGACAAGCCGGTGATGCTGGTCACCCACTATCCGCTGATGGATGGGGACGTGGACAACTGGTATGAAGTGACGGACGCCGTACGCCCCTACAACATCCGCCTGTTTATCGGCGGACACTATCACTCCAACCGTGATTTGAGGTACGACGGCATTCCGGGTATCCTGATGCGGAGCAACCTGCGCGACAAAGACGGCAAACCGGGGTATGGCATCTATGACATAACCAAAGACTCGATCCTGGTATATACGCAGCGCATCGGAGAACCGAAGAAGAAATGGGCGTCCTTCTCGCTGACCAAGCAGTATTACGACCGCAACGGCAAAGCCGAGAAATACCCGGACTTCTCCGTAAACAAAGAATACGCGCAAGTAAAGGAACAGTGGATTGTACAGACGGGAGCCGGCATCTATTGCTCTCCCGCCGTAGATAAAGATAAAGTGTTTGTAGGCGACGACATGGGACGCCTGACGGCCTATGTGCTGAAAACCGGCAAGAAGCTGTGGAGCTTTGAAGCGGAAAAGCGCATTGTAGGAACTCCGGCAGCAAGCGGGGACATCGTTGTCTTCGGCTCGGCAGACCGCCACATCTACGGGCTGAGTGCCAAAGACGGAAGCCTGCTGTGGAAGGTGGACGCTGCCGAACCGGTGCTCGGAGCCGTGACCATCGATAACGGCATTGCCTATATCGGCGCCAGCGATCATACGTTCCGTGCCATAGACATACATACGGGTAAAGTGGTATGGGCTTATACCGGTGTAGCAGGCTACATCGAAACCAAGCCGCTGGTAACGGCAGACAAAGTCATCTTCGGCGCATGGGACAATACCCTGTATGCCCTGAACAAGGCGGACGGAAAGGAACTCTGGAAGTGGACGGGCGGACTGACCCGCATGCACTTCTCCCCCGCTGCCGTATGGCCGGTAGCTGCCGACGGCAAAGTGTTCATCACCGACCCGCAACGCGCCATGACCGCTATCGACCTCAACACCGGTAACACCGTATGGCGTACATTCCAGTCGATGGTACGCGAAACCATCGGACTGTCCGAAGACGGCGAACGGGTGTACAGCAAGACGATGAACGACAGCATTGTCTGCTACGCCACTCATGGAGATACTCCGAAAGAGTTGTGGGCGTCGAATGTCGGCTTCGGTTACGAGCATGCCCCTTCCATGCAGGTGGAAAAAGACGGCGTCATGTTCGGCAGTACAAAAGAAGGCCTTATCTTCGCACTGGAAGCCAAGACCGGACGGGTGCTGTGGAAGCATAAGATAGGAAACTCACTTATCAGCACCGTTGTTCCGCTGAGCGGACGGGAAGTGCTGTTCACGGCAACGAGCGGAGAAGTGGGACGGTTGAGAATTAGAAATTGAGAATTGAGAATTAATAAATAACAGACTTTTAAAAACAACACACTATATGAAGAAGATCAGTTGCTTTATTCCTTACGCAGGAAAAGAACAAGTAGAAAAGACAGTAGCAGGCTTGCAGGCTACAGGACTCGTAAAGGAAATCTATTTAGTAACCACCAATAAGGAATTGGAAGAACTGCCCGGTTGCAACCGCATCTGGGTGGAATATCCTTTCAGCAGCATGGCTATGCAGTTGATGGCTCAGAATGCAACAGGAGACTACACACTGCTTTATACCAAAGAAACCACCCTCGAAATGGGTATGTTCGCTTTGGAGCGCATGATACATATCTCCGAAGACTCCAACGCCGGAATGGTATATGCCGACCACTACCAGATAGCAGACGGCAAACAGACCAATGCACCGGTAATAGACTACCAGTTCGGTTCGTTGAGAGACGACTTCAATTTCGGTTCCGTACTGCTGTTCGACACCGAGAAACTGAAAGAAGCTGCCGCCCGGATGAAATCCGACTATAACTTCGCCGGACTCTATGACCTGCGCCTGAAACTGAGCCAGAAAGCCGACCTGGTACATATCAACGAATATCTGTACAGCGAAGTGGAAAACGACACGCGCAAGAGCGGCGAAAAGATCTTCGACTACGTAGACCCGAAGAACCGTGACCGCCAGATCGAGATGGAAAAGGCTTGCACCGAACACCTGAAAGAGATTGGCGGCTACCTCAAACCGGAATTCAAGAAGATAGAATTCTCTGCCGATAACTTTGAATACGAAGCATCGGTCATCATCCCGGTACGCAACCGCATCCGCACCATCCGCGATGCCATCAAATCCGTACTGAACCAAAAGACCGACTTCAAATTCAACCTTATCATCATCGACAACCACTCTACGGACGGAACCACCGAAGCCATCGACGAATTCAAGAACGACGAACGCCTCATCCACATCCTTCCCGAGCGCAACGACCTGGGCATCGGCGGTTGCTGGAACATGGGCGTGCATCATCCCAAATGCGGCAAGTTTGCCGTACAGCTGGATAGCGACGACGTATATAAGGACGAAAACACACTGAGCATCATGGTACGCGCCTTCTACGAACAGAACTGCGCCATGGTAGTGGGAACTTATATGATGACGGACTTCAACATGAACATGATTGCCCCGGGCATCATCGACCATAAAGAATGGACGCCGGAGAACGGACGCAACAACGCCCTGCGCATCAACGGCCTGGGTGCTCCGCGTGCCTTCTATACGCCGGTGCTTCGCGAAGTGAAAGTGCCCAACACCAGCTATGGCGAAGACTATGCGCTGGGATTGAACTTCTCCCGCCAGTATCAGATAGGGCGCGTTTACGACGTGGTTTACCTCTGCCGCCGCTGGGACGACAACTCCGACGCCTCACTGGACATTGTGAAGATGAACGGACACAACCTGTACAAAGACCGCATCCGCACCTGGGAATTACAGGCACGCGTAGCACTGAATAAGAAGAAGTAACCGAAGGCGATATGAACCAAACGATATTCAATCTTCTGACCCAGCAAGTAGCAACCTGGGAGACGGCGCGCAACAACTACGCCGCCCTTTCCGGCGTACAGGTGAAGGAACTGAACGTGAACGGCATTCCCTATAAGGTTCAGTTCAACCCTGCCCGCATCGTATCTTCCGGTGCCAAGGTAGATGCCAAGTCCATCCAGGAACGGAAATGCTTTCTGTGCCCGGCAAACCTGCCGCCGGTACAGAAAGGAATCTCCTTCGGCGGACATTACAATATACTGGTAAACCCGTTCCCCATCTTCCCCCGTCACCTGACGATACCGGAAATGGAGCATGTGGACCAGCGCATAGCCTGCCGCTTCGGCGATATGCTGGAACTGGCACAAGCGTTGTCGGACTACACCATCTTCTACAACGGCCCCCGATGCGGCGCTTCCGCTCCCGACCATGCACACTTCCAGGCGGGAAACAAGGGATTCATGCCGATTGAGAAGGACTGGCGCGGACAGATTGCCGGAAAGATAGCCGATTACGGCAAAGCAGCGCTGTGGTATCTGAACGATGCCCCCCGCGCCACGCTCGTCATCGAGTCGGGTTCCAAGTCAGATGCAGCCGCTTTGTTCGACATCATCTACCGCTCCCTCGACGTAAAGCCGGACGAGGACGAGCCGATGATGAACGTACTTGCCCAGTACGAAGCCGACCGCTGGATTGTGTTCGTCTTCCCGAGAGCCAAGCATCGCCCTGCCTGCTACACAGCCGAAGGCGATGCCCGCCTGCTCAGCAGCCCGGCATCCGTAGACCTGGGGGGCGTATTCATCACTCCCGTAGAAAAAGACTTCCTGAAGATTACTGCCGAAGATGTGGCACAAATCCTTAGCGAGGTATGCCTCTCGGCGGATGACTTCCACCGGATACGGCAGCATATCAAGGAACAAATTTAATAGAATATACAGTCATGAAAGAGCCCAAAGTACAAGTAGGCATTCTCTTCGAACCGCAGATAGAGTTCATCTTATTGAGCCCCTACCGCATTGACGGCACAGAAGTCAGCGGCAAGCAGGTTGTGACCTACGACGAAGGTGAGATACTATGGAACGGACGCCGCTATAGCGAGCTTCTGTTCGAGCCTCAGCACGAGTCCACAGATGCCTTTGAACTATTGGACGTTACCATCGGCATTAACTTCCACTGGGAGCGCAAGGAAGACCAACGCTTCCAGGGTGCCCTGAAAATTATCGTTGAGAACGGCAAACTGACCGGAATCAACGTCATCAACGTAGAAGATTACCTGACCAGCGTCATCTCCTCGGAGATGAGTGCAACCGCTTCTTTGGAGCTGCTGAAAGCACATGCCGTTATCTCGCGCAGCTGGCTGCTTGCCCAGATACAGAAGAACAAGGAGATTGCCGAAGCCAACACCGGTTATTCCGCCTCTACCCAAACCGAGGAAGAGTTAATCCGCTGGTATGACCGCGAAGACCATACCCGCTTCGACGTCTGTGCCGACGACCACTGCCAGCGCTATCAAGGCATTACCCGCGCCTCTACCGAGATTGTGAAGCAGGCGATTGCCGCTACACGCGGACAAGTGCTGACGTCGGACGGAAAGATATGCGATGCACGCTTCTCCAAATGCTGTGGCGGCGCTTTCGAGGAATTCCAGTACTGCTGGGAAGATGTGAAGTACCCCTATCTTGCCAAACAGCGGGATTGGAAAGTGACGAGTGACGAGCTACAAGCTACAAGTGCTATGCAGCATGATAGCGCAGCACTCGTAGCTTGCAGCTCGTCACTCGTAGCTTGCAGCTCGTCACTCGTAGCTTGTAGCTCGTCACTTCCCGACCTGACGCAAGAAGCCGAAGCCGACCGCTGGATACGCACTTCCCCGGAAGCCTTCTGCAACACCACCGACAAGAGAGTCCTCTCCCAGGTGCTCAATAATTACGACCAGGAAACCACCGATTTCTACCGCTGGAAAGTAGAATATGCACAAGACGAACTTTCAGCCCTCATTCTGAAACGTTCCGGCATAGACTACGGACAAATCATCGACCTTATCCCCATAGCCCGCGGAACCAGTGGACGCCTCTGGAAACTAAAGATTGTCGGCACCAAACGCACGCTCACCATCGGCAAGGAGTTGGAAATCAGAAGAACCCTCTCCACCTCACACCTTTACAGCTCTGCCTTCGTGGTAGATAAGGAAGACGTGTCGCCCGAAGGCATCCCCGCACGCTTCATCCTCACCGGAGCCGGTTGGGGACATGGCGTAGGGCTTTGCCAGATAGGTGCCGCCGTAATGGGCGAACAAGGATATAAATATGATGCCATACTGCTGCACTACTATATCGGTGCAAGCATTGATAAACTGTATGACTAAATTAACCCAAAAATAAATCAATATCATGAACAGCTTAAAAAGAGTGTCGCCGTGGGCATGGGTACCTACCCTATACTTTGCACAAGGCATTCCATATTTCATCGTAAACAACATCTCCGTGCTGATGTTCGCCAAGATGGGTGTTCCCAACGGAGAGATGGCGTTGTTTACCAGCCTTCTGTATCTACCCTGGACTATCAAACCCTTCTGGAGTCCATTCGTTGATATCATCAAGACCAAGAGATGGTGGACCATCTCCATGCAAATCCTGATGTCGATAGCATTCATCCTGCTTACCCTGTCGATACCGCGCCCCGACGAGGCAGTGATGGCTGCCGGACAGACCCCTATCAGCATGTTCACCATCACGCTGATTCTGTTCATCATCACGGCATTTGCTTCCGCTACGCACGATATTGCCGCCGACGGCTTCTATATGCTGGCGCTCAGGCAAAGTGACCAGGCGGCATTCGTCGGTATCCGCAGTACCTTCTACCGCCTTGCATCCATCTTCGGACAAGGTGTGCTCGTGGCTATAGCCGGCGTCATCGAACTAAAGTATGACAACATCCCGTTGTCATGGACTATCACGATGCTGGTTACCGCCGTCATGTTCAGTTTGGTGACCTTCTACCATCTGTTTGCCATACCCAAGCCTGCCGACGACAAATCCGTCCTGGCACCGGGCACAGCCAGTGCAAAGGCCATCTTCAAGGAATTCGGACGTACCTTTGCCACCTACTTCACCAAACCCGGAGTGCTGCTTGCCATCGCCTTCATGCTGCTCTACCGCTTGCCCGAAGCATTCCTCATCAAGATGTGTATGCCCTTCCTGGTGGCAAGCAAAGAAGCCGGCGGCCTGGGACTTTCCACTGCCGAAGTGGGCATTGTATATGGCACTATCGGAGTGATATTCCTCACCGTAGGCGGTATCCTGGGCGGATTGTTCGCATCGCGCATCGGACTGAAGAAATCTATCTGGTGGATGGCGGCATGTATGACGCTGCCCTGCCTGACGTTCGTCTACCTGGCTATCTTCCAGCCAGCCAACCTGTTTGCCATCTCAACAGCCATTGCCATCGAGCAATTCGGTTACGGTTTCGGCTTCACTGCCTATATGCTCTACATGATGTACTTCTCCGAAGGCGAGTTCAAGACTTCCCACTATGCCATCTGTACCGCATTCATGGCGCTGAGCATGATGATTCCGGGTATGTTTGCAGGCTACATTCAAGAAGCGATCGGTTACACCAACTTCTTCTGGATGGTAATAGTGTGCTGTGCAGCCACGGTTGTCGTCACTGTCTTTGCAGACAGGAAGATAGACCCGGAATATGGGAAAAAGTGATAGAGTGATAATGTGATAAAGTAATAAAGACTTATGATGAAGAAGATATTTATGATTTGCGTCCTCTTCGCCCTTTGCGGAGCGATGAGCGCACAGAAGATAAGAATCAAGACCGGCATCGAGGTGCTGAAGGAACAGAACTTCAAGTGCCTGGAAGGTAAACGCGTAGGGCTGATAACCAACCCTACCGGAGTGGATAATAACATGAAGTCTACCATCGACATCCTGCACGAAGCGCCCAACGTGAACCTGGTAGCCCTCTACGGTCCGGAGCACGGCGTACGAGGCGACGTACACGCAGGCGACCATGTGACGGACATCAAAGATGCCTCTACCGGACTGCCCGTTTACTCCCTCTACGGCAGTACGCGCAAAGCTACGCCGGAGATGCTACGCGATGTGGATGTGCTGGTTTATGATATTCAGGACATCGGTTGCCGCTCCTTCACCTACATCAGCACGATGGGACTGGCTATGGAAGCCGCTGCCGAGAACGGCAAAGAATTCATCGTACTGGACCGTCCCAACCCCGTAGGCGGACTGAAGGTGGAAGGCAACCTGGTGGAAGATGATTGCATTTCCTTTGTCAGCCAGTTTAAAATTCCGTATCTTTACGGGCTCACTTGCGGTGAGCTGGCATTGATGCTGAACGGCGAGAAGATGCTGACCGACGGCGCGCAGTGCCGCCTGCACGTAGTAAAGATGAAAGGCTGGAAGCGCAAGATGGACTATACGCAGACCGGATTGCAATGGGTGCCCTCGTCCCCGCACATTCCGCACTCGCATTCGGCATACTTCTACCCCGTCAGTGGCATTCTGGGCGAATTCGGTTATATGTCCATCGGCGTGGGCTACACCATTCCCTTCCAGATGTTTGCCGCCCCCTGGGTGGAAGCCGAACGTCTTGCCAAGAACCTGAACGACCTGCATGTGCCGGGCGTTGTTTTCCGCCCGATATACCTGAAGCCGTTCTACAGCGTAGGCAAGGGCGAACTGCTACAAGGCGTGCAAGTGCACCTGATGGATTACAGCAAAGCACCTCTGAGCGACATTCAGTTCCTGGTGATGCAGGAAGTGGCGGCGCTCTACCCCGACCGTGCCGTGCTGGACCATGCCGACAAGGGACGCTTCAATATGTTCGATAAAGTATGCGGTTCAAAGCAGATACGCGAACGTTTCGCTAAACGCAACCGTTGGGAAGATATACGCGACTATTGGTACAAGGATGTTGAGGACTTCCGCAAGTTGTCAAAACAGTATTATTTGTACAAATAGTGTGACAGAGTGAGCTATATGGCTGATAAAGGTCTGAGTTGAGGGTATCTCACTCGTTACCTTAGGGTACCTTAGTCGTTACTTCAGGGTGCCTCAGTCGTTACCTTAGGGTCTGTTCGTTTCATCCCCCACCACAGTATATTCTGAATGGGGGTGTGCAATAAATAGAGGAGAATTACAATATGATAAAAAGTAGTTACATGGCCTTCCTGCAAGAAGCAAGCCGACTTATTCCGCAGGAAAGGATTTACACCGACGAGCTTCGCCGGCTGGCTTGGGGTACGGATGCCGGTTTCTACCGCCTGATACCTCAGATAGTAGTACGCGCAAAAGACGAAGAAGAAGTTTCCGGGCTGCTCCGACTTGCCGACCGTCATGGGTTGCCCGTCACCTTCCGCGCAGCAGGCACCAGCCTGTCCGGTCAGGCCATCAGTGACTCTATCCTTATTGTAGCCGGAAAGAACTGGGAAAAGTACAGCATTTCGCCCGATCACGAACAAATCACCCTTCAGCCCGGCATCATCGGCCAGCGTGTGAACGAACTGCTCGCCCCCTTCGGACGCAAGTTCGCCCCCGACCCTGCCAGCGTGAAGAGCGCCATGGTGGGCGGCATCGTGATGAACAACGCTTCGGGCATGAACTGCGGCACGCACGCCAACAGCGACAAAGTGCTCCTCTCCGCCCGCATCATCCTGGCGGACGGTACGGTGCTGGATACCGGCAACCCCGTCAGCCGTGCCTCTTTCGAAGTAACGCACCGCGACTTCATCCGCCGCATCTGCCAGCTACGCGATGAAATCCGTGCCGACCAGGAACTAACTGCGCGCATCAACTATAAGTACTCCATCAAGAATGTTACCGGGCTCAATCTGCTGCCCTTCGTCCGCTTCGACGACCCGTTCGAGATTATAGCCCACTCCATGGTAGGCTCCGAGGGAACACTCGCTTTCCTCGCCGAAGTCACCATGAAGACGGAATACGACTATCCCTGCAAAGCAAGCGCCATGCTCTACTTCAAGAGTATCCGGGACGCAAGCCGCGCGGTAGTTGCCATGAAGTCAATTGACAATTCACAATTGACAATTGACAATTCTATGCAGCATGAAAGCGCAGCCAATTGTCAATTGTCAACTGCCAATTGTCAATTGATAGTGAAGGGCGCCGAGATGCTGGACTACAAGAGCCTCTCATCGGTCGATGACCCTATATATATAAAGTATAAACAGGAAGTAAGCGATGCATCCGGCCTCACCGCCGTGCTCACCGAAACCAAAGCCCGCACCCCGGAAGAGTTGCAGCAGCATATCGCCGCCATCGAAGCCTGCCTGACCGCCTTCGAGACGTACATCCCCGTGCGCTTCACCGACCGCCCGGAAGAATATTCCAAGTACTGGGCGATCCGCTCCGGCATCTTCCCCTCTGTGGGCGGCACACGTCGGCCGGGTACCACGTGCCTCATCGAGGACATCGCCTTCCACATCGAAGACCTGCCCGAAGCCACCGCCGAGTTGCAACAACTCATTGCCCGCCACGGCTACGACGATGCCTGCATCTACGGCCATGCGCTTGAAGGGAATTATCACTTCATCATCAACCAGTCCTTCAGCACCCAAGCCGAAGTGAAGCGCTACGAAGACCTGATGAACGACATCAAGATCCTGGTTGTAGACAAGTACGACGGTTCACTGAAAGCCGAACACGGTACCGGTCGCAACATGGCCCCCTTCGTCCGCTACGAATGGGGCGACGCTGCTTACGAGAAGATGAAAGCCGTCAAAGACTTGTTCGACCCGAAAGGATTGTTGAATCCCGGTGTGATATTCAACGATGACCCGCAATGCCATATCAAGAACTTCAAGCCGCTGCCGCTGTTGGGAGTGACAAGTGACAAGCTACAAGCTACAAGTACTATGCAGCATGATGGCGCAGCACTCGTAGCTCGTAGCTCGTCACTCGTAGCTAACAAGTGTATCGAATGCGGCTTCTGCGAGGTAAACTGCCTCTCTTGCGGCTTCACCCTGTCATCGCGCCAGCGCATTGTATTGCAACGTGAAATATCCCGCCTGAAGCAAAGCGGCGAAGACCCCGAACGCCTCGCCCTGTTGCAAAAGCAATACCGTTACCCGGGTAATCAGACTTGTGCCGGAGACGGCCTTTGCTCTACTTCGTGCCCGATGGACATCAATACCGGCGACCTCACCCACATCATCCGCCAGGAACTACTGCCCCCAGGCAGCCTCGGGTATAAAGTAGGTGACTTTGCCGCCAACCACTTCGCCGGTATCAAAAGTGCCCTGCGCCCCGTACTGAGTTTAGCCAACTTCGGGCACTCCGTTCTGGGTACCAAAGCTATGAGCAGCATCACCAAAGGTATGCACAACGCACTTGGTATTCCGCTGTGGACGCCGGCGATGCCGAAGAGTTATAAGTTACAGGGTGACAAGCTACAAGCTACAAGTACTATGCAGCATGGTAGCGCAGCACTTGTAGCTCGTAACTCCGTAGCTCGTAACTCCAAAGTAGTTTACTTCCCCAGTTGCATCAACCAGACCATGGGCCTGCCCAAGAAGTCCCCCGTTGAGCAACCCTTAGTAAACAAGATGCTCTCCCTGCTCCAAAAAGCCGGTTACGAAGTCATCTTCCCCAAGAACATGGACAAGCTCTGTTGCGGCACCATCTGGGAAAGCAAAGGCATGCTGGACATTGCCGACCGCAAAACCGCCGAACTGGAAGCCGCCCTCTGGGAAGCCAGCGAGCAAGGCAAGTACCCCGTCCTCTGCGACCAAAGCCCCTGCCTGCACCGTATGCGCGAGTGTATCAAGAAGATGAAGCTCTACGAGCCCGTCGAGTTCATCTACACCTTCCTGCGCGACAAGTTGGAGTTCACCCCAACCGACCGCCCCGTAGCCGTGCACATCACCTGCTCCATGCGGAAGATGGGACTGGCAGACACGCTCGTCTCCCTCGCCCGCCTCTGCTCCAGCAAGGTCATCGTACCCGAGGAAGTAGGCTGCTGCGGCTTTGCCGGCGACCGGGGATTCACCTATCCCGAACTGAACGCCTACGCCCTGCGCAAACTCCGCCCGCAGATAGAAGCTGCCGGAGTGAGCATCGGTTACAGCAACAGCCGCACCTGTGAAATAGGATTGACCACCAACTCCGGCATCCCCTATGTGTCCATCGCCTACCTGGTAGACGAATGCACCGTTGCCAGGAAGAAAACCACAACAAATCATTAATAACTTAACACACATATTACAATGAACAATCCGAAAATGAACAAACGAATTCTGGCACTCGACATCCTTCGCGGTGTCACCATCGCCGGTATGATTATGGTAAACAATCCCGGAAGTTGGGGACATATCTATGCCCCCCTCCGTCATGCAGAATGGAACGGTCTGACCCCCACCGACCTTGTATTCCCCTTCTTCATGTTCATCATGGGTATCTCCACGTACATATCCCTGAAGAAATATAACTTCGAGTTCAGCCACGCAGCCGCCATGAAGATACTGAGGCGTACCATCGTCATCTTCCTTATCGGGCTTGCCATCGGCTGGTTCTCACGCTTCTGCAGTTATTGGGCATACGCCCCAAGCGACCTCAGCTTCGGCGAAAACCTGTGGGCATCTGTCTGGACGTTCGACCGTATGCGCATCCTGGGCGTTATGCAGCGCCTCGCCCTGTGCTACGGAGCTACTTCCATCATCGCCCTGACCATGAAGCACAAGCATATCCCCTACCTCATTGTTTCCCTGTTGGTAGGTTATTTCATCCTGCTGCTGTGCGGCAACGGCTTTGCCTACAACGACACCAACATCATTTCTATTGTAGACCGTGCCATCCTTACCCCCGCACACATGTACAAGGACAACGGAATCGACCCCGAAGGATTGCTTAGTACCATCCCCGCCATTGCGCATGTACTGCTCGGCTTCTGCGTAGGAAAACTGATGCTGGACGGCAACAAGTCGGAAGACCGCGCCAGTTTCCTCAACTCCCAGCTCATCACGCTGTTCCTGGTGGGCGTCATCCTTACGTTCTCCGGTTTCTTGCTGAGCTACGGATGCCCCATCAACAAAAAGATATGGTCGCCCACCTTCGTGCTTACCACTTGCGGACTGGCTTCCAGCTTCCTGGCATTGCTCATCTGGATTATCGATGTGAAAGGCTACAAGAAGTGGAGCATGTTCTTCGAGGCATTCGGTGTGAACCCGCTGTTCATGTACGTACTGGGCGGTGTGCTCGGCATCCTGTTCGGAGCGGTTCGCTTCCCGTGGGCGGACGGCAGCATCAGCATACACGGATTCCTGTATAACATAATCATGATGCCGATATTCGGTGAAACCGGTGGCTCGCTGGCCTACGCCCTGTTGTTCATTGCCATCAACTGGTGTATCGGCTACCAACTGTACAAACGGAAAATATACATCAAGATATAATGATAACTAATCACTAAAGATATGATTCTAATAGCAGACAGTGGCTCTACAAAGACCGATTGGTGCGTTGTAGAGAATGGAGTACTCCTCCAACAGATATTTACGAAAGGCACAAACCCTTTCTTTCAGTCGGAAGAAGAAATCAGCAATGAAATAGCGACAGCACTATTGCCACAGTTGAAGACAAACGAACTGGATGCCGTATACTTTTATGGTGCGGGATGCGGTTTCCCCGACAAGATTGCTATGGTGCACCGTGCCATCACCCGACACATCAAGGTGAAAGGTGAAGTGGAAGTGAACACCGACATGCTGGCTGCCGCCCGCGGCCTCTGCGGACATACCCCCGGCATTGCCTGCATCATGGGCACCGGCTCCAACTCGTGCTACTACGACGGGAAAGACATCGTCACCAACGTTTCGCCCCTGGGCTTCATCCTGGGAGACGAGGGTAGCGGCGCCTGCCTGGGCAAGCTCCTGGTGGGTGATATCCTCAAGAACCAGATGACGCCCGAACTGAAAGAGAAGTTTCTCCAACAGTTTGGTCTGACTCCCCCGGAGATCATCGACCGCGTCTATCGCCAGCCGTTCCCCAACCGTTTCCTGGCAAGCCTGTCCCCCTTCCTGGCACAGAACCTGCACGAACCTTGTGTACGCGCACTGGTGCTCGGCAGTTTCAAGGCATTCCTCAAACGCAACGTCATGCAGTACGATTATCAGCACAGCAAGGTGCACTTTATCGGCTCCGTGGCTTTCCATTACAAGGAGATTCTGGCAGAGGCGGCACAAGAAATGGGTATACAGTTGGGCAATATCATCAAGAGCCCGATGGAAGGATTAATTAAGTATCACGCATAAAACTCATAAACATGGCATTCATTAAAATATCAGAGCAACCCTCGCTCTACAACGACCTGGAAAAGAAGTCTGTCCGCGAAATACTGGAAGACATCAACACCGAAGACCAGAAAGTGGCACTGGCGGTAAAGGAAGCAATTCCTCAAATAGAGAAACTGGTAACCCAAATCGTACCCCGCATGAAGCAAGGCGGACGCATCTTCTATATGGGCGCCGGCACCAGCGGACGCCTCGGCGTGCTCGACGCTTCGGAGATACCGCCCACTTTCGGCATGCCGCCTACGCTGATTATCGGTCTGATAGCCGGCGGTGACACCGCCCTGCGCAATCCGGTGGAGAACGCAGAGGACGATACACAACGCGGTTGGGAAGAACTGATGGAACGGAATATAACGGACAAAGATACCGTCATCGGCATCGCTGCTTCCGGCACCACTCCATACGTTATCGGTGCCATGCACGAAGCCCGCGAGCACGGCATCCTGACCGGCTGTATCACCAGCAACCCGGACTCTCCGATGGCTGCGGAAGCCGATGTTGCCATCGAAATGATTGTAGGCCCGGAATACGTTACCGGCAGTTCGCGCATGAAGTCGGGCACAGGACAGAAGATGATTCTGAACATGATTACCACCTCTGTCATGATACAGCTGGGACGCGTGAAGGGCAACAAGATGGTGAATATGCAGCTCAGCAACAAGAAGTTGGTAGACCGCGGCACCCGCATGATTGTCGAAGAACTCGGACTGGATTACGGCAAGGCGAAAGCCCTGCTGCTGATGCACGGTTCGGTGAAGAAGGCGGTGGATGCTTATAGGGTAAAGCCGGAAAAATAACTAAAAACATTCTATATGAAAACACTACACCTCATCCTCTTTCTCCTTCTGGGCGTGCAACTTGCCTCCGCGCAATCCTTGCAGCGTGTAGCCCCCGAACAAGTGGGAATGGACTCCCGCAAACTGATGTATGCCGACGAAGCCATCGAAACAGCTATCGCCAATAAAGACATCCCCGGCGCCGTGCTCGCCGTAGTGCGCAACGGCAAGATGGCTTACCTGAAAGCCTACGGAAACAAACGCATCTACCCCAATACGGAGCCGATGACCGTAAATACCATCTTCGACATGGCATCGTGCAGCAAATCCATGTCCACCGCCGTCTGCGCCATGATACTGGCAGAACGCGGCAAGATACGTATGCTCGACCCCGTCAGCCTCTACATCCCCAACTTCAAGAGTTGGGAAAGCGAAGACGGCAAAGACAAGAAAACCATCCGCATCGCCGACCTGATGACTCATACTTCCGGTCTGCCCCCTTACGGCCCCACCGCCGAACTGGAGAAGCAATACGGCTCTCCCAATCCCGACGGTCTGATGGAATACATCGCCACCTGCCCGCGCGACTTCAAGCCGCAAACCGACTTCCAGTACAGTTGCCTCAACTTCATCACCCTGCAACACATCATCGAAACCGTCAGCGGACAGTCCCTACGTGACTTTGCCCGTGAGAACATTTTCGATGTACTGGGTATGGACCACACCGACTACCTGCCCTGTCAGCGCGATAAGGACGGCAAATGGATAAATACCGCAGATGCCCACTGGGCAAACCTCACCGAAGGCGACTGGCACAGCCTCATCGCCCCCACCGAGAAGCAACCCGACGGTCAGGTGCTCTGCGGACAAGTACACGACCCGCTTGCCCGTATTATGAACGGCGGCATCAGCGGCAACGCCGGCGTATTCTCCTGTGCAGAAGACATCGCCCTGCTCTGTGCTGCCTTGCAGAACGGCGGTGAATGGAACGGTCACCGCATCCTCAGCCCCCTCGGCGTGAAGGCGATGCGCACTGTGCCCCGCGCCACTGCCAGCCTGGGACGTACCCTCGGCTGGGACAACTTTACCGCCTACGCCTCGAACAATGGCGACTTCTTCAGTCCCAACACTTACAGCCATACCGGCTATACGGGTACATCCATCGTCATTGACCCGGATAACGACACTTCCGTCATCTTCCTCATCAACGCCGTGCATCCCGAAGACGGTCACAGTACCGTCCGCCTGCGTTCCCTGGTTGCCAATGCCGTAGCTGCTTCTATCTATCCCACCCCACGCGTTTACACCGAGCACTACTACAAGCGCTTCGTGCAGTTCATGGATGAACCTGCCATTACAAGCAAAGACATCGTGATGCTGGGCAATAGCCTCACGGAAGGCGGTGGCGACTGGTCTGCCCGCCTCGGCAAGAAGAACATCCGCAACCGCGGCATCATCGGCGACGAGGTAATGGGCATCTACGACCGACTGCACCAGATACTTCCCGGACATCCGGCGAAGCTCTTCCTTCTTTCCGGCGTCAACGATGTCTCCCATGACCTGACAGCAGACAGCATCGTCAGCATGATACGCATGACCGTGGAACGCATTCAGCGCGAGTCTCCCGACACGAAGCTCTATCTGCAAAGCCTGCTCCCCTTCAACGAGAGCTTCAACCGCTACAAGAAGCTCACCGGAAAGACGGATATGATTCCCGAAATCAATGCCAAACTGGAAGCATTGGCGAAAGAACATAAAATCACCTACATCAACCTCTTCCCCCTCTTCACCGAGAAGGGCAACAATGTACTGCGCCGCGAACTGACAACCGACGGGCTGCATCTGAATGAAGAAGGATACAAGATTTGGGTAAAGGAGTTGAAGAAGAAAATCTAAAGATTAACATCCCCTTACTATACTTAGAACGCTTTCATTCTACTTCTTTGTAGTAGAATGAAAGCGTTCTAAGTATATCTATTAACAACATTATCTTTCTCAAAGATAATAATATAAAAAGATATTATAAACATTTCCTATGGATAATTATTTGCTGTCTATTGCAAGATGCTGTAATAAAGAGAAAGGAGGTTGTGTCAAAATGCTGGCACAACCTCTTTTCATCTTTTACAGTCC
>CAJKXC010000030.1 GCA_905203765.1 uncultured Bacteroides sp.
TTATTTAATATCAAGAACATTCCTTTGCATTTATTTAACTTTATATTTATACTTTTGCAAAGAATGCCTTTATACACCTTATTATATATACAGATTTAAGGTTCTTCAAGATTTAGAGAGTGGAACTCAATCAGTCCATTCATGGGTGTCTCTTCTATGATATCCAGTTCAATTCCAAATTCGTGGGCTACTTCACGCAGAATTGTTGCATAACTATATGCTAATGAGCCGACAAAACGAATAGGATAATTCATATAGTCATATTGGGAGACATTACGAGTGAAGAAATTCCTAAGATTGCCCGTTATTAAGTTGAATACATAGTCGTCTGTTGTATAATCGGCTAAGAAATAAGATAATGTAGACAAAAAGCGATTGGGGAACGGACGATTATACACAGACTCCATTACTTCATTAGGACTGATACGGAACTTCTCGAAAAAGTCTGCCGTAATATCCTTAGGAGCCAAGCCTTTCAGTACGTCTGATAAGAAGATTTTTCCCAACACAGCGCCGCTGCCTTCATCGCCTAAGATGTATCCACCCGCTCTGACGTTTTTTACAATTATCTTTCCGTCGTAAAAGCATGAGTTAGAGCCTGTTCCTAAGATGCAGGCAATGCCCGCTTCGCATTTGAACAAGCCACGGGCAGCAGCTAAAAGGTCGCTTTCTACCTGAATCGGTGTTTTGAATTGTGCTACCAATGAAGCCCCAAGTACATTTTTCTTTTCATAGGAAGTACAACCGGCACCATAGTAATACACTTGATCCAGCTTCCTTTTAAAAAAATGCTCGGGTAACCCTAACCGCACACTTCGGCTAATCTCTCTTCGTGTTTGGAAGAAAGGATTCAGCCCTTCAGTGAAAGCTCGCTGTATCAAATGATTATCTTCGACCAGCGCCCATTCAGTTCTCGTAGAACCACTTTCCGCAATTAGTTTCATAGGTAGTTAGTTTTAGAATTGAATACAAATATATAGCTTTTTTTAAGCTTCGCAAGATTATTTCGAGAAAAAGTTTTTTTAGCTGCCATACACCATATTGGGGGATATTATAGTCTTTTTACTTTTTGAGAACCGATGGCGTGCTCTTTCATTTTTCCATGCATCTACCGTACCATGCGCTACAGCATATTAAAGCACTGTATATAAGCAAATAGAGAACGATTTTACTAAGTTCTTTTTGTACTTGGTAAAATGATGAAATTAAGTGATGTAACGACAGATTATCAACCTTTAAATGCAAAATATGCCTATGATAAAATTGAAAGAACACTCGGAATGACTTTTGATTATCCCGACCAATTTATTCCCTTGACCTAATTTAAAGAAGTAATTAAATTAACAAAATCATCAATCTTTTATGAATGAAGATCGTAAAAAACGAGGATTGGCGCATAGCAAAATCCTCACAGCAGTGGCTATCAGCACATTGCTATTAGGTAGCAGTAATGTACTGGCTACTCAGACTGCTTCAGGCAGTGTTTCGGAAGTGACAGAGCAGTTGCAATCTATTACTGTAACCGGATTGGTAGTAGATGCTACGGGTGAACCGATTATTGGTGCCAGTGTGGTGGAAAAAGGCACTACTAATGGTGGTATCACTGACATTAACGGTAAATTCACGTTGAGTGTAAAGCCGGGGGCTATATTGAAAGTGTCTTATGTAGGCTATCAGACGCAGGAAGTGAAGGCTGTCAGAACAATGAAAGTAACTTTGAAGGAAGACAGTGAACTCCTTTCAGAAGTCGTGGTTGTAGGTTACGGCTCACAGAAAAAAGAAAATCTGACAGGAGCGGTAGCATCAGTGGATGTCAATAAGACATTGGAAGGACGTCAGATCCCTGATGTGGGCCGTGGTTTGCAAGGTACTACACCGGGTCTGTCGGTTGTTATTCCGAGTGGTGAAATCGGTTCTGACCCAACGATGAAAATTCGTGGTCAAATTGGCTCTATTGATGGTGCTTCTACTCCGCTAATCTTATTGGACAATGTGGAGATTCCATCTATTCAAATGGTGAATCCGGATGATATTGAATCAATCTCAATCTTGAAAGATGCTGCTTCTGCTTCTATTTATGGTGCGAAGGGTGCATTTGGCGTTGTGCTGATTACTTCTAAAAAGGGTGCAAAGTCAGAAAAGGTAGATGTAAGCTACTCCGGAAACTTCTCATGGCAGAATATCTCTAAAAAAATGGAGATGGCAGGTGTTGATGGTATTCAATACCGCATTGACGCTCTGAAACGTTCTGGTGGTACTATTGCCGGCGCATTCTGGTATGTAAATGAAACCAGCCTTGAAAGAGCAAGAGAATGGGAATCTAAGTGGGGTGGCAAGATTGGCAAGAATGACCCGTTTGTGTTTGGTCGTGACTGGTATGTGGATGCTTCTAACCGCAAGTTCTCTATGCGTACTTTTGATCCGTACGATTACATGATTCGCGAGTGGACCCCTTCTCAAACCCACAATATCTCAGTTAGTGGTAAGAGTGGAAAGACAACCTACAATGCAAGTTTGGGCTATTTGGATCAGAATGGTTTGATGAAATTGGCAAAGCATGACGATTTCCGTCGTTGGAATGGTTCCGTACGAATCAGTACTGAAATAAACAAGTACATCACTTTCCGTGCCGGTGCCAATTATTCAAAGCGTAATAAGCGTTATGCCTATGCTACTAACTCTACAACAGCTGACCCGTGGCTGTATCTTTACCGTTGGGATACTACTTATCCGATGGGATATGATGAGAACGGCAATGAAATGCGCAGTCCGGCATCTGAAATCCACCAGGCTAATACGGCTAATATAGAAAATAATTACTTGAGTTTTAATACCGGTGCAACAATCAATCTGACCAAAGACTGGAAAGTTGATATCGATTATACATACGCCGGAGAAGATCAAATCTGGAAGAAGAATGGTACTAAATTTACGGCTGCTGATACATGGAGCGCTCCAATCAAGAGGCTGGACGAGAATGGTCAACAAGTATATGTGAACAATATGGGACAAGTGGTGTCTGCTGGAACGGAAGGTGCTATCGCTGCTTATGACCTGTTCTATCACCAGTATACTACCGATGGGGCTAGTCCTGACCACATCCGTCGTGAAGTAAAGAATGCAAAGCGTCATACGCTGAACATAACTACCGACTATAACTGGCAAATCAATGAAGATAACAATCTGAAAGTTTTAATCGGTATGAACCGTTCCGATTGGGAATCAGAAGATAATTGGTCACAAATCACCAATTTGACAGATATCATCAACCCAAGTTGGGATAAAACGATCGGTACCCAGACCTCTAGTGGTAACCTTTATTGGGATGGACAACTCGGTTTCTTTGGTCGTGTGAACTATAATTTGATGGATAAGTATTTGTTGGAGGCTAATGTTCGCTATGACGGTTCTTCTAAGTTCCCAAGCAGTTTACAATGGCGTACTTTCCCGTCATTCTCTGTTGGATGGCGTGTGGGAGAAGAAGCATTTATGCAATGGGCAAAACCGGCTCTTTCTTCTTTGAAACTTCGTGGTTCTTGGGGTATGATTGGTGACCAGACTGTGCCTAACACCCTTTATGTTCCGACAATCAGCCAGGGTAACACCAATACCTATGCATGGTTGGATGCCAATGGCAATAAGTTGATTATGACCGGAACACCGGCAGCCGTTGATGCCAATATCACTTGGCAGGATATATATACACTGGATTTCGGTGTTGATGCCCGTTTCTTCAATGGTGAATTAGGTGCTACCTTCGATTGGTTCCAACGTGATACTAAGAATATGATTGTTCCCGGGGCTGGTGTCGCTCCTACATTTGGTGCAAGTGCTCCTAAGGGCAATTTCGGTTCTTTGAGAACAAGAGGATGGGAAATATCCATCGACTATAACCATATGTTCAACAACGGACTGAGCGTGAATGCCATGTTTACTTTATCCGATGCGTTGACCGAAATTACTGAATATGGCGATACAAAGAGCATTGATGATTGGTATGTAGGTAAGAATTATGGAGAAATCTGGGGTTACCGTACAGACCGTCTTTATCAGAAAGATGATTTTGTATATGAAGGTGGTAAATTGGTAACAACGTGGGCATTGAACGGTAAAGAAGTTGCTGAAGGAACGCCAGGCGCTAAACAAGTGAATAAATTGAAAGACCCGAAGGGTATCTATCAGGATTATTTCCAAAGCGGTACATTCCGTTTCGGTCCTGGTGATGTGAAGTTCAAAGACCTGGACGGTGACGGCCAGATTAATGATGGTAGCCGTTCTGTTGATGATCACGGTGATGTGGAGAAAATCGGTAATTCTACTCCTCGCTTTGAATACGGTCTCCGCTTGGGAGCATCTTACAAAGGTTTTGACGCATCTATCTTCATGCAAGGTGTAGGTAGCCGTAAAATCTGGGGTGCAGGCTTCTTGGCTATTCCGGGCTTCAATACAGGTGATGGTGCTATGCCGCAAGCCTTTGCAGGAGACTATTGGACAGAAGAAAACACGAATGCCTTCTATCCGGCAGCATGTAATATGGGTGGCTCGAATAGCGGATATAATCTGCAGAAGCAAGATAGATACTTGCTGAATATGGCTTACTTCCGTATTAAGAATATCACATTGGGCTATACGCTTCCCCGCGAGTTGACAAGCAAGATATGGATAAACAAGGCACGTGTCTACGTAGCTTGCGAGAACTTCTTCACTTTTGATAAATTGAATGGCCTGCCTATCGATCCGGAAGAAATATCTGGTTTCTCAATGTTCAATAGCGACAATTATAATTCTAGCCGTACAGGTGTTGGTACACCGACTATGAAGAATATGTCTGTAGGTATTCAGTTAAACTTCTAAAAACATATCCAATATGAAAAAATATATATATACAATACTGGCTGCGGCAACTTTTACTTTTGTGAGTTGCGATGACATCTTGGATCGTCCGCAGTTGAACACTCCAACGGATGAGACCTATTGGAAAACCGAAATGGACGCCCGCCTCTTCTCTAACGGATTCTATCCGGAATATTTTATCGGCTACGGTGTGAGTTGGAACACCAACTATTCTCCTTTGCGCGGTTATTCATTCGATGATAATTTGGCAAGTTCTGGTAAACAAAGCACTTTCGAAAATAAAGTTCCTGATAGTCGTGCCAATACCTCAGCTGCTGCTGTTAATGACGCAAACTATCTGACCCAGTACGTAGGACCGAAATGGAATTTCGCTTGGGTTCGCAAGGCTAATATTTTCTTAAGCCGTTTGGAAACCAAAATGAAAGGTAATGTGTCTGATGAAGCATATAACCATTGGCATGCCGTAGCTGCTTTCTATAAATGTTTCGCCTATGCTCGCTTGGTAGCTACTTATGGTGACGTGCCTTATTTTGAAGCAGATTTCCCCAACACTGATAAGGAAACGATGTTTAAAGATCGTGATAGCCGTGTATTTGTGATGGACAAGGTACATGATTTGTTGAAGAATGAAGTGCTGGTAAATATGCGTAATGACGATGGTACCAATATGCTGAATCGTTATGTCGCAGCGGCCTTTGCTTCTCGTTGGATGCTGTTTGAAGGAACATGGCAGAAGTATCATGGCGGTGACCAAACTGCAGCTAACAAATATTTGACTTTGGCAAAAGAAGCGGCAGATATAGTTATCAATAGTGGCTTATATGCTATTGACACCCCGTTTCATGAGTTGTTCGGCTCTCAAGATTTGAAGGGAAATAAAGAAGCTTTGATGTATCGCCATTTTGATTTTGATCAAGCAGTGAGACATTGTATTGCTTCCTATTCCAACGGACAGGAGAGCCAGTCTCCGGCTCCCAACCTTGCCTTGGTGAAGTCATTTATTTGTCAGGATGGGAAGGTCTACCAACATTCTGATATGGAAAATGCAGAAGTGTTGAGCATAGCAAACTTGGCAAAAACTCGTGACCCGCGTTTTGAAGCAACCTTCATAGATCATGTAAATGTCAATTCCTCTACATTATTGTATGCTGCTAAATTTATTGACCGCGCAGGATTGGCATTGGAAAATCCGGGAGCCAATCCCCTTTATGGTTCAAATACAAACACCAATGATGGACCTGTTATCCGCTATGCAGAAGTGTTGCTGAACTGGATTGAGGCGAAAGCTGAATTGGGCAATGTAACGCAAGAAGATATTGACAAGTCTATCAATCAGTTGAGACGTCGTCCATTGGACGCAACTGCTATTGAAAAAGGTTTGGAAAATACTGCTGATATGAAGTTGAGCGATATTACAGCAGACTTTGATCCGGCTCGCGATCAAGATGTAGCTCCTCTCATTTGGGAGGTTCGTCGTGAACGCCGTATGGAACTGGTTTATGAACATTGCAGACTGCATGATATCAAACGTTGGAAGAAGTTGGATTATATGGATAATGAAAAATATCCGGATACAATGATGGGACCATGGGTTGATATGCCAAAAGAAGTTCCTGCTTACTTGGGTGAAGACTACATCGGTAAACGTCAGGTAAAGAAAGCGGATGGTACGATTGTTACGTTTGATGGTACAAATGCTGCCGACATGATAGGATACTATATCCCGGAGAACGCACAACCGCGTGATATTTTTACTGATCGTAGCTATTGCTCACCGATTGGTACACAAGATATCCAATTGTACGAAGATAATGGTGGTTATAAACTGACCCAAACTACTGGCTGGTAATAAGAGTCATTCATAAGCGCCCATTCATTAGTCTGTTTTGCATACATAATGAAGTGGGCGCTTATTTTCTTTATACAAAAAAATAATGCCATGAAGCAATTTCTACTTTTACTAATTTGTTGTACTAGTTTTGTCCATGCGCAGGACAAGGAAATGTCTCCTTATCTTTTTGAAGAGTTTCAAAACGCTGTAGTTTATTTTAAAGACGGCTCGCAATATCATGAAAAGATGAATTATAACCTGTTGGTCGAGAAATTTTATTTTATAGATCATACGGACAATAAAGTGAAGGTCTTAAGTAATCCGCAAGATATACAAGTCATTAAGTTCGGTAGCCGGGTGTTTTATACGGAGGCAGATAGAGGTATTGAAATTTTGCCAACCACTCCGGTACTATATGTGCAATACAAAGGAAACATACGTAAAGAAGCTTCAACTGGAGCATACGGGCAGGCTACGGAAACAACTTCCGTGAAAACTTATGGAGGTACTTACGGAGGTCGGGGAGAGCGCTATGACTTTGACCCTGAGAAACTGGTGGTTGGCAACCGATACAATATTTATTGGTTGGAGCGGAAAGGGAAAAAGAAAGCTTTCAAAAATTTCAAGCAATTCATTAAACTATATCCGGAGCATAAAGAGGAAGTGGGTAAGTTTATCGAAGACAATCATGTTGATTTTAATGATGTGCAGCAGATAAAGGCATTATGCATTCATGCAGAATCGCTGTGAAACTGTTGATGGCTTATAAAATGTTTGAAAGAAAAGCATAGAAAAAGGGACTGTTTTGGGTTTTACCAGACAGTCCCCTTCTATTTCTTATTTGTGGATATTCTTATACCGCCTTTTCCTTTATCAGATATTCCGCAATCTGCACCGCATTCAGTGCAGCGCCTTTCTTGATTTGGTCGCCTACGATCCAGAAAGTTAATCCGTTTTCGTTGGTGAGGTCTTTACGGATACGGCCTACGTAAACGGGATCTTTACCGGCAAGGAACAACGGCATCGGATATTCCTTCTCTGCCGGGTTGTCCATCAGTACCAGACCATCGCCGTTGGCAAAGGCTTCGCGGGCTTCTTCTACGGAGATAGGGCGTTCGGTCTCTACCCAGATGCTTTCTGAGTGGGAACGAAGGGCCGGAACACGTACACAAGTGGCGCTTACCTTGATGTCGGAATGCATAATCTTGCGGGTTTCATTGAACATCTTCATCTCTTCCTTGGTGTATCCGTTTTCGGTGAATACGTCAATCTGCGGGATGAGGTTGAATGCCAGCTGATAAGCAAACTTCTCTACGGTAACAGGTTCGCCTGCCAATACCTGGCGGTATTGCTGGTACAACTCGTCCATAGCGGCAGCACCGGCACCACTGGCAGCCTGGTACGTGGAAACGTGTACGGTCTTTATATGAGAAAGCTGTTCGATGGCTTTCAGTGCCACTACCATCTGGATAGTAGTACAGTTGGGGTTGGCAATGATGCCACGCGGACGGTCCTTGGCGTCGGCAGCGTTCATTTCGGGTACAACCAAAGGTACATCGGCATCCATACGGAAGGCGCTGGAATTGTCAATCATTACGGCTCCGTACTTGGTAATGGTCTCGGCGAACTCTTTAGAGGTGCCTGCGCCTGCGGAAGTGAAAGCGATATCAACCCCTTTAAAGTCATCGTTGTGTTGCAAGAGTTTAACCTCGATCTGTTTACCGCGGAAGGTATATTTAGTGCCGGCACTGCGTTTAGAACCGAACAATACTAACTCGTCCAACGGGAAATTCCTTTCATCGAGCACTCGCAGGAACTCCTGTCCCACGGCTCCGCTTGCTCCAACAATAGCTACTTTCATTTTTTTCTTTTGTTTTTAGTTTGTAATTTAGTTGATAAGTTGACAAGGGAACAAGTTGACAAGGGAGAATGAGTTTATACCTGAAACCTCGTAAACTTGTTCCCTCGTTAACTTGTCAACTCGTCTCCTTGTTAACATTGGCTGCAAATTTATAACAAAATGCTGTATCACACCGCATAAAGTGAAAAGTTTTTCGTTATTTTGCATTCAAAACCTATAACTCGCAGCCTATGGATTGGTTTGACTTCAGTTTAAATCTCCCGATTACCGACCCTACATGGATATTTCTCCTTGTACTTCTTATTATATTGTTTGCTCCTATGTTGCTGAACAGGCTGCGTATTCCGCATATTATCGGTATGATACTGGCAGGGCTTGTCATAGGGGAACATGGCTTCAATATCCTGGTGCGCGACAGTAGTTTTGAACTTTTCGGTAAAGTGGGATTGTATTATATCATGTTCCTTGCCGGATTGGAAATGAATATGGGAGACTTCAAGCAGAACCGGGGTAAGGCGCTGGTGCTGGGCTTGTTGGCTTTTATTATCCCGATAGGGATAGGATTTGTTACAAATATGACGCTGCTGAAGTATAGCGTCATTACTTCCGTATTGTTGGCAAGTATGTACGCCTCGCACACGCTGGTTGCTTACCCCATTGTGATACGTTATGGTGTGTCCCGCCATCGCAGTGTGAGCATTGCGGTAGGGGGTACGGCAGTGACGGATACGCTTACCTTGTTGGTGCTGGCGGTAGTCGGCGGTATGTTCAAGGGAGAGTCCGGGGGCTTGTTCTGGGTGTGGCTGGTGGTTAAGGTCATCTTCCTGGGGGGATTGATTATCTACCTCTTTCCGCGCATCGGCCGCTGGTTCTTCAGGAGATATGATGACAATGTGATGCAGTTCATCTTTGTGCTTGCGATGGTGTTCCTGGGTGCGGGGTTGATGGAGTTTGTGGGGATGGAAGGCATCCTGGGCGCATTCCTTGCGGGCCTGGTGCTGAATCGTCTGATCCCTCATGTCTCCCCGTTGATGAATCATCTGGAGTTTGTGGGCAATGCGCTGTTTATTCCTTATTTCCTGATAGGTGTGGGAATGCTGATCGATGTGCACGTGATCTTCGGGCATGGCGATGCCCTGACGGTAGCTGCTGTGATGATAGTGGTAGCCTTGGCAGGCAAGTGGATTGCTTGCTGGCTGACGCAGAAAATATATAAGATGGGAGCCATCGAGCGCGATTTGATGTACGGGTTGAGCAATGCCCAGGCTGCGGCAACGCTGGCGGCTGTGCTGGTGGGTTATAACATTATCCTGCCCAATGGTGAACGCCTGCTGAACGATGATGTGCTGAACGGTACCGTGTTGCTGATTCTTGTAACTTGTGTCGTAAGTTCGTTCATCACGGAACGGGCGGCACGGAAGGTTGCTATGGACGAAGCCCATCTGGAAGAGAACCGTTCGGTAGAGGAAGAGAAAATATTGATACCTATTGCCAATCCCGATACGATTGAAGACTTGATTAACCTCTCTTTGGTGATACGCGACTCGAAGCAGAAGGACAATCTGCTGGCTCTGAATGTGATCAATGATGACAGTAGTTCGGAAAGTGCGGAACTTCGTGGAAAGCGTTACCTGGAGAAGGCCGCCATGATAACGGCATCGGTAGATGTACCGTTGAAGCAGATTACCCGCTATGATATGAATATCGCTGCCGGCATCATTCATACCGCCAAAGAGTACGATGCGACCGATGTCATTATAGGTCTGCACCGCAAAACCAATATTGTAGACACCTTCTTCGGTATGCTTACGGAGAACCTTCTGAAAGGTCTGCACCGGGAAGTCATGGTGTCCAAGTTCCTGATACCTATCAATACCATCAGGCGGGTAATCGTAGCCGTGCCGCCAAAGGCTGAATATGAGGCCGGGTTCCAGAAATGGGTGGATCACTTCTGCCGTTTGGGTGGGACGTTGGGCTGCCGCGTACATTTCTTTGCAAACGAAGAAACCACCGCCCATCTGCAAGGCCTGGTGAAGAAGAAACATGGGCAGACCTTGACGGAGTTCTCCCGCCTGGATGATTGGGGCGACTTGCTGCTGCTGACCGGGCAAGTGAACTTTGACCATCTGCTGGTGATTATCAGTGCCCGCCGGGGTTCTATCTCTTACGACAGTTCCTTTGAGAAGCTGCCGGCACAGATCAGTAAATATTTTGCAAACAACAGTCTGATCGTGCTGTATCCCGACCAGTTGGGCGAGCCCCAAGATGCGGTGTCTTTCTCCAATCCGCGTGGTAACAATGAATCGCAGCACTATGAGAAGGTGGGCAAGTGGTTTTATAAGTGGTTTAAGAAGTAATGGAAGAGTGGAAACAAAGAACGCAGCTTCTGCTGGGTGATGAAAAGATGGGGCGATTGCAGCGGGCACACGTGCTGGTAGTCGGCCTGGGTGGTGTAGGGGCTTATGCTGCCGAAATGATATGCCGTGCCGGAGTGGGGCGGATGACCATTGTAGATGCGGACACGGTGCAACCTACCAACATAAACCGCCAACTGCCGGCACTGCATACTACCATCGGGCGGCAGAAGGCAGAGGTACTGGAAGCACGTTTCAAGGATATTAACCCGGAGCTGGAGTTGAGGGTGCTGCCTGTCTATCTGAAAGATGAGAATATCCCGGAGTTGCTCGATGCTGCTACCTATGACTTTGTGGTGGATGCCATTGATACGCTTGCACCGAAGTGCCACTTGATAGCGGAAGCGATGAAGCGGCATATCAAGATTGTGTCCAGTATGGGGGCGGGAGCTAAAAGCGATATTACGCAAGTGCGCTTTGCCGATATATGGGACACTTACCATTGCGGGCTGAGTAAGGCCGTGCGTAAGCGCCTTCAGAAGATGGGCATCAAACGGAAACTGCCGGTAGTCTTCAGTACGGAACAAGCCGACCCGAAGGCGGTGTTGCTGACGGAAGATGAGATGAACAAGAAGTCGACGTGCGGAACGGTCAGTTATATGCCGGCGGTATTTGGGTGCTATCTGGCGGAGTACGTGATAAAGAGGTTATAAAAGATAAGTATGATACGGTTAGAAAATATAACGAAGAGTTTCGGCAGCCTGCAAGTGTTGCGGGGCATTGAACTGGAGATAGAGAACGGTGAGATTGTCAGTATTGTAGGTCCCAGTGGTGCCGGTAAGACGACGTTGTTGCAGATTATGGGTACGCTGGATATGCCGGACAGCGGTTCGGTGACGATTGACGGTACGCAGGTCAACCGCATGAAGGAAAAAGAACTGTCGGCATTCCGCAACCGGCATATCGGCTTTGTGTTTCAGTTTCACCAGCTTTTGCCGGAGTTCACTGCCTTGGAGAATGTGATGATACCCGCTTTCATTGCCGGAAAAGGACAGCAGGAAGCCCAGGCAGCCGCTACGGAGATTCTCGAATTCATGGGGCTTGCCGAACGCGCTTCCCATAAGCCGAACGAGTTGTCCGGCGGAGAGAAACAGCGGGTGGCAGTAGCCCGCGCACTTATCAACCATCCGGCAGTAGTGTTGGCGGACGAGCCTTCGGGCAGCCTGGATACACACAACAAAGAAGAACTGCACCAGCTCTTCTTTGATTTACGCAACCGCTTCGGGCAAACCTTTGTCATCGTTACCCACGATGAAGGGCTCGCCCGGATTACCGACCGCACCATACATATGATTGACGGAGAAATAGACAAGACGGTTCAGTAGGCCGGGCTTTTGCTGAATTGGCAAAAGAGCCTTGCCTTTATTTTCCTGTACTCATGACTCCTGAGTCATCATCGCTGTTGCTGACTTTTCGTTGTGCCGTCTTAAAGGTGCGGCCGAACGAGAAGCTATAGGAGAAGTTGATTAGGAACATACGGGAACTCTCTTTGATATAATTCTTTGTTTTGTAAGAGGCAAACCGGTTCCAATTCTCGCTTTGTACCTTGTAGTTGTCGGTGAAAGGATTGAATGCACCGATTCCCACCCGCAGGTCTTTGTGCCTGTAATATACGCCTAATATCTGGATGTTTTCTCCCCCTGACAGCGTTTCGCCCCAGAAGTTGTTCCAGTTGGTATTTATCTGCCAGAACAAGGAATATTGTTTATAGCTTACTGAAGCTTCCGCTTCACAGAACCAGTTGGTATAGGTGTGCGAATATTGGTTGCCGTGGCTCATGTAGTGGTTGACGCCCCCTGTAAACGAGAGTTGCAGGATGTCACGGATCGGACCTACACGGAGCATGGCACGTCCGGAAATCTTTTGCCAGTCTTTCTGATTATCCCAGGTTTGCACAATTTTATTCCCTTCCTGAATCTTTTCATCCATGATGGCATCGGGGCGATAGTCGTATGCACCCCATAGGTTGGTGTAGAAGATTCCTTTTTTCCATTCGTACGTCAGTTCCGTATTATAACACATATATGATTTCAAGTTCGGGTTGCCACGGCGGATTTGGAATGAATCTACCGTTTGTTCTACAGCACTGAGGTCGCCCAATGAAGGGGATGCATTGTAGATGTTCGCCTTCCAACGTAGATAAGAGTTGTCGGAGAAGGCATAGTGCAACACGATGCTCGGATTGAAACTGTAATTCTTGGTAGGCTGGTCGTCGCCGTTCTGGTTGTAGTAGAAACGGGTGGCGGCAATTCCCAGCCGATAGTTCAACTTGTTTATCTTTCCGCGATACTCGCCGAACAGGTATGTGTTGCCCTGATGCATATTAGTCTCGTAGTAATGGCCATTCTTATATTCATTGTTGGCATAAGATTGAGTATGATTCAAGCCGAAACTCAGCGCGTTGCCTTTCGAGAATTGTTTCTCGTAGATGGCTTCGGCAATCAGGGAGTATTTATTTCCCAGGACATTATTGTCGATGTCGGTCAACATCTCTTCCGGGATGCTCTCTTGGTAGAACCGATGTGACTTATCCCGGTTATAAGTGCCTACGACATTGAATACCAAGGTTTGCTTGTTTTTCAGATTTTGCTGGTAGTACAGGTCCAATGAAGGACGTGCCCAGCTTTGTTTGGTACGGTCCACCATATTCACTACATCTGTTTCGTCGTTGGCATTATAGAGCGTTCCTTTATAGTCCCAGTGGGGCTGATTGTTTCCTCGCAGACGGAATGCGGCGCTGAAAAAGGAGTTTTCTGAGGCTTGCAGACTGTAGTTTACGTTCAGGCTATGCATGATCATGGTTGCTTTGCTGGGCTCACCCCGTTCCAGGCGGCGCAAAGTGGTGCCGTCTGCCAGGTGGAACTCTTCTTCATTGTCACGATATAGGCCGTCAAAGTCTCGCGGACCCATGTAGTAAGAGAAGCCTAACTCGGACTTTTTGTGGTTTACTTTGCCGTACAGGTTGTAGTTGCCCCATCTGGCATTAACGCTTTGGGAGAGGTCGGCACCGAAGTTTCCCCCTGTATCGGGGCGGCGTACGATGTAATCTATCACTACCTCGGCATTGCCGTAGCGCAGACCGGGGTTGTCATGATACTCTATGCGGATAATGTCTGCCGGGCGAATAGATTTGATTTCGTCTATTTCGGCTTTTACGCCGTTGATGCGCAGTTGCAGTTCACCACCGCCGGACAGGCCTATTTCATTGTTCATGGGGTTTACCAGGATGCGGGGCAGCATCAGCTCTTGTAGCAGGTTCACTCCGTTGGTAGAAGTTTTCATCTGCCTTTCGGATGGAAAGACTAACTTCCGGTCGGCGCGGCTGATTTGTCTGGAACCGGTAATGGTCACTCCTTCCAGGGTGATGGCGGCGCTATCCATTACTATCTGTCCGAGGTCTGTACTGCGCTTAACTCCGTTGAGGGTGATGTACTGGGTATTGTAGCCGATGCTGGAAAGTACCAGCCGGTAATCTCCTGCATCTGTATTCTTGAAAGTAAACTGCCCTTGCGGATTGGTGGTTACCCCGTTCACAAATGTGGAGTCGAGGGTTTGCAATACAATATTGGTGTACTCGATGGCATTGTTCGCAGCGTCGCAAACACTTCCTTTAATCTCTATTTTCTGGGCAAGAACGCCCTGTACCACGCTGCCCAGCAGTATGGCTACTATTATTAATTTCCTCATGTCTATACGATTGTTTCCCTTTGTTGCAGTTGGCCTTTCTGCTTTCAAGGTGGTTTCTGTTTGTTAGACGAAGTCGTTAAGGGAAAAGTTGCATCTGAAATGAAAAATAGTTATTGTTTCTTGCTATTCAAAGCAAACATAGTGGCTGATTCGCTCTAAATCAGTGGCGGAGAACTCTTCGTAGAGTGCAAAAGGTTTCAGGTTGCGGAGTGTCCCTTTCTTCTTCCGGTATTCTACAAACGCCTTTGCCTGGTAGAAGTTGATGTAGGGATGGTTGCGAAGCTTCTCTATTCCGGCACGGTTGAGGTTGAGGGGGTGGATGTCTCTGCTGTCGATGTGGAGCCAGGCTTGCAACGGATGGTAATCCACGTGAATGTCTTGTAATTGCTCGATGCTGTAGAAACCGCCTAACCGTTGACGATAGCCGGCTATCAGACGGGCAATGCCGCTGCCGATGCCCGGAATCTTCTTTAACTCGGTGGTGTCGGCGCGGTTCAGATCGACGACGGTGCCTTCGGGATATTTGTAAAGCGCAGCTTGGGGGCTTGCAATACTGTCACTTGTTGCCGATGGGGTATAGAGCCGGGCTATCTGCCTTGCCGTGTCCTCAGGAGCGATGTATATATAAGGTAATAATGCTTGATATTGTTCTGCCGTCAGCCCGTATACCTTCTTGAAGTCTTCCGCTTTGCGGAACTTCCCGCCTTTGGCACGGTAGTGCAAGATATTCCGTGCCATCCATCCCGGCAAACCTAAGGAGCGAAAGGTGATGGAATCTGCCGTATTGGGGTTGAAGGATACCCGTTCAATGGCAGTTTGTGGCTCATGGGGATAGCGGTAGTATGGCTTTTCTGTATTCTTTTCTTCCTCTTGTATGGTGGCGATAAAGGCTTCATACTCGGCTTCGGCAAGGGCTTGTTGCCGTATCTCTTCATCGGAAAGCGGTTGCTCTCTGTGCGAATAAGAATACCCGATGAGAAAGACGAGGATAATGCCTGCTATCAGCACCAGTATGCCACGTCTTTCTCCTCGGGAGAAGTAAAAGAATTCTTTGAAGGGGTGTTGCATTTCTGTTTACTTTAGCAAACCCAGTTCATTGATAAATATACAGGCAATGCCTATCGGGGCAATGAATTTAAGAATGAATATCAATAGTTTATAGACAGATACCTTCAGCGTGCCGTTGTTGCTGATTTCTTCCCAGACAATCTTCTTGTCCAGATACCAACCGATGAAGATGGAGATGAAGAAACCACCCAGCGGCAACATAATCTTGGCAGTGACGAAGTCGAACAGGTCGAACAGGTTCAGCCCGAATATCGTGTAGTTCTTGCCCACACCGAGGGAGAGCGAACAGAGTACTCCGAGAATCATGCAACCGCTGGTTACAAAGCGGGCAGCCTTGCCGCGCGAGAACTTGAACTCCTCATGCAGATAGGCTGTGGCAACTTCGTGCAGGGAAATGGTGGAAGTTAGCGCAGCCAGTGCCAGCAGGATATAGAACATCAATGAAAGTACGATAGCGAGCCAGGGAATATTGCCGAATGCTTGCTGGAAGACGTTGGGCAGTGTAATAAACAGCAGGCTCGGACCCGCATCCGGCTGTATGCCTACCGAGAATGCCGCCGGGAAGATGATGAAGCCCGCCAGGATGGCAACCATCGTATCGATGGCGGCTACATTGAGGGCTGTCTTGGGCAGGTTGGTGTCGCTCCTGAAGTAAGAGGCATACGTGCAGAGACACCCCATGCCGAGGCTCAGGGAGAAAAATGCTTGTCCCATAGCTCCCAGGAATACATTGCCGTCCACTTTGCTGAAGTCTGGCTTCAGCAGGAACTCGATGCCGGCGCCTGCACCGGGCAGTGAGACGGAGCAGATGGCAAGGACAACCAACAGGATAAAAAGGATAGGCATCATAATCTTAGCGGACTTTTCAATGCCTTTCTCCACTCCTTTGACAATGATAAAGTGAGTAACCAGCAGGAACAGTATCAACCAGATGACAGGGCGCCACGGATTGCTGACGAAGCTGTTGAAGGTGGCAATAAAGTCGGCTGCCGACTTTCCGGCAAAGCTGTTGGTAGCAGCTTCGCCGATGAACTCAAGTGTCCAGCCGGCTACTACCGAATAATATCCCAGAATCAGGAAACCTGCCAATACGCCCATGCGTCCTACCCAGCGCCATTGCGTACCGGGCGCCAGCTTCTGATAAGCGCCTGCCGTGTTGGCGCGCGAACGCCTGCCGATCATAAATTCGGCTATCATGATAGGTATTCCCAAGACGAGTACGCAAGCCAGATATATAAGGATAAATGCGGCGCCACCGTGATTCCCGGTCTCATAAGGGAATCGCCAGATATTGCCTAATCCAACCGCCGAGCCTGCCGAAGCAAGTATGACACCTAATTTGCTCCCAAAGTTAGCTCTGTCATTTCTTGTCATAAATCGTAGATTTTTCTTTCAATTAGTTATTAATAACTACCAAACGTGCAAATATAGAAAATGTTCTGTACTTTTGCAGCCTAATTATTGATAATTTGAAGTATGCTGTATTATATTAAGAAATATCCGGTATCACTTGTCATCATCCTGGCGGTGATCTATTTGTCCTTCTTCAAACCGCCTACTACGGAGATAAGCGAAATCCCCAATATAGACAAGTTGGTACATATATGTATGTATATGGGTATGTCCGGCATGCTTTGGCTGGAGTTCCTGCGGGCGCATCGCAGGGATAATGCACCCTTGTGGCATGCATGGGTAGGGGCCTTTGTCTGTCCCGTTTTATTCAGTGGAGCCGTGGAACTGCTGCAAGAGTATTGCACCACCTATCGCGGGGGCGACTGGATGGACTTTGCCGCCAATACTACAGGTGCGGCATTGGCGTCGCTGATCGGTTACTATGTGCTGAGGCCGAGAATGAAGTAGTTATAAGTAGTCAACGACTGTACTCAGTTTTATTCCGTTCGATCCCTTAATCAGAATCATTTTCCCTGTGGGCTTGTCCTTTTGCAGTTCGGCAATGAGCGCCGCTGCATCGGGATAAGTAGGATAGGTGTGGCGGGTAGCGGCAAACAATTCGCCTACCAGTGCCACATCGTTGAAACCGCATTCTTCCAGATAATCCACTACCTTCTGATGCTCTTCGGGGCTGTCTTTACCTAACTCGCGCATATCTCCCATTATCAGCATCTTGTGTTCCGCCTGCATATTGCGGAAGTTGCCGATGGAAGCCATCATGCTGGTGGGGTTGGCATTGTATGCGTCGATAATCAGGGTGTTGTCTGCGGTCTTTTTCAGTTGGGAACGGTTGTTCTGCGGGGTGTACCCGGCGAGTGCCCCGTCTATCTTTTCCGGCGCTACGCCGAAGAAGGTCCCGATGGTGACGGCTGCCAGGGCATTGGGCAGGTTGTATTCGCCGATGAGTTGCGTCTGCACTTCGTGGCGTTCTCCGTCTTTGCCGGACTTCCATTCAAAAGTCAGGTAAGGGGAGTTGCCGGTGACGCGGCCGTTGATGTATAAATCGTCTTCGCTGCCATAAGGTATCAGCTTCAATCCTTCTGCTATTTCCCTTAAATGCGGGTTGTCGTAGTGGATAAATGCGGTGGAATGGTCGTGTTCCCGCAAGAAGTCGTACAGTTCGCCTTTCGTTTTGATAACTCCTTCGAAGGAGCCGAAGCCTTCGAGGTGCGCTTTCCCTACGTTGGTGATGATGCCATAGTCCGGTTCTACTATATCTACCAGTTCTTTGATGTCGCCGGGATGGCTGGCGCCCATCTCCACTACGGCAAGCTCATGTTCCGCCCGGAGACGGAGCAAGGTGAGGGGAACGCCGATCGGATTGTTCAGGTTTCCCAGTGTGTACAGTATGTTGTATTTCTGCGAGAGGACGGCGGATATCAGTTCCTTTGTAGTCGTTTTCCCGTTGGTGCCGGTGATGCCGATAATGCGCGTGCCCAACTGCCGGCGGTGATGATTGGCGAGTTGTTGGAGTGTGCGCAGGCAGTTGTCCACTAATATATAATGTGAATCACCTGCGGGGGCATACTCCGGCTCGTCCACCACCGCATAGGTACTGCCCTGTTCCAGGGCGCGGGCGGCAAAGGCATTGCCGTTGAACGTTTCGCCTTTCAGGGCGATGAATAATGAACCTTGGGGACAGTTGCGGCTGTCGGTCGTGACGCCGCTGCACTGTAGGAATATCCGGTAAAGGGCTGCTATATCCATTGTTTTCTTTTATACGCTAAGTAAGTTGCTTCCGATAAATTTGAAATCTCCCGCAAAGATAGAGTTTATTATCCATATTTGTGAATGCAAGGGGGAAGAACTTATTGTTTCAGCGGCAAGGTAAGTACGAAGCGGCAGCCATTTGTATAGGCCGGGTCGAGCACCAGGCTTCCGCCCATCTTTTCGGCACAGATGCGGCCGATGGATAATCCCAGTCCGGTGCCTTGCGTAAAGGTGTCTACCTTTGTAAAGCGCTCGAATACAAACTCCTGTTTGTCTTTAGGAATACCGATACCCGTATCCGTAACGCTGAAGATGATGTGCTGATGTGCCTCGTCCTGATGCCAATCCAGGGTGATACTTCCCTCGTCTGTAAACTTGGCTGCATTCTTTAGCAGGTGGGACAGGATCATGGAGAGGCGTACCGGGTTGGTATAGAAGTAGAATTCATCCGCTTCGGTTTGGAGTTTGAGATCAATACCGGGCTTCAGGTTCTGTTCAACCTGAACGAGGCACTCCCGACAGATGGCGGTGGCATCTGCGCCGATGTCAGTCGGGATAACAGTTCCGCTATCGAGGCTGGCAAGGTCTAAAACATCGTCTACCAAGTGCAGCAGGTTGTTGCTGCCTTGCTCTATGATATCTGCAAACTCGTGTGCCTCTGTACATTCATGCTCTTTGCTCATGGCACCGATTATCTGGGAGAAGCCGACGATGGAGTTCAGCGGTGTGCGAATCTCATGGCTCATGTTCTGTATGAATTCGGTTTTCATGATACTGGCTTGCTCTGCCTGCTCCTTTGCTTGAATCAGTTCTTTCCTGGAAACGCGCAAGGCATAATTCTTCTCCGAGAGTAACTTTTGAGAGGCTCGCAGCCTGCTGTTAAGAAGATGTTCCCGATAGAAGATGATAAAGCCGAGGGCCAGTAAGGCAACCAGGAAGAAAATAATGCGTTGCTTGCTTGCCAAATCGCGTTGCTGCATTTCTTGCTGAAGTTCGAGCTTCTCGGTGTTCAGCCGCTCTACACCGAGTCTGGTGGCATATTCGCTGGTTGTTATGTCTTCCTGAACCCGGTTGAGGGAGTCGGTAGAGTGAATGTATCGCTCGTAATATTCTATCGCTTTAGGGAAATTTCCGAGTTTACTGTATAGACGAGCCTTATCTTGCATACCTGCCAGATCTTCATCTTTCGTAGAATATGTTTTGGAGATATACTCCTGCGTAGCTAAGGCTTTGGAATATTGTTGCGTTGCTGTGTAGTAACCTCTTAGTCTTATGTAATATTCATAGGAAATTTTGGATATTTCTTTTTGTGTATCCATAAGTTGTTTTGCCTTTTTCAGGTATTCTTCCGCTTTAATATATTCTTCGAACGTGACATAGTAGTAAACGTATTTTAAGTAAACAGAAAATTCCTGGCTATGACTATATATGTACTCCTCTGCCTTTTTCAAGCACTCTTCTGCTTTGTCCTTTTCGCCCAGGTGGCAATAATAGTTGCTGAGTATGGCATAGGAACTGGATAAATTGTAGGTGTCTACGTTGTATTTCAGGATTATTTCAATTTCCTTCTCTCGGTTCTCTGCGGCAAGTTTATATAGATTCTTGGTTTGATAAATGGAACTGATTATGTTGAATCCGTTTGCCATTCCTGCGGGATAATTGTCTTGCTCGGCTTCTTTCATCATCTTGTCCGCTTCATAAAGGGCGGTGTTGTATCGCCGGCTCTTGATGTAGTAGTTGATGGCTCTTTTGGCCCAGGCGAAATAATAGTATTTAGGTTGATGGGTTTCTTTTGCAAACTTCTTCACTACATCTACATAATGTAGTATACTGTCTTTATTGCTGCCTTGAAAATAGAAAAAGTCCAGTTTGGTAGATAAAGCGACTGCCTGCATCCGTGCATCTTGTTTCTCTCCGGCAAGGTGGAACAGGGTGTCGGTCATTTGCATGACCTCGGGATCCCCTATCGCTGCTTTGCAACGGAGATAATAGGCATATAAAGTGCTGTCTACATCATATGCTTCACTGGCATCCTTCTGCTGCGCCTGAACCCGAATGCTACATAGTATGAATAGAAAGCAGAAAATGTAGCTTAGCGCATAGTAGGTAGATTTTGACTTTGTCATTATGGCGTTTTATTTGCACATTCTATGCAAAGGTAGTTTATTTTTTGCATGTTCTGCATGTTTAATGCCTTTTTTGTTTACATTTGCAGAGGTATATCATAGAAAACAACTGTTCATGGAAACACCGAAAGCCAAATATATAAATGTCAATGGCACCTTGCTAAACCTCTCCACCCCCTGTGTCATGGGGATATTGAATATTACTCCCGATTCATTTTATGCCGACAGCCGCATGCAGACGGAGAAGGAGATTGTGCAGCGTATCGAGCAGATTGTGGGCGAAGGAGCCGGAATCATCGATATCGGCGCTTACTCTTCCCGCCCCAATGCCGCGGATGTTTCGGCGCAGGAAGAGATGGAACGCCTGCGTATGGGGCTGACTATTCTCCGTCGCATAGCACCGGAAGCGGTTGTCTCGGTAGATACCTTCAGGGCGGACGTGGCAAGAATGTGCGTGGAAGAGTTCGGGGTGGCGATTATCAATGATATTGCCGCCGGCGAGATGGACGCGGAGATGTTCCGCACGGTTGCCCGGCTGAATGTACCTTATATAATGATGCACATGCAAGGCACCCCGCAAGATATGCAGCAACATCCGCATTACGATAATCTGTTGAAGGAAGTCTTTCAGTACTTCGCCCGCAAGGTGCAGCAGTTGCGCGACTTGGGGGTAAAGGACATCATCCTCGACCCCGGCTTCGGCTTCGGCAAGACGGTGGAGCATAACTATGAACTGCTTGCCCATCTGGAAGAGTTCCGGGTGTTTGAGCTTCCCCTGCTGGCAGGTGTTTCGCGCAAGTCTATGATTTACCGTCTGCTCGGCACCACTCCCCAAGAAGCGCTGAACGGTACGACCGTGCTCGATACCATCTGCCTGTTGAAAGGGGCGGATATACTGCGGGTGCACGATGTGCGCGAGGCTGTGGAAACGGTGAAAATCGTAGAGGCAATGAGAAAATACAGCGACAGCGTGCTGTAACAGTATAGAGAAACGAATCACGAATCATTAACCACTAATCACTGAATAACGTGTTTTTTGAGTTTAGCATAAAAGACTTTATAGATATTCTGCTGGTGGCATTCCTGCTGTACTATACGTATAAGCTGATGAAGGCTTCCGGTTCTATCAATGTGTTTACCGGTATCCTGGTATTTATTCTGATATGGCTGGTCGTTTCGCAAGTGCTGGAAATGAAGCTGCTGGGCTCTATCTTCGATAAGTTGGTCAGTGTCGGCGTACTGGCGCTCATCATCCTGTTCCAGGAAGAGATACGAAGGTTCCTGCTCACGCTCGGTTCGCACAAGCACGCCAGCGCATTGGTGCGCTTCTTCACCGGCAACAAGAAGGAATCGCTGGAACATGAGGACATCATGCCCATCGTAATGGCGTGCATCAGCATGGGAAAGCAGAAGGTAGGCGCCCTGATTGTGATGGAACACAGCATGCCCCTGGATGACGTGGTGCGTACGGGCGAAATCATTAACGCCGACATCAACCAACGGCTGATAGAGAATATCTTTTTCAAGAACAGTCCGCTGCACGACGGGGCGATGGTCATCAGCAAGAAACGCATCAAGGCGGCAGGCTGCATCCTGCCGGTATCGCACAACCTGGATATTCCCAAAGAACTGGGATTGAGGCATCGCGCGGCGATGGGCATCTCGCAGGTTTCCGATGCGCACGCCATCATTGTTTCGGAAGAAACCGGGGCTATCTCCGTTGCCTATAAGGGGCAGTTCTACCTGCGGCTTACCGCCGAGGAACTGGAGAGTTTGCTGACGAAAGAAAGCTAACTACCTCTGTATCAATAGTGGTAATGCCTTGCCTCAATAGTGGCAACGTCTTGCCTCAAAAGCGGCAATGTTTTGCCTCAAATGCGGCAATGTTTTGCCTTAAAAGCGGCATTGTTTTGATGCAAAAGAAGTAATGTTTTGAAACGTAAAGTATAATCAATATCTAATAACTAATAACTGAAAAAGGATGGATAGACGAAACTTCTTACGAACGGGGAGCCTGGCGGCATTGGGTACGCTGGCAATACCGTCATTGGCCATGCCGGCATCCGTGCGCAATGCACTGGGGGGAGCAGACAACAAGTCTGCTGTTGCCGCGGCGATGAACCATTTCGGCGTTACAGAAGCCGATTTGAAAAAAGTGCTTGCCGCTGCTTTGGAAAAAGGCGGCGACTATGCCGACCTCTATTTTGAACACACCTTCAACAACAACGTAAGCCTGATGGATGGCAAAGTGAACAACTGCGGCGCCAACATCGACTTCGGTATGGGCGTGCGCGTACTGGCGGGCGACCAGAGCGGCTATGCTTTTGTAGAAGGCATCACCCTGGACGAGATGCTGCGTGCCGCCCGTACGGCTGCCCGCATCGCTTCTTCCGGCAAGGCCGGCAAGGTGGCTGCGCTGACCGAAAAGACCATTGCCCGGAACCGCTATGCGGTTACCAACCCGTGGGAAGACGTAAGCGTGAAGACTAAAATCCCGTACCTGGAGAAACTGAACGAGAAAGTATTCTCGCTGGACAAGCGTGTAAGCAAAGTACAGGCATACCTGATGGACAGCACCTCGCACGTGCTCTTCTGTAACTCCGAAGGCGTCAGCTATTATGACTACCGCCCAATGGTATCTTTCGTGGCAGTTTGCATCATGCAGGAGAACGGCAAGATGGAGAACGGTATGGCAAGCCGTTCCTACCGCAAGGGATTCGAGTTTATGACGGACGACATTGTAGATGTACTGGCACGCGAAGTGGTGGACAACACTTCCATCCTGTTCAAGGCGGTGAAGCCCAAAGGCGGTGAAATGCCCGTAGTGATGGGTGCCGGCGGTTCCGGTATCTTGTTGCACGAGGCCATCGGACATGCTTTCGAGGCGGACTTCAACCGCAAGCGTACTTCCATCTTCTGCGACCTCTTCGGCAAGAAGGTGTGCAACGAACATATCAATGTGGTGGACGACGGTACCATCGACTTCAACCGCGGCTCCGTGAACTTCGACGACGAAGGCGTAGAAGGACAGAAAACCTACATCGTGAAAGAAGGCATCCTGACCAGCTACCTGCACGACCGCATCAGTGCCCAGCACTACGGCGTGGCTCCTACCGGAAACGGACGTCGCGACACCTTCCGCAATATGCCCATCCCCCGTATGCGTGCCACGTATATGGAAGCCGGCAACATGAAGGAAGAGGACATCATATCCACCGTGAAGAACGGTATCTACGTAGACCAGTTCACCAACGGCCAGGTACAGATCGGTGCCGGAGACTTTACCTTCTTCGTGAAGTCCGGTTACCTGATTGAAGACGGCAAGCTGACGCAACCCATCAAGGACATCAACATCATCGGCAACGGCCCCAAGGCCTTGGCGGATATTACGATGGTTGCCAATAACGACAAGATTGACAACGGCACGTGGACGTGCGGCAAGGACGGACAGTCCTGCCCGGTTACCTGCGGTATGCCGTCGGCATTGGTAAGCAAACTGACAGTGGGAGGAGAAAGCTAACTATCACCTATCATTTATCAACTATCAACTAAAGACAATGATTACAGATAATAATAAGAAATTGGCACAATGGGCAATGGATTTTGCCCTGAAGAACGGTTGCCAGGCAGCTAAGTTGGTGCTATACTCCAACTCCAACGCTTCCTTCGAACTGCGTGATGCGAAGATGGACAAGTTGCAGCAAGCCTCAGAAAGCGGACTGAGCATCAGTCTGTTTGTAGATGGTAAGTACGGTTCATACTCTACCAACCGTCTGGACAAGAAAGAACTGGAAGGATTCATCAGGAACGGCATCGACTCTACCCGCTATCTGGCGGAAGACGAGGCGCGCGTGTTGCCCGATGCTTCCCGCTACTATAAAGGCGGAAAGCCCGATTTGCAGTTATTCGACAATAAGTTCTACGACATCAACCCCGACGACAAGGTAGCAATAGCCCGTGCGGCTGCCGAAGAGGTGATGGGCAAAGACGAACGCATCATCTCCGTAAGCAGTTCCTACAGCGACGGCGAGAACGCTGCCTACCGCCTGACGAGCAACGGCTTCGAAGGCGAATCCAAATCTACCTGGTTCTCCGTATATGCCGAAGTGGCGGTGAAGGGTGAGGGCGAGGCACGTCCTTCTTCCTATTGGTACGACTCGGCTTTGTATTATGACCAACTGATGAAGTCCGGTATCGGCGTGAAGGCGCTGGAACGTGTGTTGCAGAAGTTGGGACAGAAGAAGGCTGCTTCGGGCAAGTACACCATGGTGGTAGACCCGATGAACTCCGGCCAACTGGTCGATCCGTTGGTGGGTGCGCTCTACGGCTCCGCCCTGCAACAGAAGAACTCGTTCCTGCTGGATAAACTGAATGCGAAGATAGGTTCCGACAAGTTGAACCTGATGGACGAACCCCATTTGATAGGTGCCAATGGTGCCCGCTACTTCGATAGCGAGGGCGTGGCTACGGAACGCCGCCCGGTATTCGAGAACGGCGTGCTGAAAACCTACTTCATAGATACTTATAACTCCAAGAAGATGGGAGTGGCGCCTACCATCAATTCGCCTTCCCTGCTGGTATTGCAGCCGGGCAGCAAAGACCTGGACGGACTGATTGCCGATGTAGAGAAAGGTATCCTGGTTACGGGATTCAACGGCGGTAACAGCAATAGCACCACCGGCGACTTCTCATACGGTATCGAAGGGTTCCTGATAGAGAACGGCAAGCTGACGCAGCCGGTGAATGAGATGAACGTGACGGGTAATATGGTTACGCTTTGGTCGTCTTTGGTGGCCATTGGCAATGACCCCCGCCTGTCTTCTTCCTGGCGTATCCCTTCGCTGGTATTCGAGGGAGTGGACTTCAGCGGATTGTAACGTCAGTTCAGCATCAGGCTCATGTAGGGCACTGATGATGAAAATACTTTTTCGGTGAGTTCGCCGATTGTAAGTGCCAAGTGACTGCCCGGCAGACGCTTGGCACTATTCATACACATACCGTTGTTCAGGTAATAGTAGCCGTTGTTGGCGCTTACCTGTTCGTCGGTCAGTTGGATGTTGAGTTCCAGTTCCGGGTGGGCGGCGGCATAGAGTTGCAGCACGGCTTTGGCATGGACGATGCGCGCCATGCCGAGGTGCTTCCCGGATTCCCGGTCGGCAGGGGGAGCGAGGACTTCGACGGAAGGAACTTTGAGTTTGGTGCAGATGCGTTGAAGCAGCAATGAACCCGTTTCGGGAGTATCCGATACTATTTCTCCGATGTACCACTGGTTTCCGCCTGCGGGGTAGGCGATGGCGAGGGCGGCAATTGTCCCCGCACGGCTCAGCAGATAGATTGCCCCCCGGCTCAGACGTAAGTCGGAGAGGATGACCTGGAAGTCTTTTTCCGTGTGCTGAATGCAGCACGGGCGTTCTCTCAGCTTCCGGTTCAGATATTCGTATACATCGGCTTTATACTCATGGACGGTTTTCAGTGTGTAGACTCCTTTGGCAAGCGGGGCGGCGGGAGATACGAAAGTGATGCTGTTGTAATTGAACACGGCAGCGTAACCCTTGCGGGCATAGTAAGAGAAAAGCCACGGCTCTGCCGGTATCAGGGTAGATACCGCCACATTATTGTGCAGCATCCGCGCGAATGCCTGCGACAGCAGTTCGTGCATCACGCCCCGGTTGCGGTAATCGGGATGCGTGCAAGCCCCCGATATATAAGCCGTATTGATTTCTCCACCGCAGAAGGTCATGGGATAAGGCAGCATTTGCAGGGCGGCAATCACCTCTTCGCCACTTTCGATGGCGATGTTGACGTCGTTGTTGTAACGCAGCCGGAAGTACATATCAGTGAATTCCTTGCTGTCGTCAAAACAGAGCTTCCACAACTCCTTTACTTTCTCCCGTATCATCCTCTTATCACTTTATCACCTTATCACTTCGTTACTTACCACTTTATCGCCTCTACCGGCTCATCCTTGAGGCAAGCCACGTACTTCTCCAATATGATGGCAGGCTGATAGGACAGCTTTGCCTTGCGCAGGCCTTCGATGCCCAGGTCTTCTTCCCGGTTTATATAGATGTATTGTTCGGGAATGTGGTTGGCAAACTCGTAGTTAATCATGGCGTATGCCCCGTCGATGCTGGTGTCCGCCTTCTCTACGTGTACGCCGAAGGTGTTCTGGTTGATGGGCATGCCGAAGGTGAAGGCTGCAATCCGGTCATCCACGTGCAAGATACCGCCCGTCAGACCTAATGCCTCGAAGTTATGGAGAGCGTAAATCAGTGCGCGGCGTTCGTTGCCCGTGCCTTCGTGCTGGTCGCAGTTGTTGACTTTGCACCATTCGGCTTCCAGGTCGAGGCACTCTTGGATGCGGTCGGGAGTGATGGGGGTGTATTGGTAGTTATAAGTCCGCTTGAACTTATTGACATGATTTCGTTTCGACTGGAACTTCTTGCCCGAAAGTGTGGCAAGGTCACTGCGCAGATACACATAATCGGCGTAGTCACAGTCGGCAGTGAACTGGAACCGGCCGGGCATAAAGGTTTCCAGCTCCGAGCACATCCCGGCGCATATACCCAGCAGGCAGAGGGGCTGACCTTCCCGGTGGGCATCTTCTCTTAATGCTTCCAGCGCCTTGTTCAAGTCGCCGTTGCCTATGGGCATCATATATACCAGCTCTCCGTCCGCCCAGAACTTCAACAGCAGGAATCCGTCCTGAACGGCAAACTTGGTATTGTACAGGAAGCGCCAACTGCATAGGTTGGAGAATGAGAGGTCGCAATTCTGCCGCGGACTGTTCTGCGTGTATGAGGTAATGAGGTCTTTGTCTTTTAACTCGATATCTTTGAATGGTATCATACGTTGTTTTTAATTGGTTAGCATAATCAATAACAAAAATAGGAAGATTTTGTTAGAGTAGCCCTAATAATCTTAATATAGTTGGTGTTAATAAAGCTGTGAAGATGCCGTTCAGCGTCAGACCGAGACTGGCAAACGCACCGTACTTGCCACTGATTTCCATCGCCGTAGAAGTGCCTACCGCATGGGCGGCAGCTCCCAGCGACAATCCCTGTGCCATAGGGCTGCCGATACGGGTCAGCTTCATCGTCTTGAAACCCAGTATGCCGCCCAGCAGACCGACGCACACCACCACGGCGGCAGTCAGTGAAGGTATTCCGCCCAGCGTCTTCGTCACTTCCATCGCTATCGGGGTTGTGACGGACTTCGGCGCCAGGGAATAGATAATTTCATCCGAGGCTCCCATCAGCTTTGCTATCAGCACCACGGATATTACACCGACAATGCAACCCGCCAGTTGGGACAGCAGGATGGGCAATAGCTGCTTCTTGATTGTTTCCAGTTGCAGGTAAAGCGGCACTCCCAGCGCCACAACCGCTGGTTTCAGCCAAAACTCTATCAGGTGTCCCCCTTCGTTGTAAGTCGCGTAGCTGATATGCGCCATCTTCAGGAAGATGATGAGCACGGCGATGGTCAGCAGGATGGGGTTGAGCAACATGATTCCTGTTTTCTTTTGCAATACTTTGGCTAAGAAGAAAACTCCGAAAGTGATAGCCAGCAAGAAAAATTCGTTCTCCAAGAAGTTCATTTGATTCTGCGTGTTAATTGATGAACCCATCCGGTGACCACAATCACCAGCAGGGTACTGAGTAATGAAGCAATGACGATAGGCCAGAACTGGGCGGCAATGATGTCAAAATAGAGCATCAGCGCCACGCCGGGCGGCACAAAGAAGAAGCCCAGGTTGGCAACCAGGAAGTCGGACATGCCCTGTACCCAGTGCAACTTTATCCAACCCAATTTCAAGAAAAGGGTGAGCAACAGCATACCGATGATGCTGGAAGGCAGTTTGATGCCCGTAAAGAAAACAATCAGTTCTCCCAGGGCTAAACATCCGAAGAGGATGGCGCATTGACGAATCATACTTATTATACCTTATATATATGTTGAAAACCGCATTTATCCATTGAAAACCGCCGCAAAGTTAGGTATTCTCCCTATTGCTTGTTCCGCTTGCGGTTAATATTTTTGCCTTTTCTGCCATTTGAATAGAGTTTCATTTGGTTCCGACTTTTGGAACTGAAAGTTTCAGAATGGAAAACAATGTATTTTGATATAACTCTCTGAAGATAAAGTAAATATAGAGAGTTTAAAAGATGCAGGTAACGATTTGGTGATGGAAGTCCTGCTT
>CAJKXC010000031.1 GCA_905203765.1 uncultured Bacteroides sp.
AAGGTGACGGTAACGGTGAATGTAACGGAAGATACACCATCTACACCCTAAAGTATAGAAGAATCAGAAGGGCTTATCCCAAGCCCTTCTAATACATTCTTTTAGGCACGGATTACACAGGATTACACGGATTGTTTACTAATTCAAACCGTGTAATCTGTGTAATCCGTGCCTAAATCATATTATTACGTTAGCATGAATACGTCTTCGGAATAAATGCGTAACTTTGCACCCGATATAGATATAAAGAAATAGGTGTAATATGACAGGACAAAAGGCGCCCACAGCGTTGGGTACAGAAGAGATCGGGAAACTATTGATGCAGTATGCCGTGCCGGCAATCATCGCCATGACGGCTTCTTCCTTATATAATATGGTAGACAGTATCTTTATCGGTCACGGAGTAGGTACGATGGCAATTTCGGGATTGGCGCTGACTTTCCCGCTGATGAACCTTGCTGCGGCATTCGGTTCGCTGGTGGGCGTGGGTGCATCGACCTTGATTTCCGTGAGGCTGGGGCAGAAGGACTATGACACGGCGCAGCGGGTGCTGGGCAATGTGTTTGTACTGAACCTCATTTTGGGGCTGGCATTTACGGTGGTAACGATGATTTTCCTCGATCCTATACTTTACTTCTTCGGTGGCAGTGACGAGACGGTGAGGTATGCCCGCGAGTATATGCAGATTATCCTGCTGGGAAATGTCATTACCCACCTCTACCTGGGGCTGAACGCGGTGCTCCGCTCTTCGGGACATCCGCAGAAGGCGATGTATGCCACTATCGCCACGGTGGTTATCAACACGATACTCGACCCTGTGTTTATCTACGGCTTCGGCTGGGGCATACGTGGAGCGGCGATTGCTACGATTGTGGCACAGATTATTTCGCTGATATGGCAATTCAAGATATTCAGCAATAAGGATGAATTGCTGCACTTCCACCGCGGCATCTTCCGCCTGCGGCGCAAGATTGTGATAGATTCGCTTGCTATCGGTATGTCTCCCTTCCTGATGAACCTGGCGGCGTGCTTCATTGTGATTGTCATCAACCAGGGATTGAAGCGGCATGGTGGAGACTTGTCCATCGGTGCGTTCGGCATCGTGAACCGGTTGATATTTATCTTCCTGATGATTGTGATGGGACTGAATCAGGGGATGCAGCCCATTGCGGGGTATAACTTCGGTGCACAACAGTATGCACGGGTGTCGCGGGTGCTGAAACTGACGATTATCTTTGCTACGATTGTTACTACCACCGGCTTCCTGATGGGTATGCTTGTGCCCGATCTGGCGGTTTCCATCTTTACTTCGGACGAGGAATTGATAGCCCTTTCGGCACGCGGACTGCGTGTGGTGGTGATGTTCTTTCCCATTATCGGCTTCCAGATGGTGACTTCCAACTTCTTCCAGAGCATCGGTATGGCGAGTAAGGCCATCTTCCTGTCCCTTACGCGGCAGATGCTGTTCCTGCTTCCGGCATTGATTATCTTGCCCCGTTTCTTTGGTGCGGCGGGGGTGTGGTACAGTATGCCGGTGTCCGACCTGCTTGCCAGCATCGTGGCTGTGGTGATGCTGACGAGCCAGTTCCGCAAGTTCAAGCGGGCGGCAGGCTGAAGCCTTTACCGGTATTCTTCTTTTCTGTACCGGGGATTTTGCCTGGTTCCTGAGGTTTTGTCTGGTTCGCTTTGTTAGCAATCTCTTTCTCGAAATTGGAGCGTTGCAGGGTGCGGAGCATCTGGTCCCGTTCACGAATTTGGCAGGCGAGTTTGCGGTCGTATGCCCGTTTGGCTCGGATGCACTCTCGCAACTGGATGATTAGAGCAATCAACAATGAGAGGCTTACAATCAGTGTGATGAATACAATGTAATTCTTCATATCATTGGGTTATTTGTAAATAGTTGTGCAAATCTTGCTTTTTCTGCGCAAAAATCTATTGCATTTTGTCCCAATTTTGTTGCATTTTGTCCCGGAAGTGCTGTTTTGAAATAAAATATAGGGTTTACTCTTGCTCTTTTGCCATTTTTCGGTACGCCGAAGGGCTGATGCCGTATTCCTTCTTGAACAGTCGATAGAAAGTGCTTGGTATGTTGAAACCACAACTGTAGGCAACGGATTCAATGGTCAATTCAGGATGATTGCCAAGCAGCCGGCGGGCTTCTTCTATCTTCATAGTGCGTATGTATTCCATAGGAGATTTTCCGGTAACGGCTTTCACTGCTTCGGATAGTGTGTTTTTGTTCGTGCCGAGGGCCGTAATAATCTCATCGCGGTTGATATCTACATTATTGATGTTATCACCGGTAAGCAGATAATCCCGCAGTTGTGTCACCAAGTCGAACTGCTCGCCGGTATAGGAGAGTGTACCGTTCTGCATCGCCCATGATAGCTCGTCTGTCAGGCGGTCCTGCTCTTTGATTTGTTTGTATAAGTTGCGATTCTTGTTCGTAATCACCCGGTTGTAGTAGAAAACGCAGGCCAAAAGCACCGTTAGGATCAGGCAGGCGCCCAGTGCGAAAAGGAAATAGTGGAAGTTGCGTTTCTTCTCGGAAATGTGCTTGGCCACTTCATACTGAGTGCGCAGTTCGTCGAACCGTGCATTGACTTCTGTATCGGACAACTCCTTGTTGGTTGCGACGATTTTTCGGTATATGTCCAATGCTTCGTTCACACGTCCCGCCCGGACCAGGATTTCCATCTTTACCTCTCTTGCCAGATTGATGTCAAATTCCGATTCACTGACTTTGGCCATGGCGCTGTCTATGCAGGCAAGCGCTTCATTATATCTGCCGCGCGATTGGAGAATCAATGCCTTTGCCCGCAATGTTTCAAAATTATGAATGCTGTTATTGGCGATCTTCTCCAGTTGGGTTAGATAGATTTCGGCTTTGTCGTACTGCCGGGTATCTATATAATTGTTCATCAATGCCGTGTTGAAGTTCACACGGGCGGCAATGTCGGTTCTGCCGATGGCTTTCTCAAAACGGTTGATTGCCTTTTCGTATTCGGGGACCAGTTTCAGGGCATCGTCGTACCGTCCTTGTGCGCGGAGTGACATACACAGAAACGCGTATGCCTGTGTCAGGATGTTGTCGTACCCGGAGACTTCCCATAGCATGGCGATGGACTCCCGGAGGCACTGTTCCTGCTCCTTCCATCTCTCCTGGATGTTGTAGATGGTGGAGGTGGTGTAGAGTGCGGTGGCCATGCCCGCCTTGTCATTCTGTTCTTTGGCCTGGTTGTACATGTTTCGGGCTTCTTCCGACGCCTTCTCATAGTCTCCTTTCAGGTTGTAGAGGGTTATCAGTTGCATGTGTATCTGATAATAGAATCTCCACATCTTATTCTTCTTATAGAAATCAAGGCAATCGGGTATTTTGCTGATGGCTTCGTCGTACTTACCGCCATTTACCAGGGCTATGATGAGGTTGCCGTATACCATTCCCTGCGCACTGATATTTCCCTGTTTGACGGCTTCGGCTTCGGTCTGGTCGAATAAAATCTTCAGCGTGTCCATCGCTTCCTGATTGTTTACGTCCGGCATATACAATTCATACAATCTGCTATATGCTTTCAGTTTGGCTTTGCCTTCGGACTGCGCAATGACGCGGCGCAGGGAGTCTTTCAACTGCTGATGCCGGTTTTGTGCCGGAGCGGGCAGAATAAAACAGAGGATGAGGAAATATAAAATAGCAGTAATACGAAACGTTTTTTTCATCTTTCTGGGCTGATTAGTGTACCGGTCTCAAAAATACGTAAAATAATTGTTTGGCAAATAACTTTTCTCTTTTTTTGTTTCTTTCCTATTAATCCTTACTTTTGCTATTCAGTAAACCAATACAGATTGAAACTATGGACAAGAAATATGTTGTAAATATCGGTCGTCAGTTGGGCAGTGGCGGACGTGAAATAGGAGAGAAGCTTGCCGCCCGTCTGGGGATTGATTTTTATGACAAGGAATTGATTAACCTCGCTTCCGAAGAGAGCGGGCTTTGCCGTGAGTTCTTTGAGAAAGCCGATGAGAAAGCATCACAAGGGATTATCGGTGGCCTGTTCGGAATGAGATTCCCCTTTATAAGCGATGGAGCCATACCCGCCACAAACTGCCTGAGCAATGACGCGCTGTTCAAAGTGCAAAGTGATGTCATCCGAAAGCTGGCGTCGGAGAAATCCTGCTTATTCGTGGGACGCTGTGCCGACTATATTCTGAGAGAGAATCCCCGTTGCGTCAATATCTTTATCTCCGCTTCGAGCGAAGACCGCATTGCCCGCCTCTGCAAAATGCATTCCATTACGAAAAGTGCGGCGGAAGAAATGATGAATAAAGCGGATAAAAGGCGCTCGGAGTATTACAACTATTACAGTTTCAAGACCTGGGGAGCTGCCGCGACCTATCATCTTTGTATCGATTCCTCGGTACTGGGAATAGAGAAGACGGTGGATTTTCTGGAAGAGTTTGTGACTCTGCGGCTTGGGGAGTAGAATAGTTTTTATTGATATAGCATATCATCCTGTCATTTAAAACGAAGCGAAGAATCTGTTTCCTTATATATAAGGAGAATAGATTCTTCGCTTCGCTTTTTTTAGTATGATCGTGAATACTTCTACATCATTGTCAGCAGTATCATCTGCCCTGCGAGGATACGCAGGAACATGGTCAACGGATATACTGTGGAGTATCCTACGGATGGAGCATCGTTTCCTGCTGCCTGGTTTGAGTATGCCAGTGCGGGAGGATCGGTGTTACTGCCGGCAATCAATCCCATAAGGGTGAAGTAGTTGATCTTGCAGTAAAGACGGGCGATGATGCCGATAATAAGCAGCGGAAGGACTGTTATCAGGAAACCGTAGCCTACGTATAGTAAACCGCTTCCCTCTACCACCGTCTGCACAAAGTGCTCACCGGCTTCGATACCTACACTCGCAAGGAAAAGTACGATACCTATTTCGCGAAGCATCAGGTTGGCACTCATAGTGGTATAAGTGACCAGTTTGAGTTTATGCCCGAAGCGTCCGATAAGGATGGCTACTACCAGCGGACCACCTGCCAGGCCCAACTTCACCGGAGTAGGCATGCCCGGGAATGCGATAGGCAGACTTCCCAGCAGGATACCCAGGAAGATACCCACGAAAATCGTAACAATATTAGGTGTATCCAGTCGCTTCAACTGATTGCCCAGTACGCCTGCCACGCGTGCTACCGCATCTTGCTGGCCTACTACCATCACGCGGTCGCCCACTTGCAAGGTCAGGTTCGGGTCGGCAAACAGGTCCATACCCGAACGGTTGACGCGGGTTACGTTTACCCCGTACAGGCTGCGGAAGTGAAGGCTTCCCAGCTTCTTGCCGTTGATTTCCGACTTGGTTACCAGGATGCGGCGCGAAACCATCGGAGTGTCTTGCTTCTCCCAGTCCATCTGAATCTCCTTACCGATGAAAGCGGCTACCGCTTCGGCATCTTCTTCGGAACATACGATGAACAACTGGTCGCCGATATGGAATTCGGTATCCTGGTTCGGGATGCTGACATGGCCTTCGTGGCGGATGCGCGAACATACGAATGGACGTCCCAGGAAATCTTTTACCTGAAGCAGCTTCTTTCCGTCGAGAGATTCGTTGCGTACTTCGAGATGCAGCATATGAGGCATATGTTTCATGTCGGCTTCCTGTGTATTGAGCTCTTCCTCTTCTTTCTTGAGGTTCACGCGGCAGATGTACCGCACGGCAATAATGGAACCGATGATACCTACCACACCGAGCGGATAGGCGCAGGCATAACCCAATGCGATGGGATCTCCCGTATAGTTAAGCTGATTAAGCGCTTCTTGTGCGGCACCCAAACCGGGAGTATTGGTCACGGCACCGTAGAGGATACCTACTATCATAGGCAAGTCTATGCTTCCGTCCAGGAAATAAAGTCCCAGCGCCACTGCAATGTTCAGCGCCACGATACCTACGGCGAGCATATTCAGCGTCATACCCCCCTTTTTGAAAGAAGAGAAGAACGACGGCCCTACTTGCAGACCGATGCAGAATACAAACAAAATTAAACCGAACTCGCGGATGAAGTGCAGAATGTGTGTTTCACCCGTAAAACCGAAGTGCCCCATCAGGATACCGGCGAAGAGTACGAACGTAACGCCCAGTGATACCCCGAAGATCTTGATCTTGCCCAGCAATACTCCCACAGATATCACGAATGCATACAAGCAAACGATGTGGGCTACGGATGCAGGGTCCCATAGCAAAGTTTCTAACCAATCCATAATTACCTTATTGTATACCTTTTCACAAATTTCGCGCAAAATTAGTTAATAATAAGAAGCTGGCAAAGGGTTTGCAACTTTTCTTTTTACAAATTATACTTTTCCCGAATACTTGTTCTGTCAGGACGTCATTTCCGTGTGCGAATTTTGCTTAAAAAATCTTTTTGTTCTAAGTATTTCTGTATCTTTGCGAGTCTCTTTAAGACACAATGAATAGTATTCATCTATTTTTAATTAAAATAAACTATGGCAGACAGTAAAGAAAAACTCTTCTCAGACTTTTCTCCCGTTTCCACCGAACAGTGGATGGAGAAAGTAACCGCCGACTTGAAGGGAGCGGATTTCGAGAAGAAACTCGTTTGGAAGACAAACGAAGGATTTAAGGTTAAACCTTTCTATCGCATGGAAGACCTCGAAGGTTTGAAAACAACCGACGCTCTTCCCGGTGAATTCCCTTATCTCAGAGGTACTAAGAAAGACAACAACGAATGGCTTGTTCGTCAGGAAATTAAGGTAGAATGTCCTAAAGAAGCCAATGCCAAGGCACTGGATATCCTGAACAAGGGCATCAATTCACTCTCTTTCCATGTAAAAGCCAAAGAACTGAATGCAGAGTACATTGAAACTTTGCTGAAGGACATTTGCGCCGAATGTGTTGAACTGAACTTTACTACTTGCCAGGGGCATGTGGTAGAACTCGCCGAGCTTCTTGTAGCTTACTTCCAGAAGAAAGACTATGATCTGACGAAGCTGCAAGGTTCTATAAACTACGACTACTTCAACAAGATGCTGGCCAAAGGCAAAGAAAAAGGCGATATGATTGCTACTGCCAAGGCTTTGATCGAAGCTACGGTCGTTCTTCCCAAATACCGTGTATTGAATGTAAATGCGCTGACACTGAATAATGCAGGTGCATACATCTATCAGGAACTGGGTTATGCATTGGCCTGGGGTAACGAATACATGAACCAACTGACTGATGCCGGGCTGACTGCTTCTACAGTAGCCAAGAGAATTAAATTCAACTTCGGTATCAGCTCCAACTACTTCCTTGAAATAGCCAAGTTCCGTGCTGCCCGTATGCTGTGGGCAAATATCGTGGCTGCTTACTATCCGGAATGTCTGCGCGACTGCGAGAACAAGGGTGAGAATAAAGAATGCCGCTGTGCTGCAAAGATGAAGATTCATGCCGAAACTTCTACTTTCAACCTTACCCTGTTCGATGCTCACGTAAACTTGCTGCGTACACAGACTGAAGCAATGAGTGGTGCGCTTGCAGGCGTTGATTCAATGACGGTTGTTCCGTTTGATAAAACGTATGCTACTCCCGATGACTTCTCTGAACGTATGGCACGCAACCAACAATTGCTGTTGAAGGAAGAATCTCACTTCGACAAGGTGATTGACCCGGCTGCCGGTTCTTACTATATTGAAAACCTGACTGTTGCTATTGCCAAGCAGGCTTGGGAACTGTTCCTCTCCATAGAAGAAGAAGGCGGTTTTTATGCTGCTGTGAAAGCAGGTAAAGTACAGGCTGCTGTAAACGAAAGCAACAAGACCCGTCATAAAGCAGTTGCTCAGCGTCGCGAAGTGCTGCTGGGTACTAACCAGTTCCCGAACTTCAACGAAAAGGCAGGCGAAAAGAAACCTGTTGAAGCTGCTTGCTGCTGCGGTGGTCACGATACTTGCGAGAAGGATGTTCCTTCTTTGAATTTTGATCGTGCTGCCAGCGAATTTGAAGCGTTGCGCCTCGAAACGGAAGCTTCCGGCAAACGTCCGAAGGCATTCATGCTGACTATCGGTAACCTGGCTATGCGTCAGGCACGTGCACAGTATTCTTGTAACTTCCTGGCTTGCGCCGGATATGAAGTTGTCGACAACCTCGGCTTCCCGACGGTAGAAGAGGGTGTAGAGGCTGCTATGGCTGCCAAGGCTGACATCGTGGTACTTTGTTCCAGCGATGATGAATATGCAGAATATGCTGTTCCGGCTTTCAAGGCTCTGAACGGCCGTGCCATGTTCATCGTAGCCGGTGCTCCTGCTTGCATGGACGAGCTGAAGGCTGCCGGTATAGAGAACTTTATCCATGTTCGTGTCAACGTGCTGGAAACATTAAAGGAATACAACGCTAAACTTTTGAAGTAAGATGAGAAAAGATTTTAAAAACTTAGATATATATGCCGCTTTCCAGCCCGTAGATGGCGCTGAGTGGCAAAAGGCTAACGGCATCCATGCTGATTGGAAAACGCCGGAACACATTGAAGTGAAGCCTGTTTATACGAAAGAGGATCTCGAGGGAATGGAACACCTGGGCTATGCTGCCGGTCTTCCGCCTTATTTGCGTGGTCCGTATTCAGTGATGTACACATTGCGTCCCTGGACGATCCGTCAGTATGCCGGTTTCTCCACAGCCGAAGAATCCAATGCATTCTACCGCCGTAACCTGGCTTCCGGTCAGAAAGGTTTGTCCGTAGCATTCGACTTGGCTACTCACCGCGGTTACGACCCCGACCACGAACGTGTAGTGGGTGACGTTGGTAAGGCAGGTGTATCTATCTGCTCACTGGAGAACATGAAAGTTCTGTTCGATGGTATTCCTTTGAACAAGATGTCCGTGTCCATGACCATGAACGGTGCGGTACTTCCGGTTTTGGCATTCTATATCAATGCCGGTCTGGAACAGGGTGCCAAACTGGAAGAAATGGCAGGTACTATCCAGAACGATATCCTGAAAGAATTCATGGTGCGTAATACCTATATCTACCCGCCTGCATTCTCCATGAAGATTATCTCTGATATCTTTGAATATACTTCTCAGAAGATGCCGAAGTTCAACTCTATCTCTATCTCCGGTTACCACATGCAGGAAGCGGGAGCTACGGCGGACATAGAGTTGGCTTATACGTTGGCCGACGGTTTGGAATACCTCCGTGCCGGAACAGCTGCGGGTATTGATATTGATGCTTTTGCTCCGCGTCTGTCTTTCTTCTGGGCTATCGGTACAAACCACTTCATGGAAATTGCCAAGATGCGTGCTGCACGTATGCTTTGGGCGAAGATTGTGAAACAGTTCAATCCGAAGAACCCGAAATCTCTGGCTCTGCGTACACACTCCCAGACTTCGGGCTGGTCACTGACCGAGCAAGATCCGTTTAACAATATTGGCCGTACTTGTATCGAGGCCATGGCTGCCGCGCTGGGACATACTCAGTCTTTGCACACCAATGCACTTGACGAGGCTATTGCGTTGCCGACGGACTTCTCTGCACGTATCGCACGTAACACTCAGATTTATATTCAGGAAGAAACTTACATCTGCAAGAATGTTGACCCATGGGGTGGTTCTTACTATGTAGAGTCTCTGACAAATGAACTGGCTCACAAGGCTTGGGAACTCATTCAGGAAGTTGAAAAATTGGGTGGTATGGCGAAAGCTATCGAAACCGGTATTCCTAAGATGCGTATCGAAGAAGCTGCTGCACGTACGCAGGCCCGCATCGACTCCGGTTCTCAGACTATCGTTGGTGTGAACAAGTATCGTCTGGAGAAAGAAGCTCCGATCGATATCCTCGAAATCGACAATACGGCTGTTCGTTTGGAACAGATCGAGAACCTGAAAACTTTGAAGGAAGGACGCGATGAGGCTGCTGTGCAGAAAGCACTGGAAGCCATCACCAAATGTGTGGAAACGAAGGAAGGAAACCTGCTGGAACTGGCAGTCGAAGCTGCCCGTGTTCGCGCTACGCTGGGTGAAATCTCGTATGCTTGCGAAAAGATTGTAGGACGTTATAAAGCAATAATCAGAACTATATCAGGCGTGTATTCATCAGAAAGTAAAAATGACAGCGACTTCAAGCGTGCTTGTGAGTTGTGTGATAAGTTTGCAAAGAAAGAGGGACGTCAGCCCCGTATCATGGTTGCCAAGATGGGACAGGACGGTCACGACCGTGGTGCCAAAGTGGTAGCAACCGGATATGCAGACTGTGGTTTCGACGTAGATATGGGACCGTTGTTCCAGACTCCTGCCGAAGCTGCCCGCGAAGCAGTAGAGAACGACGTTCACGTAGTAGGTGTTTCTTCACTGGCTGCCGGACACAAGACATTGGTTCCGCAGATTATTGAAGAACTCAAGAAACTGGGACGTGAGGACATCGTAGTGATTGCCGGTGGTGTAATCCCCGCACAGGACTATGACTTCCTTTACAAAGCCGGTGTGGCTGCCATCTTCGGCCCCGGTACTCCGGTAGCGAAGGCTGCTTGCCAGATTTTGGAAATCTTGTTGGATGAGTAATCTCCGATAGGTTAAATGATAAAAAGGGGTTATCTCGACGATGTTGAGGTAACCTCTTTTCTTTTATTACTCTCTTTTTCGTACCTTTGCTCCGCGAATAAGATTAAAAAATAACGAATGATAGTTTGTATTGCCGAAAAGCCCTCTGTGGCGCGTGACATAGCTGATGTATTAGGAGCGAAGGATAAGAGGGACGGATATATCGAAGGAAACGGATACCAGGTAACCTGGACCTTCGGCCACCTCTGCACACTGAAAGAGCCGCACGAATATACGCCTAACTGGAAGTCATGGAGCCTGGGAAGCCTGCCCATGATACCGCCCCGTTTCGGTATCAAACTTATCAGTAACCCTACCTACGAACGCCAGTTCCATGTGATAGAGAACCTCATGCAGCACGCCGACATGATTATAAACTGCGGTGATGCCGGGCAGGAGGGAGAATTGATACAACGCTGGGTGATGCAGAAAGCCGGTGCGCGCTGTCCTGTGAAGCGTCTGTGGATATCGTCACTGACGGAAGAAGCTATCCGCGAGGGGTTTGCAAAGTTGCGTGATTCTTCGGACTTCCAGCCGTTGTACGAAGCCGGTCTGTCCCGTGCCATCGGTGACTGGCTGCTCGGCATGAATGCTACCCGCCTTTATACCATGAAGTATGGCCAGAACAAACAGGTACTTTCCATCGGGCGTGTACAGACACCGACGCTGGCGCTGATCGTAAACCGTCAGTTGGAGATACAGAACTTCGTGCCTAAGCAGTATTGGGAATTAAAGACGGTATATCGTGATACTACTTTCTCCGCCATTCTCAGAAAGAGTGAAGAAGAGCTGATACTGGAAGCCGAGAAGCAGAAAGAAACTTCTACGGCTGCCGCTACTGCTACTGCCGAGAAGAAGGAAGAAGAGAACCGCGGTATTGATCCTATTACCGACCAGGAGCGGGGGCTCTCGCTATTGGAGCAGATCAAGAACTCTCCTTTTACCGTTACCGATGTCAGTAAGAAGAACGGAAAGGAAGCGCCGCTTCGCCTTTTCGACCTGACTTCCTTGCAGGTGGAGTGCAACAAGAAGTTCGGATACTCTGCCGACGAGACGCTCAAACTGATACAATCGTTGTACGAGAAGAAGGTGGCTACCTATCCGCGTGTAGACACCACTTTCCTGAGCGACGATATTTACCCCAAATGTCCCGGTATACTGAAAGGCTTGAGGGATTATGAAGTCTACACCAAACCGCTGGAAGGCACTACCTTGCTGAAATCGAAAAAGGTATTCGATAACTCGAAAGTGACCGATCACCACGCCATTATCCCCACCGGTCAGCATCCGCAGAACCTGACGGATATGGAACGTAGGGTGTTCGATCTGATAGCTCGCCGTTTTATTGCTGTGTTTTATCCCGATTGTAAGTTTGCCACTACTACCGTATTGGGTGAGGTGGAAGGTATCGAGTTCAAGACTACCGGTAAGCAGATTCTCGATCCGGGATGGCGTGTTATATTCGGTACGCCTTCGGCACAATCTCAGGAAGAGAAGGATGAAAAGGGAGGTGAAGATGAAAACGTGCTTCCGGCATTCGTGAAGGGCGAAAGCGGTCCGCACGTGCCCAGCCTGAATGAAAAGTGGACACAACCGCCCCGTCCTTATACCGAGGCAACCTTGTTGCGTGCAATGGAGACAGCCGGTAAACTGGTGGATAATGACGAACTGCGCGATGCACTGAAAGAGAATGGTATCGGGCGTCCGTCTACCCGTGCCGCCATTATAGAGACGCTGTTCAAACGGAATTATATAAGGAAGGAGAAGAAGAATCTGATTGCTACTCCTACCGGAATCGAATTGATTCAGTTTATCCACGAAGATTTGTTGAAGTCGGCGGAGCTGACCGGACAATGGGAGAATAAGTTGCGCAAGATTGAAAAACGAACATTTAGCGCATCGCAGTTCCTGGAAGAGTTGAAGGAGATGGTATCGGGAGTGGTAATGAGCGTGCTTTCCGATAATACCAACCGCCGTATTACGATACAGGAAGCTGTGCAGGAGAAGGGTGGTAAGTCCGCTTCTGCCGCAGATAGCGATAAACCTAAAAAGGAACCGAAGAAGAGAGCACCAAGAAAACCGGCGGCAAAGAAAGAACCTGTGCCGTCAGCGCCTGCACCATTGGCATCGGATGCCCTTGTCGGTCAGCCTTGCCCGCTTTGCGGAAAAGGTACGATTATTAAAGGTAAAACAGCTTACGGCTGTTCCGAATGGAAAGCCGGATGTACGTTCCGCAAGCCGTTTGAGTGATGAACTGCGCCTAAATTTTATTTATTTCAGCTATATACTTCCAAAGCGGTGCTGCCATTAATGCCTGGCGGATGCTTCCTTGCTGCAATAAATCTTTTACTTCTTGCAGGGAGAGCAGATGCACGGTCAGGCTTTCCGTATCTTCCAGATGCTGTTCGGAGACTTTTTCTACATCCGTAGCGAGGAAGCAATAAGTGATGTTGGTATGGGTGCTTGGGTTGGGGGAGAGTTGCATGTACTCTTGCCAGTTTCCGTTGCCGTAACCGGTTTCTTCCAGTAGTTCCCATTGGGCGGAGATTAAGGGGGAAGCATCCTCTTCTTCGCATACTCCGGCACAAAGTTCATAGGCAGTTTCTTGTATTCCGTGGCGATATTGGCGGATAAAGACGAACTGGCCGTCGCGGGTGATGGCGATGGTATTTACCCAGTTGGGATATTCCAGTATATAATAAGAAGGAATGTGATTGCCGTTGGGCAGCACTACATGATCCTTTCGCACTGTGAGCCAGGGGACTCTGTACAGATACTCACTGGATATTACTTCCCAGGCATCTTTTGAGTTTTCCATAATTATCGAGCAATTTATATTTTGAATAGCATCCCACCTATATTATCTATCGGCGCTCCCGTAACGGAGGCGAGGCAACTTGGCTCGTCCGCCATATAGAGTGCACCGAGAAAGGCAAAGATCAGTGCTTCCTTGTATTCGATAATCTGCCGGTCGGGTATGACAATCTCGCAGGGGCACAATGCGCCGATGCGCTCTATCAGGAATTTATTGAATGCACCGCCGCCGGTAATCAGCAATTTGCCGTTGTCACCGGAAAGCGGGTGTGCAGCAATTACGCGCGAAACTTGCCAGGCTGCATGCTCATAGAACGTACGCAGCATATCTTCCAGGCTTAACCCATAGCGTTCGAGCATCGGATAGACTGATGTTTCCACCCATTCACGCCCCAATGACTTGGGACCGGACTGGTGGTAGAACTCCATAGCATTCAGCTCGTCCAATAACTCCCGGCAGATTTGTCCGCGCCGTGCAATCTCACCGTCCCGGTCGAATTCCAGCCCTATCTGCCGACAATAATGATTGATGACGTAGTTCACCGGGCTGATGTCGAAGGCGATGCGTTGCCCTGCTTGCTCGAATGAGATATTGGAGAAACCGCCTATGTTCAGACAGAAATCATAATCGGAGAATAGCAGCCGGTCGCCGATGGGGACGAGTGGGGCGCCTTGTCCGCCCAGCATGATGTCCAGCCGCCGGAAGTCCGAGACGGTGGGGATGCGGGTTTCGGCGGCAATGGCAGCACCGTCGCCTATCTGGTACATAATCTTCTTTTGCGGTTCATGGAAGATAGTGTGTCCGTGGGAGGCGATAATATCGGGGCGGACTCCGAATTCCTGCATGAACTCGTTCACCCGTTCGCCGAGGAACTTGCCGTATGCGCTATGGAAAGTAATAAACTCCAGAGCGCTCATTTCCTGCGCTCCGGTACCGAGTATCTGTTTCATGCCGTCGGGGTAGGTGTAACCTTTCGCACAGTCTATGTGGAAAGACCACTTGCCGGTTTCCCGGCGGAAGGTGCAGCAACATACGTCCAGCCCGTCGAGTGACGTGCCGGACATAAGGCCGATAGCTTGAATGCGGAAATCCTTCATCGGGTTTTACTTATAAGCAAGGTAGAACTCTACAACGGCTTCAATCCCTTTGCGGAAGATATCCAACGGGATGTTTTCGTTGGGAGAATGGATGGCGTTGGATTCGAGTCCGAAGCCCATTAATACAGTTTTGACGCCCAACACCTGCTCGAAGGTGGAGATGATAGGAATGCTCCCACCACGGCGCACGGCGAGCGGTTTCTTGCCGAATGCTTTCTCGAAGCCTCGTTCTGCCGCCTGGTAGGCGGGCAGGCTGATGGGGCATACATATCCTTGTCCGCCATGCATCGGGGTTACTCTTACCCGTACGGTATCCGGTGCGATGCTCAGGATATAGTCGGCAAAGAGTTGGGATATCTTATGATGATCCTGATGCGGAACTAATCGGCAGGACACTTTGGCGTAGGCTTTGGAAGGGAGCACCGTCTTGGAGCCTTCGCCCGTGTAGCCGCCCCATATGCCGCATACGTCGAAAGACGGGCGGCAACTGTTGCGTTCCAGTGTGCTGTAGCCTTTCTCGCCGAAAAGGGCTTTTACGTCGATTGCCTTTTTGTATTTCTCTTCGTCGAAAGGAATGTGGGCTATCATATCACGTTCGGCCTGGGGAACATCTTCTACATCATCATAGAAGCCGGGGGCGGTGATACGTCCGTCGGCATCCGTCACTTTGCTGATAATCTGGCAAAGCACGTTGATAGGGTTGGCTACGGCACCACCGAAGTGGCCGGAGTGCAGGTCGCGGTTGGGACCGGTAACTTCTATCTCCCAGTATGCCAGTCCGCGAAGTCCTGTAGTGAGCGAGGGCAGGTCTGCACCGAGCATGCTGGTGTCCGATACCAGGATGACGTCGGCTTTCAGGAGTTCTTTGTGCTCTTCGCAGAAACTTTCCAGGCTGGGCGAACCGATTTCTTCTTCACCTTCGAAGATAAATTTCACGTTGGTCTTCAGAAGGCCATGCTTTACGAGGTATTCGAAGGCTTTCACCTGGATGAAGGATTGTCCCTTGTCATCATCGGCACCACGTGCCCAGATGTGTCCGTCGCGTACTTCCGGTTCGAAGGGTTCGCTTTTCCAGAGTTCCAATGGTTCGGCGGGCATCACGTCATAGTGGGCATATACCAGTACCGTCTTGGCAGCAGGGTCTACTATCTTCTGTCCGAAAACAATCGGGTTGCCTTTCGAGGGCATTACCAGCGCTTCGTCCGCACCGGCTTCGAGCAGCAGTTGTGCCCAGCGCTCGGCACACGCCAGCATATCGTCGTGGTGTTCGGGTTTGGCACTGATACTTGGAATACGGATAAGGCTGAACAGGTCTTCCAGCATCTTAGGTTCGTTTTCTGCGATGTATTTCTTTATTTCCATGGTCGTTATAACTGTGTGGTACGGTCAATCAGATAAAAATCAAGCAGCGTCATTGCCGTCATCGCCTCTACAATAGGCACAGCGCGTGGCAGTACGCAAGGATCGTGCCGGCCGCGGGCTTTCAGAGTTGTGTCTATTCCGTCGATGTTCACTGTATGTTGCTCCATCAACACGGTTGCTACGGGCTTGAAGGCAACGCGGAAATAGATATCCTGCCCGTTGCTGATACCGCCCTGGATACCACCCGAGTGGTTGGTGCGGGTTTCAATGCTTCCATTATTGTTATAGAATACATCGTTCTGCTCCGAGCCTTTCTGCTTCAAACCTTTGAAGCCGTCTCCGTATTCGAATGCTTTGGCAGCATTGATGCTGAGCATCGCAGCTCCGAGAGAGGCATGCAGTTTGCCGAATACCGGCTGTCCCAATCCGATGGGGCATCCTTTGACAACGCATGTCACCACTCCGCCAATCGTATCTCCCTCACCCTTTATCTTGAAGATGAGTTCTTCCATCTCTTTTGCTTTCTCCGGGTCGGGGCAGCGAACAGGATTCGTTTCAATCAAGTCGAGGTCATAAGCGGTATAATTTTCTTCCAGGCGGATAGGACCTACTTGTGAAGTATACGCCGTGATGTGTATACCTAACTGTCTTAACGCCAATTTTGCCAATGCACCCGCTACTACGCGTGAAATCGTTTCGCGGGCGGATGAACGCCCGCCTCCCCGATGATCGCGGATACCGTACTTCACTTTGTATGTATAGTCGGCGTGCGAGGGACGGTAGATTTCTTTCAGATTATTATAGTCGTCAGAGTGCTGGTTCTCGTTCCATACGATGAAGCCTATCGGACATCCGGTGGATTTTCCTTCGAAAATGCCGGAGAGGAACTCTACTTTGTCGCCTTCCTTTCGTGCGGTAGTGATGCGTGACTGTCCGGGGCGCCGGCGGTCAAGTTCCTTTTGCACAAAGTCCATATCGATGGTTATTCCTGCCGGGAATCCATCTATTACGCCTCCGATGCCCTTACCATGCGACTCTCCAAAACTGGTAAGGCGAAGAATATTTCCAAATGAGTTGAACATATCAATTGCTTTAAAGGTTTATATATAAGGCTAATGTGCCAATATTCCTTCAATAAGAAACTTTTGGCTGTATAAAGGTAACAATTTATTTTCGTAAAACGTTTAAGAATATATGATAAAAAGTAGTTTTCTCGCTAAAGTAGCGTTTTGGTAATCCTTATCTGTATATAATCTATATATAATAATAGTATAAAATATCTGTATCCTGTTTGTGGCAAGGGCTTAATTTAAAAGGTTTTAGTGTTGTCATATATTCCATAAAGAACTAAAAAAGATGAAAAAAGGAACACTCTTTTGTAATAAAAGACCTTGTTCAGTAGCTTTAAAAGCTGTTACTTTGTACCCTTGATATAAAATGGAAAATTAATGGCTCTTAGAGAGAGCTTTTTATTAACTAAACAAATACTTTAAAGTATGAAGAAGAATTTATTTTATTTGTTCGCATTGATCTGTTCAGTAAGTTTATTTACTGCTTGTAGTAGCGATGATGATCCAAATTGGAAACAAATTCCAACGACTCCCATCGAAGGTGCAGATGCAACTTTTACTGTAAATGGTAACTCTGCTACAGGAACTGTCAAGTTTACTCCTCAAAGCGCAACACAAGGACAGGTTGAATTGAACAATGTATTCCCTGGATATTCTACAGTTACTGTAGACGTAACGATGGAAGAGCAAGCAGATGGCTCTTTTAATTTCTCAGGAGAAAAAGGTTTGTCTAATCCTTCTATGGGCCTGACAAGATCAACAGCTGCTGCCCCTGCTATTATGAATGTGACAGTAAAGGGTAATGTTACTTTGGCTGGAAAAGCATCAGTAACAGCTACATCGGCTCTGACAGAAACTGCTATGGGAGGTTTGGCAGGTTCATGGAATCTATTGGGTAAGATTGACACAGATCAATATGTATCAGTGATTAATTCTTCTCCATTTTTCTTGAGATGGGTACCGCTTGATGAAAAAGCGTTAAGTGGTGCTCAAACTTCAACCGTAGGCTCTTTACTTGTATCAAAGATTCTTGCTGAAGTATTGAATCAGGTAACTTTCCATGCCGATGGTAATATTACTGCAAAATTCTATTCAGAATTGCCCTTTGATGCAGAAACAGCACAAGAGTGGATTATGGGTAATATATTTACTCCAGACATTAACGTCTCACATACGGACTGGAATACTTCTCCTAAGAACATGGCCTTCTGGTATGTACGAGATAGCAAACTATATATAGTACCTAATATTGCTGCTATTATGCAGCAAGTATCAGGTGGTGAGGCTGGTGATTTGGATATGGCGGCTATTTTGCAAATGCTTTCTCAACTTGGAATTGATGTGACTAAATTGGATCCTGCATTGATTGGTCAGATAACAAGTTGGCTTTCTACCGGTATTCCTTTGAACTATAAAACAACGGACGCCGGAATATTAGAAGTATATGTAGATAAAGCTATGGTAGAGCCTTTTATGCCTGTTCTTTTTGCAATGTTGCCGGGTTTGCAAGCTCAACTTGATGAAATGGCTGCTACTAATCCTTTAGTAGGATTGTTGCCTCTCTTATTGGGCGTTCCGAAACTTACAGATTATGAGACTATTTGGAAAGATAACACTGCCACATTTGACTTAGGACTTGGATTTACAAAGTAATTATGTGAATGTTGCTTCTTTATGAAGTAGTAGATATATAACTGACAAAAAGATAGAAATGCCCCGTTGCAATTAATGCAATGGGGCATTTTGTTTGTAATCTGTTCGTTGGAATGAAAACAATTTCTTACTTTTGTCTTATTAAATATAAAATATGATGACAAGTTCAGAACGGCAACAGATTATCGCATTGGTGAAATGTGAAGTGATACCTGCAATCGGCTGTACAGAGCCTATTGCCGTAGCATTGTGCGTGGCAAAAGCAGCAGAGATATTAGGGAAGCGTCCGGAGAAGGTTTCGGTACTCCTGAGTGCTAATATTCTGAAGAATGCAATGGGAGTGGGTATTCCGGGAACGGGGATGATAGGGCTGCCTATTGCAGTGGCATTAGGAGCCTTGATCGGTAAATCGGAGTATCAGCTTGAGGTGTTGAAGGACAGTAACCCTGCGGCTGTTGAAGAGGGCAAGCGCTTTATTGACGAAAAGCGCATTCAGATATCCCTGAAAGACGATATTGAAGAGAAACTCTATATTGAGGTATGTTGTGAAGCCGGAAAGGATAAGGCTACAGCTATCATTGCAGGTGGGCATACTACCTTTATATATATGGCGCGCAACGAAGAAGTGCTGTTGAACAAGCAAACTGCCGCCACCGGCACAGAAGAAAAAGAGAATACACTGAAGTTGAGTCTGCGCAAAGTCTATGATTTTGCATTAACCGCTCCGCTGGATGAAATCCGCTTTATTCTCGAAACCGCCCGTCTGAACAAGGCTGCTGCCGAACGCTCTTTCCAGGGTGATTACGGTCATGGTCTGGGCAAGATATTGCGTGGTAGCTATGAGCACAAAATACTGGGTGATAGCATCTTTTCCCATATCCTTTCTTATACTTCCGGTGCTTGTGATGCACGCATGGCAGGAGCTATGATTCCGGTTATGAGCAATTCGGGTAGCGGCAACCAAGGCATATCCGCCACTTTGCCTGTTCTGGTGTATGCAGAAGAAAACGGAAAATCGGAAGAAGAACTGATTCGTGCATTGATGATGAGTCATCTGACGGTAATCTATATTAAGCAAAGCCTGGGGCGACTGTCGGCATTATGCGGCTGTGTGGTTGCCGCTACCGGTTCCAGTTGCGGCATCACCTGGCTGATGGGAGGTACTTACGAGCAGGTGGCATACGCCGTACAGAATATGATAGCCAACCTTACCGGTATGATTTGCGACGGCGCCAAACCCAGTTGCGCCCTGAAAGTAACCACCGGCGTCTCCACCGCCGTCCTTTCTGCCATCATGGCAATGGAGAACCGTTGTGTCACCTCTGTCGAAGGAATCATCGACGAAGATGTAGATCAAAGTATCCGTAATCTGACAAAAATCGGCTCTCGGGGAATGAACGAGACGGATAAGTTGGTGCTGGAGATAATGACAAGTAAGAATTAAGAGAACTAAAAATTAAAGGCTGCGCAGTATTTACTTGAACCGCGCAGCCTTTAATTTTTAATTCTCAATTTTCAATTCTTTAGTGGCATCCGCCGCATCCACATTCGTGGTCATGGTCACCGCATCCGTCGCCGCAGTCGTCACAGCCACAGCTGCAACCGCCGCCGCTCATCATGCGTGCCACTTCTGCCAGTTCGTCGTTGGTTGCCGGACGGCTTTCTACGATTTCACCGGTAAAGTTCAGGGCACAGCCAGCCAAAGGATGGTTCATATCCATTACGACTACATCTTCTTTTACCTCTACCACACTTCCGTTGATGCGTTGGCCTTCTGAGGTCATCAAGGGGATAACGGCACCTTCTACAACGCGTTCGCTGTCAAATTCTCCTTCTATGATAAAGATCTCTTTGGGGAGGTCGATAACGTGTTCTTCGTCATACTCACCGTAAGCCTCTTCGGCAGAGATAGTGAAGTCGAACTTGTCGCCCTTATTCAAATCTTTCACTGCATTCTCGAAAGCTTCCAAAGTCATTCCCAATCCTGAAATGAACTGGAACGGGTGCTCTGCGGGTGCTTCTTCTTCAAAATCTTTTTCTCCGTCTTCAATTGAGTACAACTTATATGCTACGGTGATGTACTTGTTCTCTACTGTTTCCATTGATTTATTCTTCTTTATTTAATTAGTAAATACTCTTTTTCTCCATTCAGGGAGCGACAAAGATACGAATAATTTGTTTCGGGCGTGGGACAGCTTTGGTAATTTTCAGATTATTAAGTGGTTTCAATCATAGGAAAACAGCTTTTATCAGTTATCCGATTGGTTTCAATTCCAACGGTTAAGTGATAAAATCGGATTTTAAGGCGCTATTTTCTTACGATTATTCATGTTTCCCTCATTTTTTTATTCAATTTGTTTGGAGTTTATAAAAAAGCCCTTACCTTTGCAGCACAATTAAACGAAAGAACAACAAAGATATTGAGTTATGAATCTACATACATCTATTAACCTGGCAGTCCTGCATATTATTCGCGTCGTGGTGGTGGCATCAAGAGCGTGAGAAAGGTTGTGTATGTATTCGTACGTTAGAAGATAAATTAATAAGCCTTTCTCACAGTAGTGGGAGAGGCTTTTTTCATTAAAAGGAGGTTATTAAATGAAGCATCAGTTACGTAGTTCGTTCAGCACACAAGGTCGCCGCATGGCAGGAGCCCGTGCATTGTGGGCGGCCAATGGCATGAAGAAAGAACAGATGGGTAAGCCCATTATTGCGATAGTCAATTCATTTACTCAGTTTGTCCCCGGCCATGTGCACCTGCATGAGATAGGTCAGTTTGTAAAAGAGGAAATAGAAAAGCAGGGCTGCTTTGCGGCGGAGTTCAACACGATTGCCATTGACGATGGCATCGCTATGGGACATGACGGTATGCTTTATTCATTGCCTTCGCGCGACATCATTGCCGACAGCGTGGAGTATATGGTGAATGCCCATAAGGCAGATGCGATGGTGTGCATCAGCAACTGCGACAAGATTACTCCGGGTATGCTGATGGCGGCTATGAGACTGAACATCCCTACCGTATTTGTTTCCGGTGGTCCGATGGAAGCCGGTGAATGGAACGGACAGCACCTCGACCTGATTGATGCCATGATTAAGTCGGCAGACGACAGCGTGAGCGACAAAGAGGTGGCTCAGATAGAGCAAAACGCTTGTCCTACCTGCGGCTGCTGCTCGGGTATGTTTACTGCCAATTCGATGAACTGTCTGAATGAGGCGATTGGTCTGGCTCTGCCCGGCAACGGCACGATTGTGGCTACTCATGAGAATCGCCGGAAACTCTTCAAGGATGCTGCCAAGCTGATTGTAGAAAATGCCTATAAATATTACGAAGAAGGAGACGACAGCGTACTGCCGCGCAGCATTGCCACCCGTCAGGCTTTCCTGAATGCCATGACGCTGGACATTGCTATGGGGGGCTCCACCAATACGGTGCTTCACCTGCTGGCTGTTGCCCACGAAGCAGAGGCTGACTTCACGATGGACGACATCGATATGCTGTCACGCAAAACTCCCTGCCTGTGTAAGGTGGCTCCCAATACCCAGAAATATCATGTACAAGATGTGAACCGTGCCGGTGGCATTGTTGCCATCATGGGCGAACTGGCGAAAGGCGGCCTGGTAGATACAACCGTTCGCCGTGTAGACGGAATGACGTTGGCGGAAGAAATAGACCGATACTGCATTACCAGCCCGAATGTATGCAGCGAGGCAATCAAGAAATACTCCAGTGCGGCTGCCGGAAAGTTCAATTTGGTACTCGGCTCACAGGATGTCTATTATAAGGAACTGGATACAGACCGTGCCGAAGGTTGCATTCGCGACCTGGAACATGCCTACAGTAAGGATGGCGGTTTGGCTGTCTTGAAAGGAAACATTGCCCAGGACGGCTGCGTCGTTAAAACGGCGGGTGTGGACGAAAGTATCTGGAAGTTTACCGGTCCGGCTAAGGTATTTGATTCACAGGAAGCGGCTTGTGACGGTATATTGGGTGGAAAGGTTGTCAGCGGCGACGTCGTCGTCATCACCCACGAGGGGCCCAAAGGCGGTCCGGGTATGCAGGAAATGCTGTATCCCACTTCTTATATCAAATCCCGCCACTTGGGAAAAGAGTGCGCACTGATTACCGACGGACGTTTCAGTGGCGGTACTTCCGGGTTGAGCATCGGACACGTCTCTCCCGAAGCTGCTGCTGGTGGCAATATCGGCAAGATAAAAGACGGTGATATTATTGAAATCAATATTCCCGAACGCACTATCAATGTGAAACTGACAGATGAAGAACTGGCTGCGCGCCCGATGACTCCGGTCACCCGCGACCGTCAAGTGTCCAAAGCGCTGAAGGCATACGCCAGCATGGTAAGTTCGGCCGATAAGGGAGCAGTGAGACTGATTGATTAATTGAAAATTGAGAATTAATAGTATGGAAAACTTAATAACAGGCGCGGAAGCATTGATGCGTTCTCTGGAGCACCAGGGAGTAAAGACCATTTTCGGTTATCCAGGTGGCAGTATCATGCCGGTATTCGATGCCTTATACGACCACCGAAAGAATCTGAATCATATCCTGGTTCGTCACGAACAGGGAGCAACCCATGCCGCACAAGGCTTTGCACGTGTATCGGGCGAGGTCGGTGTATGCCTGGTGACCAGCGGTCCCGGTGCTACGAATACAGTCACCGGCATTGCAGATGCCATGATAGACAGCACGCCTATCGTTGTCATAGCCGGTCAGGTAGGGACTAACTTCCTGGGTACGGATGCATTTCAGGAAGTCGACCTGGTAGGCATCACGCAACCTATTACGAAGTGGAGTTACCAGATTCGTCGTGCCGAAGATGTGGCGTGGGCAGTGGCACGTGCTTTCTATATAGCACAGAGCGGACGTCCCGGTCCCGTAGTGCTGGACTTTGCGAAGAACGCCCAGACGGACAAGACCGAATATACGCCGACCAAAGTAGACTACGTTCGCAGCTACCTGCCCGTTCCCGAAATGGAACCCGAAGCCATACAGCAAGCTGCCGACCTGATAAATGCCGCCGAGCGCCCGTTAGTGCTGGTAGGGCAGGGAGTGGAACTGGGTAATGCGCAGCAAGAACTCCGTGCTTTCATCGAGAAAGCCGGAATGCCTGCCGGATGCACCCTGCTGGGACTTTCCGCTCTGCCCACGGAGCATCCTTTAAATAAAGGTATGCTGGGTATGCACGGTAACCTGGGGCCGAATATCAATACCAATAAATGTGATGTCCTCATTGCCGTAGGCATGCGTTTCGATGACCGGGTCACCGGCAAGCTGGCAACATACGCCACGCAGGCAAAGATTATCCACTTCGACATCGACCCTGCCGAGATAAATAAGAATGTAAAGACAGACGTTGCCGTATTGGGCAACTGCAAGGAAACCCTGGCTGCTGTCACCAATCTCCTGAAACCTGCCAAGCATCAGGAGTGGCTGGATAGTTTCCTTCCATACGAACAGGTGGAAGAAGAAAAGGTAATCCGCCCCGAACTCCATCCGGCGGGAGACGCACTGAGTATGGGCGAAGTAATCCGTGCCGTCAGCGAGGCTACCAATAATGAAGCGATATTAGTGACCGATGTAGGTCAGAACCAGATGATGTCCGCCCGTTACTTTAAATACAGCAAGGAACGCAGCATCGTTACTTCCGGTGGACTGGGCACCATGGGCTTTGGCCTTCCGGCTGCCATCGGCGCCACTTTCGGACGTCCCGACCGCACGGTCTGTGCCTTTATGGGTGATGGCGGATTGCAGATGAACCTGCAGGAACTGGGAACCATTATGGAGCAAAAGGCTCCGGTGAAGATGATTCTACTGAACAATAACTTCCTGGGCAATGTTCGTCAATGGCAGGCGATGTTCTTTAACCGTCGCTATTCGTTCACGCCGATGCTCAATCCGGATTATATGAAGATAGCTTCGGCCTATGACATTCCTTCGCGCAGGGTTCTTACCCGTGAAGAACTGAAAAAGGCGATTGCTGAAATGCTGGAGACGAATGGCCCGTTCTTGCTCGAAGCCTGTGTTGAGGAAGAAGGGAACGTGATGCCGATGACTCCCCCGGGCGGTTCGGTGAATCAGATGTTGCTTGAATGCTAAGTTAGTCACTTGTAATTAGAAGAAAATGGATAAGACATTATATACAATTATCGTTCATTCGGAGAACTTTGCCGGTTTGCTGAACCAGGTAACGGCTGTGTTCACCCGTCGGCAAATCAATATCGAGAGTCTGAACGTTTCGGCTTCCTCTATCAAAGGAGTGCATAAGTACACGATTACTGCATGGACCGACGAAGACACCATCGAGAAGGTGACGAAGCAAATCACCAAGAAGATAGATGTGCTGCAAGCTCATTACTTCACGGACGACGAAATCTATCAGCATGAGATAGCCCTCTATAAGATAACCACTCCGATATTGGAAGAGAAACCGGAAGTCTCCAAGATTATCCGTAAGCACAATGCCCGTATCGTAGAAGTAAACGAAGTATTCTCCATTGTAGAGAAGAATGGCATGAGTGAAGAAATCACCAACCTCTATGAAGAGTTACGCGCACTGGACTGTGTACTTCAGTTTGTCCGTTCGGGACGCGTAGCTATTACTACCAGCTGCTTCGAGCGCGTCAATGAATATCTGGCGGATCGCGAAGCGAAATATCGTCAAAGTAAACAGCAAGAACAATGAGTGAGAACAGTAAGATAGGCAGTTATAAGTTCGTGGCAGAACCGTTCCACGTAGATTTCACCGGACACCTGACGCTGGGTGTACTGGGCAACCATCTGTTGAATTGTGCAGGTTTCCATGCCAGCGACCGCGGTTTCGGCATTGCCACCCTGAACGAGGATAATTACACGTGGGTACTGTCCCGCCTGGCTATCGAACTGGATGAACTGCCCTATCAGTACGAAGACTTTTCCATCCAGACCTGGGTAGAGAATGTCTATCGTCTTTTCACCGACCGTAACTTTGCCCTTGTCAACAAGGATGGGAAACGGATAGGCTATGCACGCTCCGTCTGGGCGATGATCAGCATGAATACCCGCAAACCGGCTGACTTGCTGGCACTGCATAGCGGCAGCATCGTAGACTATGTATGCGATGAGCCTTGTCCTATCGAGAAACCCTCGCGCATCAAGGTAACTTCGACAACCCCGGTTACTTCCCTTGAAGCCAAGTACAGCGACATCGATATTAACGGCCATGTGAACAGCATCCGTTACATAGAACATATCCTCGATTTGTTCCCTATCGAAATGTACAAGGAGAAACGTATCCGCCGCTTCGAGATGGCATACGTAGCGGAAAGTTATTATGGCGACGAACTCACCCTCTTTATGGACGATGCCGGCGACGGTGTTTATGAAGTGGAAGTGAAGAAGAATGGCAACGAAGTGGTGTGCCGCTCTAAAGTGATATTTACCGAGAAATAATATATATTAATCAACGGTGGCGTAAGCCACAAATAAAAACTGAAACAAAAAATGGCACAATTGAATTTTGGCGGTGTTATTGAGAATGTAATGACCCGCGAAGAATTTCCTTTGGAAAAAGCACGTGAGATTTTGAAAGATGAAACGATTGCAGTAATCGGTTATGGTGTACAAGGTCCCGGACAGGCTTGCAACCTGCGCGATAACGGCTTCAATGTAATTGTCGGACAACGTCCGGGAGCTACTTTTGAGAAGGCAGTGGCAGACGGATGGGTACCGGGTGAGACTTTGTTCGGTATCGAGGAAGCTTGCCAGAAAGGCTCTATTATTATGTGTCTGCTGTCCGATGCAGCCGTAATGTCTGTATGGCCTACCATCAAACCTTACCTGACTCCCGGAAAGGCTCTTTACTTCTCTCATGGCTTTGCTATTACGTGGAATGACCGTACCGGTGTGGTTCCCCCAAAAGATATCGATGTTATCATGGTTGCTCCCAAAGGTTCGGGTACTTCACTCCGTACCATGTTCCTCGAAGGTCGTGGCTTGAACTCTTCATACGCTATCTATCAGGATGCTACGGGCAAGGCTTTCGACAAGACTATCGCACTGGGTATCGGTATCGGTTCAGGTTATCTGTTCGAAACCACTTTCCAACGCGAAGCTACTTCCGACCTTACCGGTGAACGCGGTTCATTGATGGGTGCCATCCAGGGATTGCTGCTGGCTCAGTACGAAGTGTTGCGTGAAAACGGCCATACTCCGTCGGAAGCATTTAACGAAACAGTAGAAGAACTGACTCAGTCATTGATGCCGTTGTTCGCTAAGAACGGTATGGACTGGATGTATGCTAACTGCTCTACTACCGCTCAGCGTGGTGCTTTGGACTGGATGACTCCGTTCCACGATGCTATCAAACCGGTAGTTCAGAAACTGTATGCAAGCGTAAAATCAGGTAACGAGGCTCAGATCTCTATCGACAGCAACTCTAAGACCGATTATCGCGAGAAGCTGAATGCAGAGTTGAAAGCATTGCGCGAAAGCGAAATGTGGCAGACGGCTGTTACGGTTCGCAAACTCCGTCCGGAGAACAACTAATATATAATTTATATACACGTAAAACGCATCATCTGTTTACCCTTAACAGATGATGCGTTTGCCTTTAATAGATGATGTGTTTGGGCCAAACAGATGATGCGTTTCATACAGGTGCATCATCTGATGAAACAGGTTTTGTCTTGCTCGCAAATTCTATGAACTTCCGGTAGAAAGCATGATGCTCTAATGTGGCGGCTTCTCCTAATATGACCAGTTTCATGCGGGCACGGGTGATGGCGACATTCATTCTTCGCAAGTCATTGAGAAAACCGATTTGTCCTTCTTCATTGGCACGGACAAGGCTGATGAAGATGACGTCGCGTTCCTGTCCCTGGAAACCATCCACGGTGTTCACGGTGAACAAGCTGCGGTAAGGTCTGAGTGCCGCATCTGCCTTGAGCTTGTTACGGAGATACTGCACTTGTGTCTTATAGGGGGAGATAATACCGAAATCAATCCGCTCTTCCAGAATGCGGTTACCGCCAATCCGGTTGATATAGGCTTTCAGTTCCAGTAGCAGCAGGTCGGCTTCGGACTTATTGATGCGGCCGAAGGTCTCGCCTACAAATTCTTCTTTAAAGTCCATTCCCGAAGTGTCTATCCAGCTGATGGCGGTGTCCCAGTCGAGGATACCCCGGTGGCGTACCTCGGGAGCGGCTTCCAGTTCTCCGTTGTAGAACCATTGGGAAGGGAACTTCATGATGTCCTCGTGCATACGGTACTGTACTTTCAGCAGGGAGACTACCGAGGGCTTGTTTGCCACCACCTTTTCCATCAACGTGCGTTCCAGTCCACCGCGGGCGGCTTCGTAGCATTTGATGGTAGGCGGCAACTGGCAATGGTCACCTGCCAGTATCACGCGGTCTGCTTTGCGGATGGCTATCCAGCAGGCTGCTTCCAGCGCTTGGGCGGCTTCGTCTATGAACAGGGTACCGAAGCGGCGGCCGTTGAGCAGGCGGTGATTGCTGCTGACCAAAGTAGAGGCTATGACGTGCGCCCCGTCAAAGAGGTCGGCATTGATTTGTATTTCCAGGGCGGTGCCGCGGTCGCGCAGGCGGCTCATACGGCTGCGCACTCCTTCGCGTTCGTCGTAGCTGCCGCGGCGGGCACGTCCGCCGAGTTCGCGCAGGTTCTTGCGGATGCTCCAAAGTTCGGGATAAAGGGGATGGTTCTCGAATCGCCGTTCGTAGGTGAAGGACAGCATCTTGTCATTGACACGCGTCGGGTTGCCGATGCGCAGCACATTCACCCCTCTGTCCACCAGCTTCTCCGAAATCCAGTCCACCGCTGTATTGCTTTGG
>CAJKXC010000032.1 GCA_905203765.1 uncultured Bacteroides sp.
ACGGTTTTCAAGACCGCCGCAATCGACCACTCTGCCACCTCTCCAAAACTTCTCTCTGTACCGGCGGATTTGAAATCTGCCGGAGACAACTTTCCGTTGAAAGCGGTGCAAAGGTACAAATCATTTTTAATTCTGCAAACATCCCTTCTCTTTTTTCATGAATTAATCGTACTTTTGCGCCCATGATATATCCACAGAACTTTGAACAGAAGATAGGTTTCGACCAGATACGCCAGCTGCTGAGAGACAAATGCCTCAGCACGCTGGGCGAAGAGCGAGTGACGGACATGGCTTTCTCCGACCGCTTCGGCGAGGTGGAAGAGCGCTTGGACCAGGTCAGCGAGTTTCTCCGCATACTGCAAGAGGAAGACAACTTCCCCGCACAATATTTCTTTGACGTACGCCCCTCGCTGAAACGGATACGGGTGGAAGGCATGTACCTGGACGAACAAGAACTCTTCGACCTGCGCCGCTCGCTGGAGACGATACGCGACATCGTACGCTTCCTGCAACGCACGGACGACGAAGAGAGTGCCTCGCCCTACCCTTGCCTCAGAAGGCTGGCGGGAGACATCACCGTATTCCCCCAACTCATCGCGAAAATCAACGGCATCCTCTCCCCTTACGGAAAGATAAAGGACAACGCTTCCAGCGAACTGGCACGCATCCGCCGGGAACTTGCCGCCACGATGGGAAGCATCTCCCGTTCGCTGAACAGCATCCTGCGCAGCGCCCAGTCCGAAGGCGTGGTAGATAAGGACGTGACGCCCACCATGCGCGACGGCCGGTTGGTAATTCCCGTTGCCCCCGCCCTGAAACGGAAAATCAAGGGCATCGTGCACGACGAGTCAGCCAGCGGCAAGACCGTGTTCATCGAGCCTGCCGAAGTAGTGGAAGCCAACAACCGCATCCGCGAACTGGAAGGAGACGAGCGCCGGGAAATCATCCGCATCCTGTCGGACTTCTCCAATCAGCTGCGCCCTTCCATCCCCGACATACTGCTGTCCTACGAGTTCCTTGCCGAGATAGACTTTATCCGCGCCAGGGCCTTGTTTGCCCAGCAAATATCCGGTCTGAAACCTGCCTTCGAGAACAGGCAGATACTGGACTGGACAATGGCGGTACACCCGCTCCTGCAACTCTCCCTTGCCAAGCACGGCAAGAAGGTAGTGCCGCTGGACATCGAACTGGACGAGCGGCAACGCATCCTGATTATCTCCGGTCCCAACGCCGGCGGCAAGTCCGTCTGTCTGAAAACGGTGGGACTATTGCAATACATGCTGCAATGCGGTCTACTCATCCCGATGCACGAGCGCAGCCACGCCGGAATATTCAGCAACATATTCATCGACATCGGCGACGAGCAGTCCATCGAGGACGATCTGAGCACCTACTCCTCGCACCTGACGAACATGAAAATCATGATGAAGAACTGCAACGAGCGCAGCCTCATCCTGATTGACGAGTTTGGCGGCGGAACGGAGCCCCAAATCGGCGGCGCCATTGCCGAAGCCGTGCTGAAACGCTTCAACGAGCGGAAGACGTTCGGCGTCATCACCACGCACTATCAGAACCTGAAACACTTTGCCGAAGACCATGAGGGAGTGGTGAACGGCGCCATGCTGTACGACCGCCACCTGATGCAAGCCCTGTTCCAGCTTCAGATAGGCAACCCCGGCAGTTCGTTCGCCGTAGAGATAGCCCGCAAAATCGGCTTGCCCGAAGACGTGATTGCCGATGCATCGGAACTGGTGGGCAGCGAGTACATCAACGCCGACAAGTACCTGCAAGATATCGTGCGCGACAAACGCTACTGGGAAGGCAAGCGCCAGACCATCCGCCAGCGCGAGAAGCACATGGAAGAAACGATTGCCCGCTATCAGACCGAAATAGAAGAATTGCAGAAGTCCCGCAAAGAGATTCTGCGGAAGGCCAAAGAGGATGCCGAGCAACTGATGCAGGATGCCAACGCACGCATCGAAAACACCATCCGCACCATCAAGGAAGCCCAAGCGGACAAGGAGAAAACCCGCCAAGCACGCCAGGAACTGACCGACTTCCGCCAATCCATGGAAGCCCTTGCCGGCAAAGAACTGGAAGAGAAGATAGCCCGCAAGATGGAGAAACTGAAGGAAAAGCAGAACCGGAAGAAGGAAAAGAAAGCCAATAAAAGCGCCGAAACCGGACTGTCCGCCCAAGCCCTTGCCGAACAGCAGGCACGGAAGGAAGCGGAACGCCTGGCAGCCATCGTACCCGGCGCCGCCGTCAGGATAAAAGGCCAAAGCTCGGTAGGCGAAGTGATGGAAGTGAACGGCAAGAACGCCGTAGTTGCCTTCGGAAGCATCAAGACCACCGTCAAACTGGACAGGCTGGAGCGTACCAATGCACAGCCCAAACAGGCGGACGCCTCTACCAAGAGCACCTATATCAGCACACAGACGCAAGACGCGATGTACGAAAAGAAGCTGCACTTCAAGCAAGACATCGACGTCCGCGGTATGCGTGGCGACGAAGCCCTGCAGGCAGTCACTTACTTTATCGACGACGCCATTCTGGTAGGAATGTCGCGGGTGCGCATCCTTCACGGCACGGGCACGGGTATTCTCCGCACACTTATCCGGCAATACCTGGAGACGGTGCCCGGAGTAAGCCACTTCGCCGACGAACACATACAGTTCGGCGGTGCGGGCATTACGGTGGTTGACCTTTGATGAATTGAAAATTGAGAATTAAAAAATTAAAAAAATAATAGCTATGAAATCAATTAAAGAACTTTATCGCATCGGGACGGGGCCGTCGAGCAGTCACACGATGGGACCGCGCAAGGCTGCGGAGATATTTCTGGGCAGACATCCCGAAGCTGCGTCCTTCAAAGTAACCCTGTACGGCAGCCTCGCCGCTACCGGGAAGGGGCACATGACCAATGTTGCCATCACCGAAACACTGCAACCGGCGGCTCCGGTAGAGATTATCTGGGAACCCAAGATATTCCTTCCCTTCCACCCCAACGGCATGAAGTTCGTATCGGTAGACCGGGAAGGGCGGGAAACCGACCAATGGACTGTGTTCAGCGTAGGCGGCGGCGCCCTGGCGGAAGAGAACGACGGAGCCACTTCCGTCAACACCCCGGACGTGTACGAAATGAACAGCATGACCGAAATCCTGCAATGGTGCGAACGCACCGGCAAAAGCTACTGGGAGTACGTCAAGGAATGTGAGGAAAGCGATATATGGGACTACCTGCAGGAAGTATGGGAGACGATGAAAGCCGCCGTAAAACGCGGACTGGAACAGGAAGGCGTCCTGCCCGGCCCGTTGAACCTGCGCCGCAAAGCCTCTACCTATTATATACGCGCCAGCGGCTACAAGCAGTCGCTCCAATCGCGCGGACTGGTATTTGCCTACGCGCTTGCCGTCAGCGAGGAGAATGCTTCGGGGGGCGTCATCGTTACTGCACCTACCTGCGGTTCGTGCGGGGTGGTGCCTGCCGTGCTCTATCACCTGGCAAAAAGCCGTGATTTCAGCGACACGCGCATCCTGCGCGCCCTTGCCACTGCCGGATTGGTGGGAAACATCGTGAAGAGAAACGCCTCTATCTCCGGTGCGGAAGCCGGATGCCAGGCAGAGGTAGGTGTGGCTTGTTCTATGGCGTCGGCCGCTGCCAACCAGTTGTTCGGCGGAAGCCCGGCGCAGATAGAGTATGCCGCCGAAATGGGACTGGAACACCACCTGGGAATGACCTGCGACCCAGTTTGCGGACTGGTGCAAATACCCTGCATCGAGCGTAACGCATACGCTGCCGCCCGCGCCCTGGATGCCAATCTCTACTCTTCCTTTACCGACGGTATGCACCGCGTATCCTTCGACAAGGTGGTAGAGGTGATGAAGGAAACCGGCAACGACCTGCCCTCACTCTACAAAGAAACCAGCGAAGGCGGACTGGCAAAAGACTATAAGCCGATGTAAACGGCAGATGGTTGCAGGGCGCCCGGAACGGCACCGCCGGCCATCCAATAAAACAAGTAATGTTTTGCATCAAAAGAAGTAATGTTTTGATGCAAAAGCGGCAATGTTTCGGAGTAAAACATTGCCGCTTTTTTATCGCTTAATTATAGCTTTCTTGTTACTTATCAGTCAGACAGTTATCAATCTATCGGCCAATGCGTGTCATCCTTGCCCGTAACGTCTTTTGTCTGCATCAAGTTTCCTTCTTCCGAATAGAACAACTGATATTCGGTTTTCCCTTTTTCCACCTCAATCACATATATATTGGGCTGGTTCGGATATTCCAGCAGGTCGATGTCGTCCCTCTTCCAAGTGGCGTACTCGCTGCCGCTGAAAGCAGTCTGCACAGTTCCAGGAACGTTGTCCCAATTAAGGTCTATCTCCGTCAGACGCCATTCGGCCTGAGCGTTGAACCACACATCCAGATCTTTGCCGTCTACCATGCAATCTGCCACATAATAAGAACCTTTCTGTTCCCAATCTACGTCTCCGGCGGCAGGATATTTGGTTTTCAGGGCTTGTGTCAGGGCCTCGGGTACCTTTACATGATCTTTGTCATCGTCATCGCTGCACGCGCTGAATGCCAGTGCGGCGATGAACATCATTGCTAATACACGAATTTTCATCATTGCTTTATTACATTTTTAGTTAGACATATACTCCGGCATCAGTCGTCCATACTCACAAACTTGCCTTTCTTATTGAACTTCAAGGAATAGTCGTTGCTCAATTCCACTTCCACACCACTGCGGCCGCGTTCAATCTTGGTGATAATCTCCCGGGGGAAGTTCGTCTTTACATATTCCTTTACAGAAGCCGGAACCAGTGCGGCGGGGACGGCTGCCTTCTTGCAATCCACTTCCAGCCAGTTGCCCTTCTTATCGAAGTCTATTTCGGTGCGGTCGGTCAGGAGTACCTCGTACTTTTTGGTTTGCAATATCTCGCTCTCTATCTTGATATGAGAGATTTGGGGCTTACTGAAGTACTGGTTGATGAAGTTGCGGGCAGGCAGCGGAAGCTGTTTAGCGTCCTGGGTGATAACATCGCCTGCAAAAGCAAACTGAACGGCTACGATGGCCATCACAAGAATAGATAATACTTTCTTCATAATCGTTATTTTTTTAAAGTGTTATTAATAAGTTTCATATCATTCACACTGCAAATAACGATAGAGAATTGGGAAAGATTTGGGAATAATCGGCGTTAACGGTTCTTTTTATTTTCTTTAACAAGGCGAAAGCAGTGCATGCCGTCCTGCCACTCATAAGTCAGCCCGAGCGATGCGGAGAGAGCGATGGAGCGCGCTATGGCAAGACCCAGTCCGGTAGAATCTTTCTTACCATCGGCGCCATGATAGAAGCGGCGGAACAACTTTTCGCCATCCAGGGGCGCATCGCCCGTGTTCTTTATAGTCAGTGAGGCGGACGTTGTAATAATTTGTAGTTCGCCGCCTTCCCGGTTGTGGAAGAGCGAGTTCTTCACCAGGTTGGAAATCAAGATCTGCGCCAGCGAATGGTTGCAGCGGATGACGAAAGGCCGCTCTCCCCGCTCCCGCGTCAGGCGCACCTGCTTATGCTCGTAGATATCCATCAGGTCGGGCAGGAGCTCGTCGAGGATTTCATCTACCGGGACATCTTCCCGCTCGGTGTACTGCCCGTTCGCTATGCGCGACAGCAGTAACAGGGATTTGTTCAGCTTCACCGCCCGCCCCAGGGTGGAGTATATCTCGTCCAGCGCTTCCATCTGCTGCTCGGTCAGTCCCTCGCTCTCGGCAAGCAACTCCACTTTGCCGCGGACGATGGCAAGCGGTGTCTGCAACTCGTGCGAAGCATTCTCAATGAACTGCTTCTGCTCCGCGTAGGCCTTGTAGCTGCGGTTGCCCATATCTACGGCGGCATCGCTCAGTTGGCGGAACTCGCTTATCGTTGTCGGGTTGTTCAATGGCGGAACTTCTTTGCCGGGCTGTATGCGGTGCAACCAGTCCAGCAGTTTATTCAGCGGGCGGAACGCGCCTTTCAGCACCAGCCGTATGCCGACAGAGGTACAAATCAGGAAAAGCAGGAACAGGGCGCCCAGATACCAAAGCATCGCCTCTATCATATCGTCCCGCTCCAGAATGGAAATCATCAACGTCAGTTCGTAATACTGCCCGTCGGGCATGCGGAAGGCGGTACGCATCACACGCACCGGCTCGTCCTCGTCCTCCAGTTCTATGTAGACGGTGGAGTCGTAAAACTCCTGATGATAGGCCCGCCCTTCTTCTTCGGAGATGGGACGGAACTTGTAGGTAGACATCAGCGAGCCCGATGTGTCGAGCACCGAAGGGTCGTGAAGTGCACTTTCTATCAGTATGTCCGCATAATTCTCCAGTGTATCGTCAGTCTCGTCCACCACCTCGTCGATAATGGCATAATAAAACAGCACGCCCCACACCGCCATCAGCAGGAAGAGCAACAGCGAGAGCTTGCGGTAGGTATAGTGCAGCAGTTTCATAACTCGGACAGTTTGTAGCCGAAGCCGTAAACGGCCTTCAGTTCGACGGTAGCTTCGGCCTGCTTCAGCTTCTTGCGCAGGTTCTTCACTTGCGAGTAGATGAAGTCGAGCGAATCGGCCTGGTCTATATTGTCGCCCCACACCGATTCGGCAAGGCTCATTTTATTGATAACCCGGTTGGGATTGACAGCAAAGTAGGACAGCAAATCGAACTCTTTGCGGTTCAGTTGCAGAGGGGCGCCGCCTACTTCCGCCCGACGGTCGTCGGGATAGAGCACGAGGTTGCCGATGACGACGCTCATGTCGCCTTTGGCTTGCCGGCGCCGGATCAATGATTTCACACGGGCGTTGAGTTCTGCCAGGTGGAAAGGTTTGGTCAGATAGTCGTCGGCACCCAGTTCCAGGCCGTCCACTTTATCATCCAGCGAGTCTTTGGCGGAAATGATAAGTACGCTGTCGCTACGGCGGAGCCGTTTCAGCTCGCGCAGCAAGTCCAGGCCGCTTCCGCCGGGCAACATGATATCCAGCAGGATGCAGTCGTAGTCGTAGTCGTTTATCTTGTCCAGCGCCGCATGGTAGTCGGCGGCAGTCTCTACGACGAACTTCTCTTTCAGGAGCGAAGTGCGGATGGTTTCCCGCAAATCTTGCTCATCTTCTACAATCAGGATTTTCATACCGGCAAAGATGGTTCGTAAAACTGGAAACAATCTGGAAAAGCCGCCGGCGGTTAGTCTATGCTGTCCGTCTGGTAATCTTCCATCAACTCGTCTTGCGTCATGGAGATTTTACCGTCTGCCGTGATAGTCAGTCTGATAGGAACATAGAGGTCGGACTGCGGATAGCAGACGCTGGCGGCATAGATGATGCCTTGCGGAGTGGTCTGGTCGTAAACCAGCCCTTCGAGGATGGCATATTTCATGAACGTTGCATCGACCAGCGAGGCAAAGCTCTCTTTGGTGAACACTTTATCCACCACTTGCTTGCCGCCGGAAGTGAGGCGCAGGGTGATGCGGTTGTCTATAAACTTTTCTCCCTGCTCGTTCTTTACGATGGGCAGGGTCTCGTCCGGCCGGCGGGTGACGGAAGATTGATATTCTTTTCCCTTATAAGTGAAAGTCGTCTTTACATCAGATACCTGCATACGCTGCGGAGCGGCAATCTCTGTGCTGTCCTGCATCAATGTCTGCACACCTTCCTTTTCACTCTTGTCCTTCGATGAGCAGGCCGTGAAGAAGATGACCGATGCGCACGCCAACATATAAACTATTTTCTTCATTGTTCCGTTTTTTATAAATAGATAAGGCAAAGGAACAAAAAGGGCGGGAAAAATACAAGGGAAAGCCGATAAAACAACTTTCCCTTACGCACTAATACCTTGAAAACTGAATTTTCTTTTAGCCAGCCTTTCTCTTAGAATCCATTTTGGCTTTCCGTTCCTGCATCTTCTTGGTGTATGCAGCATACTGGTCTTTCGTCATAATCTTCTGCAGCTGTGCATCATAGGCGGTGCGGGCAGCTTGCATTTCTTCACGCTTCTGCTGCATATCGGCTTTTCTTTGGGCACGCTGTTCATCTGTCAGCTGTGCTCTCTTGCCGTCTTTCTTATCGAACTTGCCATCTTTCTTATGATGCTTGTCACCTTTCTTGTGATGCTTGTCGGCCTTGGCGTGATGCTTGTCAGCCTTGGTGCAGTTGCATGAATCGCATTTCTGTTCACCCTTCTTCATATCCGGGCGTCGATGCATCGGCATATTTCCGGTCTGCTCTACCAGCGCCAGGTTGGCTTCCAGCAGTTGCTTCTTCTGCGCATCATTCAAGGAATATTCCTTTACCATCCGTTCCGTCATGCGTTCGGCACGAGTTTTCGGATCGGGCATCTTGTCACCACGGCGACCATGCTGCGCCATTACCATACCGCCTGTCAGGAAGGCAGCTACCAATATTAAAATTATTCTTTTCATCATTCTATTCCATTTTAAATTAATACCATCTATTAGTTATACCTATTGTGTTGCAACGACTATATGACAAAAAGAAAAGCGGAAAGTTTAATCAAAACTTTTCGCTTTAACATAATAAATGAGGTCGAAATCTTTATTAAGGTTCATCGTTTTTATTGATTTCTATGGGGAATAAACTTTTCCCTAAGAAACGATATCAAATTCCTGCACTTACAGCGCCTTCCAGAACTTCTGGAAATCCTTGTAGCGCCCGTAGCATACCAGCTGGTCGCCTGCCTGTATTTGGTCGTTATCGGGAAGTTCGTTCACTACATTGTGCTCGGTAAAGGAGATGCCGAGGCTGTTTTTCATCGTTTCGGCTCGTTTCAGGGCAATCATTTTCAAGCCAAACTCCTTATCCAGATTCAGTTCATTGGCATAGTAACCTACAAACTTTTCGGGAACGGTGAACTTCACGACATAGTAGTCGGGCGAAATGCGGTAAGTCTCCATATTGGCACCGAACTCCAACAAACGTACCAGGCCACGGGCGGCATCTTCCTCAGGAGTGAGGATACGTTCCAGTTCAAAGGCTTCAAGCACGGAACGATGAACGGGGTCGATGGCACGCGCATAGATATGTTGCACCTTCTTCTGTTTCAGCAAGGCTACCACACGGATGGATGCACCGAAATTCTCGCCGATGGCAACAATCACCGCATCCACCGTATTCAGCGGAAGAACGGACAAAGCCTGCTCATCTGTGGCATCGATGACAAAGGCCGTGGCAATCTTTTCCTTTAAACTTTCTACGCGACTGACATTTTCGTCTGCACCAATCACCTCATGCCCCAAAGCCGAAAGCTCTTCGGCAAGCACATGACCGTAATTTCCTAAACCGATAATAATGTATTTCATATTTGTTCAATAGTTAATTAGTTGATAATAATCTGCCCGCTGGGATACTGATACTTCGTACGCTTCTTTTGCTTGATGATGCCAAGCATCAGGGTTATCAAGCCGACACGCCCTATGAACATCAGCAAGGCAACCAACAGTTTGCTGTCATCGCCCAGCGACGGGGTGAGATTCAGACTGGAACCTACCGTGCTCAATGCCGAAACACACTCGAAGGTAATGGCCATAAGAGATACTTTGGGTTCCAGCATACTGATGACAAAGATAAAAAGGAACAGGGTACCGAACGACATTACCACCGTAGCATTGGCACGGCGAATGGAATCGTGCGACAACTCACGCCCGAACACCTCTACCCGCTCCGTACCACGCAGCACAGCCGTCAAATTCAGCACCACCACCGCGAAGGCATTGACCTTGACACCGCCTGCCGTAGACTGCGAGCCGCCGCCTACCCACATCAGGAAAAGATAAATCAGCAACGTCTGCACACCCATCCCCGCCAGGTCTACGCTGGTAAACCCTGCTGTACGGGGACACGATGCATTGAAAAATGCCTGCGTCCACTTATCCGCTACCGACATACCGGCAAAAGCACCGTTCCACTCGAAAGCGGCAATGCCCACCGTACCCAGCAGAAGAAGCAGGAAGGTGACGATAAGCACGATCTTTGTATTCAGGTTATACAGATGATAGAAGCGGCGTCCGTCCCAATGCCATGTACGCACAAACTTCCACAGACGGTGCAGATGATAAAGGATAATATCCTTGAAGTTCACCAATATAGGGAAGCCGATACCACCCAGGATAATCAGCAGGGAGATATAAATATAGAACGGATTATGCCCGGTCATCACCAGCGGATTGCCCAGATTGCCCGGCAACGTGGAGAACCCGGCATTGCAGAATGCCGAAATAGCATGGAAGCCCGAGAAAGCCAGTTCTTCCTGAAGGTCCATCCCCATCGTACCGTGGATATTTCCCCAGATAGCCAGTGTTCCGATTCCCTCGATCACCAGCGTGAAGCCAAGAATATAAACCAAAGTGGAAAGCAGCGAGTTCAGTGAATTGGAACTGACCATATCGCGCACCACCAGCTGATTGTAGAGCGACGTATTACCCATGAAGAACATGGCAAAAAAGCTCGTCAGCGTCATCACTCCCAAGCCGCCAATCTGAATAAGCAGGATAATCACCACAAAGCCCGTCGTGGTAAACGTAGAAGCCACGTCTACCGAAGTCAGCCCCGTGACGCACACCGCACTGGTGGAGATAAACAGCGAATCGACCCACGAAATGCCCGCTACCGTACAGCGTGGAAGCATCAGCAAACCTGTACCTATAAGTATGATTATCAGGAAGCTGACCGCCAGAATCAATGAGGGATTGGTACGCCGTCCCAGCAACCGCACCAGTCCGTTGGAAAGGCTCAGGAAAGAGAACAGCAGCAATAAGACAAGGTGGTATAGCTTTCCGTTCAGGAACTCCCAGAATTGCAGAATAGCCCCTTCCTCGTCCGGCCGGTGAAAGATGACCGGGATAAGCGTAAGGTAAAGCAGGATAGTAAGCACCCACGTCAGTTTGCTGAACGTGCGCCGCGTATCCTTATATTCCAACAAGATGCGCAGAGTGACGTCTGCCATAAATACAATCCACACAGCATGGTACAAGCGTTGAAGTTGATGTGCCTCGGCGGCGGAAATGGTAAATCCGTGTTCATAGACCACCCCTGCAATGAGCAGGATGGACGCCAGATAAGTGATGGAAGTTATGACTCCCAAGATCATCCGTACGTAAGGGTGAATCCATTTATTTTGATACAGAAGAAATTTATGATAAATCTTCATACAAATATCGATTAGTAAGAAGCGGCAAACTTATACAAATCTGCCTTCATATACAAAAAACAAAAGGAAAAAGAAAATGGTTTAAAAATAATAACTACATTTGGGCTTCGAATCATTAACAATTTTAACCACTATGAGCAACAAGACAAAAAGATTCATTCTTCCCGAAGAGGAAATTCCACGTTATTGGTATAATATACAGGCCGATATGGTGAACAAGCCTATGCCTCCGCTTCACCCCGGCACCAAGCAACCGCTGAAAGCGGAAGATTTATTTCCCATCTTTGCCGAAGAACTTTGTCGCCAGGAACTGAACCAGACTGATGCCTGGATTGAAATCCCCGAAGAAGTGCGCGAAATGTACAAATACTATCGCAGCACTCCGCTGGTGCGTGCCTATGGACTGGAAAAAGCAATCGGCACCCCGGCACATATCTACTTCAAGAACGAAAGTGTAAGCCCGATGGGGTCGCATAAGTTGAACTCGGCTATTCCACAGGCGTATTACTGTAAGAAAGAGGGAGTTACCAACGTCACTACCGAAACCGGTGCAGGACAATGGGGCGCTTCGCTCGCCTATGCAGCCCGCCTCTTCGGACTGGAAGCAGCTGTCTACCAAGTAAAAATCAGCTATGAGCAGAAGCCTTACCGCCGCAGCATCATGCAGACATTCGGTGCGCAGGTCACTCCGTCGCCTTCCATGTCCACCCGTGCCGGAAAGGATATTCTGACTGCGCATCCCAATTATCAGGGTTCGTTGGGAACTGCCATCTCCGAGGCTATCGAACTGGCACAGACTACACCGAATTGTAAATATACACTTGGTTCCGTATTGAGCCACGTTGCCCTGCACCAGACGGTGATAGGCCTCGAAGCCGAGAAGCAGATGGAAATGGCGGGCGAATATCCCGATACGGTTATCGCTTGCTTCGGCGGCGGTTCCAACTTTGGCGGTATTGCTTTCCCCTTCTTGCGCCACAACATCCTCGACGGAAAAAAGACGCGCTTCGTAGCTGCCGAACCGGCTTCGTGCCCGAAGCTGACGCGCGGCAAATTCCAATACGACTTCGGTGATGAAGCCGGATATACGCCGCTGCTGCCTATGTTCACACTGGGACACAACTTTGCGCCTGCCAATATCCATGCAGGCGGTTTGCGATACCACGGTGCAGGCGTCATCGTTTCGCAGTTGTTGAAAGACGGATATATGGAAGCGGTAGACATCAAGCAATTGGAATCATTCGAGGCCGGTTGCCTCTTTGCACAGGTAGAAGGAATCATTCCCGCACCGGAATCCTGCCACGCCATTGCTGCCGCCATCCAGGAAGCCAACAAGTGCAAGGAAACGGGCGAAGAGAAAGTGATCCTGTTCAACCTATCCGGTCACGGGCTTATCGATATGACTTCATACGACAAGTATCTCTCCGGTGACTTGGTGAACTACGAACTGACAGATACCGACATCCAGAAGAATCTGGACGAAATCGGCAATCTGGCTTAATAAATATTTGCCATACTGACAAGCGGTTCGTAGAGTTTCTCTATGTCCTGCGAATCCATTTCAATCTGAACCTGGTCCCCCGGAATCAAACGTGTTCCTGCGGGGACCAGGTTTTTTCCGTCCCGGTGCACATTGATGATGATACAACGTTCCGGCAGGGAAAGTTCATCCACCAGTTTGCCATCGAGGTAGGAATCCGTCATTATTTCCACGGAAAGCGTATAGCGTTCCTCTTCCTTGAAGTCGGGGGCATGAATCATGTCTTCGTACAGGGTGACGTTGAACGGTTTCATTTGCAGAAGTTCCGTAAAGTAATAAGTCAGTCCGCCCACAACGACCGAAGGATAAAAGACCTCGAAATGGCCAGTGATTTCCGTAATCAGCACAATGGCGGTAAGTGGCGTGCGGATAACTGCCACAAGGAAAGCGGACATCGAAATCAGCATCACATAGCTTACATTTTCCTGTCCGATGATGCCGTACTTCACACCTATCAGGCCGACTATCTGCCCCAACAAACCGCCCGTTACCAAAGTCGGGATGAAGCTACCGCCCGGTAAACCCGAAGAAACGGAAAAAACCGAAAAACCGAAATGCAGCAACATGATAGCCGTTACCCACATAATATTCGTACTGCCGTTCTGTGCCTGCGCCAGCAGGAACTGCTCACCCCCACCCGTCAGGTTGACCTGCATCAGCGAAATGACGTAAGCTACCAGCAACAGATAGAGCATCTTGATATGTGCCGGTGACTGGACTTTGGCATACACACGCTTGAAAGAAACCATAATGGACGAATAAAACTTTCCGCAGATGGAAATAACCACCGCCAATATCAGAAAGTACTTCATCTGGATAAAGAAAGTGAATATCGGTTCCGTCACCTCTATCAGATGATAGGGATTCACCGGGAAAACCATACTTGCCACCGCCCCTGCCACCACGCCTGCCAGCAAAGTAGTAATAGCGGTTTTAGGTGCATCGAAACGTTCGATGGACTCGATTACGATAAGCGAAGATGCCAGCGGCGCCGCAAAAGCTGCCGCCAACCCTGCTCCGGCACCGGCAGCAAGCAGTTGTTTCTGCTCTCCTTTCAAGATACGCGTCCAGCGCGACACCAGGTTCCCGACATAAGACCCTATCTGTACGGAAGGCCCCTCACGTCCTAAGGACAGCCCTGCCGAGAAGGCAAGAATGCCGCCTACAAATTTGGAAACCAGCTCGATGAAAGGATGTTTGTAGGTGATGCGCCCATTGATGACTCCGCGGGTCTGAGGTATGCCTCCACCGGTGATGAGCGGCATCTTCTTCACCAGCCACGAAACAAGAATGAGGATGCCCCAAAAGAAAAGAAATAACGGAATATGCCAGTACCACGCCGGACGGGAAGCGAAGAAGTCACTGCGAAGATGGAAAAAGTAGTAGAGAAGATAATGATAGGGTACGGCGACCAGTCCCGTCAGCAGCCCCACGAACATACTGACAAAGTATAACCGGGCATCCACCAGCTTCAGCTTCCAGATGTGCCAGCCGCGGACCGTCTTCCAGTTCTTGACTTTCGTCCAAAGTTTTTTTGTCTTATCCCAAAGTTCCATAAAAAAACAACTCCCATCACTTGCGCCTTACAACAACAAGCAACGGGAGTTGTTTTATACAGAAACATTATTTACCAAAACCGGTTCTTGGTAGGATTGTATTCAAATCCTACTAATTTCAGTTTTCGTACAATGTCCTCCTTTTCCACGTTCATATCCTCACAGAGTGCATCCAGAGAAGGATAGAAGTCACGTAGTTTTGTGTTGATGAAGCTATACAGCATCACCGGATCTTCAGGTAGTTTCATAATTACAATCTTTAATTAAAACTAATACCGGGGGCAAAATTACAATAAAAAACAAAAATAGAAGGACTTTTAGTGTAAAAATCACAATCTAATCATGCAAACGATTGAGGTGTTTTAATCAAGGATTTCCGGTCTGCTCTATCTTTAGGGACACTTGCTCAATAATCTTTTCGAGTTCGCCTTCCAGCGGGATTACGTTGAAGTCTTCCCAAAAGTTCTTATCGTACTTGAAGTCCGTTTCGGCAAATACGGTACGCGTAGGCAGCCGTTCCGACCGGGGGAAGCGCGTTACATTTTCGTTATCAATCCGGCACGTCACCATCTCAAACCAGGTATGAAGGATCGGGTTGCTGAATGAGAAACGTTTCCTTTTCATCTTGAAAAAAAGATCTCCGCGGATATGGTGGATGTAGTAAGTACCGTTCCACGGCTTATAGGAGACAGTGTAGGCTATCTTCTGCGTGGTGAGCCGGGTCTTCTGCGCCTGGCGTATTACGAAACTGCCGGTTGCTTCCTTAATATATTTAGGCTGAATTTCAAAGCGTGCCCGCAACAAAGCGCTGTTCTCCGAGTCGATGTACAGTTCTCCGCAAAACAGCGGCTCCCCTATCCCTTGCCTTTGCTCAAAGTAGATGACGTTGGCGCTCCGGTCGTCCACAAAAACAATGTCGCCGGAAGTATAAGCATATAACTCTCCATTCGCTCCGAGAGAAAGGAAATCGGGGATATGCTTCATAATGTCCAGTTGCAGGCAAGCCTCCACGCCCGACCTGATTTTGGCAACGACACTGTCCGTCTTCTCACGGTTATCAATCCGGCTCATTTTAAGCAACTTCACCTGGTCGGCAGTCTCGGGTTCCATCGTAGGAGATTTATAGACCTTGAAAACGGCTTCCGTCAGGCTTTGGAATTTATTTTTCAACTGCACCCCTTCCCGGTAAAAGGTAGTCAGGTAAACCGGTGAAGAGGAATAATTCTTGCTGCGGCGTTCTATCATTTCGCGAAGCAACCGTTTGGGTTCTACCAGGCGAATCAAGACTTCCTGCAAGGGAACAACCCGAGGCTCGAGGCTCAAGACATTGCTTCGCCCTTCCAGTGCGGCAGCTTCTACGGATTGCCCCACGTATCCCAAGTGAGAGAAAGTAAGAGGATAATTCTTCAGAGAATCGGGCAGATGAAGCCTGAACTCTCCGTTTTGGTTGGTGATGTTTCCCAAGGAAGTGCCTTGCACTATGACAGAGGCGCTGGTAACAGGCTCTCCCGTCTCCTTATCGAGCAGGACGCCGGTGATGGTGGAGTACGTCGGCTGGGGCGGCAGCGCGACCGTTTTTTCCATTGTTACCTTCTCTGCCGCCCTCGTAATCAATATATGTTGTCCTAATACCTTCAATTCAAGGTCCTTGCTGCCGGTAATTTCGTAGATGGCACGGCGCACGGAACAATTCATCTTCTTTACCTTTACAATAGAATCGTTGTTGATGACTTTACTGTCGTATATAAACAGATAACCGGATTGCTCCGATATCTTTCCTAATAGGGAGTAGATCGTTTCTTTCGCCTTAGGAAGCTGGATGATGCGATCCAACGCATCACCTCCGTCTGCTCTTGCATCGCCGGCCATGAAGAGCATTCCCAATAGAATGGCAAAGAAACGAAGTAGTCTCATATCTTATTCCGATAAAATCAGCTTATTGCCTTGTCGCGTGCATTTCAGGTTAAATGTCCAGCCAATCAGTTCGGCTACGGACTCCGGAGAATTATTGGCAAATTCTACAGTCAGCTTTCTTTTGCCCAAAGCCGGAGAGGCAGTCTCTATCTGCCAATCGGCAGACTCCTTGTTAATGGCACGCAACACGTTTTCAAGGTATTCGTCCTTGAAACGGATGTTCTTTATATAACGGTCGAACGGTTCCGGGTGTTTCGTCTTACTCAAAAGAAGTTCTCCCGACTGCAAGGTTACCGTTTCGCCCGCCTTCGCCAGTAGCGTCTGCCCGCCCTGCTTCAACGAAACCTTCACCTGTCCCCGCTTCACGGAGAGGCTGAAAGGAATATCTTCCTTGCTCCTGACGTCAAAAGCTGTTCCCAGCACCTCTACAAGTACTTTCGCGGTTTCAATCGTAAAGGTTTGTTCGGGTTTGCGGGCAATGTCGAAGAAGGCTTCGCCTTGAAGGTTTACCTCCCGCCTGTCTGTGGCAAAATGCTCGGGATATTGCAGGGTGCTTTCTTTTGCCAGATATACCACCGAACCGTCTTCAAGGGTTTGGACTAAAGTCGCGACTTCCTGGTTCTCTTGCGTCACAAAGTTGCGTATATCTCCCGCCTGCTCCGGCATAACCCACCACGCTGCCAGACATACAATTCCGGCAATCACAGCCGCTGCCACCGCTCCCCATCTCAGGTAGAGGTTGCGGCGCACCGCCGGATTGCTCCCGGCATCTGCCAGCAAGTTATCTGCCTCGAAACGGGCGTAAAGCCGTTCCCACGCCTCGTCTGTTCTTGTTTTCATCTTATTTATTTCCATTATTTAGTCTGGATATAGTTATCTATTTCATTTCGCAGCACCCGCAACGTCTTGGTCATTTCCGCTTCTACCGTCTTGACGGACAATGAGAGCGATGCGGCTATTTCTGCATATTTCATTCCTTTCATGCGATGCATTTCAAAAATCTGCCGGCGGCGCTGGGGCAGTTTCCCGAGCGTATGCTGAATCAGGTTTTGAAGTTCCTGATATTCCATCTGGCAGTGCGGGTCGGATGAATCGTCCGGCTCTTCGCCTTTCATCACAGATGCCCGGTAGCGTTCCTTCACTTCCTGATGCTCGCAATACTGAACCGCCTCGTTTCGCACCGACCGGTAGAGATAGCTCTTAACGGACTGGAATACTTGTAAATCCGCCCGATTCTTCCAAAGCACGTAGAAGAGTTCTTCCACAATCTCCTCGGCAGACTCCACAGTACCCGTGATACCCGCGGCATACCAGCAAAGAGGGGAATAATATCGGCGGAAGATTTCTTCGAAAGCCTTTATATCGCCCTCTTTTATTTTGGCCAGTATAATCAGTTCATTCAGCATACCCGGTAGTTTTCTTGGTTGCCTCAAATATAGTGAAAACTATCAGATAATTAGTTGGATTGCTTGCGCAATCTGTCTACGGCATGCTCCAACGACTCCGTAGGTTCTATGATGTTATAGCTTTTCCAGAAGTCCTCGCTCCAGTATTCATCCACCAAATCGTAGAAGACCTGTTTCTGCTTGAAGGTGTTCTTGTTGGAGATAGTGGTCGTGGGGTGTTCCGTCCGGTCGGTCACCACCATTTCGGAGAAAGCGGTATAGGTGGCGGAGAAGAGTTTCTTCTTCCAGTCGCATTTGAAGCGGATAACGTTGCGGATGTAGTTCAGGTAGGTCTTGGAATCCTGCTGCTTGTAAGTCACCAGGTAACTGACTTCCTGCGGACGGAACCGTAACCCGAGGGGTTTCTTGTGAAGAATGGCCTCCACGGCTTTCACACGGTTCGCCATATCCAGTTCGAACTCGGCACGGGTAAAGGACAGCCGTTCATGGTCGATATACAGCTTCCCGATAAACAAGGCGTACATCAGGCTGACCCGCGGGCGGAAGCTAATGACGTATTGCATACGGTTGTCCAGGTTGACCGGTTCTTCCATGCGGAAATCATAGTAATTCAGGCTTTCCTCGCTTAGCAGGGCATCGCCGTTCTTCACAATGTCCAGATAGAGGGACAGGTTAGGGCCTCCCAGCACTTTGACGGCGAGCGTATCACTTTGGCGCTGGCTCAGCAGACGGCGTCCTTTCAGCAATTGCACTTTGTCATTTTCTACATCGCGGTTGATGTAAGGTGTCTTATAGACGTCCATCACGGCTTCGGACACGCTGATGTAGCGGCGGCGCTTCTGCACCGTTTCGCGATAGAAGGCGGTCAGCATATTATCCGCTGCGGCATAGTTTGCAGGGATTTTCAGGATGGCTTGTTCCACTATGGCGCGGGGATTGTTGCCGAAGACCACAATCTCGTTCAAGAGATTGGGAGCAGGAACCATCCATACGGTCAGGTTCTTTTCCTTTTCTATTTCTTCCAGTGAGAGGCGTGTGCTGAGGTAGCCGATGTGCGAAACTTCCAAACCGCGGAAGCCTTCAGCTTCCGGCACTTTCAGGGAGAAAGTTCCGTCGGCATTGGTCACTGTTCCGATATTGCTTCCGACAACAGATACATTCACATTTTCCAGTTTCCGCCGGTTATCCTTATTCCTTACGACACCGGTTATGGTAAGTTCGTTCGCGGCAGCGGAGTCTTGCGCCATCAACGGGGTGATGTCCGAGCATAGAAATACAAACAGACACCCAAGCGTAAATCTTACTAAGTTTTTCATATGGCATGGTTTTAAGTGGTTTCTATAAATAAGAGCGCCGGGAAAGGAAGAACCCTACGGAATTTCCGAAAAAATATAATAGCCCTGCTACTGCAGAACTTTTGCAGTATTACTGCAGAACGGTTGCAGTGTTACTGCAAAGCTTATGCAGTGCTACTGCAAAGGTTTTGCAGCGTCACTGCAAAGTATTTGCAGCGCTACTGCAAAACAGATGCACCATCTTTGCAGTGACTGGCGGAGTATTATTAATTGAAGTGCTGAGGATTCCTCTGACTCATAATCACGTAAATGATGACCGGTGCACCGACGATAGGTGTCACGGCATTCAGCGGAATGATGCCTGCCTCGCCGGGCAGAACGCAGATAAGATTGCAAAGTAATGCTACCGCGCCTCCGCTAAGAATGGTGACGGGCAGCAGGGAGTTGTGATTGGCAGTGCCCAATATCATACGGGCTACATGGGGCACAGCCAGACCGATAAATGCTACCGGTCCGCAGAAAGCGGTAGTAATGGCAGTCAGCAGTCCGGTGATAACCAAAAGCCAGTTGCGCACGCGACGGATGTTCACGCCCAGGTTTTCGGCATAGCGTTCGCCCAGCAGCAAGGCGTTCAGGGGCTTTATCAGCAGCAGTGAGCCGAACAGCCCCAGCACGGTGACCAGCGCAAAGGCAGGCATCTGTTGCAGGGACACACCGCCGAAGTTACCCATTCCCCAAATCATATAAGATTGCACGCCCTCTGCCGTGGCAAAGAAATTCAGCAGGGCGATGGCGGAAGAGGCGATATAGCCTATCATGATGCCCGTTATCAGCAACATGATATTGCTCTTTATCAAGGTGGAAAAGAAAAGGATTAGTGCCATAATCAGCATGGCGCCGATAAATGCGCCAGCCAGTACGGAGAAGAAACCGGAAAGGCTGAAAGTACCTGCCGTGATGCTGCCGCCAAACAGCAGCATGACGAAAGCTACCCCCAGGCTTGCCCCGGAGTTGATTCCCAGGATGGAAGGTCCTGCCAGCGGATTCTTGAATGCCGTCTGCAACATCAGTCCGCACACCGCCAATGCTCCCCCGCAAAGCAAAGCCGTCAGTGCCTGGGGCAAGCGGGATTCCCAAAGAATGAAGTTCCAGCTTGCCTTCCCCCCTTCTCCACCGAGAAGGATACGGAAAACATCTGCTGCCGGAATCGATACCGATCCCACCAGCAAATTCGCTATAAAGAGCAGCAGGATGACTGCTCCCAAGCCGATGCCGTATTTCCATCCTTTGGACATATACTTTATTCTTTTAGTTTGCAAAAATAGCGCAAACCACCCAAATCTCCTATTTCGGGATGCAGAATCTGTATCAAATCTGCCAAAAGGTAGTCGGGACGGAAAGGCGTCTCTTCGTAGAAGGGCACTTTTGCCGTATTGCAGCCATATATATTCCGTTCTTTGAAGGCCTTGAAACCGGTATAGCCGATATAATCCGCCTGTAAATCGGAATAGGTCATGTCGCGGTCGCGATTGTACTTAATGGTCCATACATCCGCATCCCCTGCCCTATCGAACACTGTCTCGAAAGCCAAAGGTACAGAACCGCTATGCTCGTCGTCGGCAAAAACATACCGCCCGCAAGCATCCCGGAAGAGCCGCCCAATCGTACTGCGTCCTCCCGGCACATACCATGCCGAGCCACTTTTCAACTCGCTGACTATGGATAGCGATACCGACGAAAGCGCCGCACGCATCTTGAGTCGCTGATAGCAACTATCCACCTCGGCAAAAAGACTGTCGGCCTTCGTGGTAACGCCGAAAAGCAATCCGTAGAAACGCATCCACTCGGCACGTCCCAAAGCGGATGTTTCCATATAGTCGGCACATTCAATAATCGGGATGTTCAGTTTCTCGATACGTCCATATCCACCGCTGTTCTCGAACGGAGAAAGCAGGATGGCATCGGGATGCAGGTCGATAATCTTCTCCATATCGGGATTCATGCCGTCACCGCAATCTGTGATAGTGCCGTTAGCCACTGCCGTCTGTACAGCCGGCAGCTTGATGTACTTCAAGTCGCAGATACCACCGATACTGCCGAAAGCTCCCAACTTATCCACCAGCCCGCAATGCACAGACGAATAGATTACCGATTTGGAGAGAGGCGTGCGCACAACAGTCCCTTCCGGCAAGTGCACCGGCAGAGGTTCGGCAGCAGGCACAAGCACATAGGTGTGCAAGGTTTTCAGCGTATCCCACGGGTTGCGCAGGGTGGCAACGGTATAGTCGGGATAAGCGACCAGCGTCAGGTTGTCGGCATAACGCAGGGGGATGGTATCACCTTGAGCTAAAGCAGAAGCAGTCTTGCTTCTCCCCCCGCAAGAGGAGAGAAACAAGACCGCAACCCAAAGAATAGAAAAACTGGAAATTCGTTGCATATTCTTATTCGGTTACAAAACGCATATTAGTAGTATAATATCCGGTTTCAAACTGACCTTTGGAGGCGCCGTCACTGCCATATACATAAACATCATTGAGTGCAGAGTGTGGCTGGTCGCCGATATACACGTCGCCCGAAGTCGGGTTTACCGCAATGAATGCCGGATTCTGGAAATTACTGAAAGCTACAAACTCAGTGGTTGCTTTAGTGTCCATATCATATACTCCGATTGATCCGGGAACACTTGAATAATAATCGGCATAAATGAAATAAACCTTTCTGTCTTTTATGGCAGCACTGCTGGCATTACAAATCGACTCCACTTTGTCCGTGGCAGGATCGAGGCATTGCAATGTACTGGAAATAGTCTTGCCAAAGTCGCCGCAAGAGATGAAATATACCTTTCCGTCTTCGCCGGTAAAGCAAACATTATAAGGATTCAACAATACCGTAATATCTTTCGTCTTGGCAAAAGAAGCCAGATTAACAACCGCTATCTTATCTCCGGAGCCATAACCCGAGATGTTTACATACAACTTGCCATCGGCGGCAGTCAATGCTTCCGGATGGTCACCCACTTCTACTGTTGCTGCTACCGCCAAACTAACGGTATCAATCTTAGAAACAGTCCCATCATACGATGTGAAGTAAACATTTCCACCTGTTGCAGTCAAATAACGCGGTTCTATAGGCTCACCTGCACCATTTGCCAAGTTCAAGGTCTTTTCTCTCTTGAAAGTTTTTCTATTTACAATCTCAATCTTGGCAGACGAACTACATGCAATATATACTTTAGAACCGTACACACACAAATCTTGCACATCTCCGATGCCCTCACCGTTAGCTGCGGCAAACAAATCGTTGCTAATCTTTTTAGTCTCCACATCATACCATTGCACAGAACCATTGTTAGCACCCCAATTACCCGTATTAATAACGTAAGCCCCGGTAGTAGTCACAGGCGGTGTGGGTGGTATGACTTCATCGTCGTCATCATCACTACAAGCTGCAAACAGACCTAACGCTACAGCCATTAATGCTACTTTGTACCAATACTTTTTCATCGTTTCTTCTTTTTAATTTGTTTATAAATAATAATTGATTGTTATCTTGTAATTACGTCCCGGCATGGGATAGTAACGGACTATCTCATAGTTTTTGTTGCTCAGGTTCAGGGCATCCAGTTGTACACGCAACGAATGTTTCTTCCATTTGAAAGCACGCGAAAGAGAAATGCTGTGGTCTGTGTACGGTTCGATGCGATTGGCAGGTATATTCTGGGCAATAAAGTACCGTTCCGAGGCATACAGCAAATTATACGTAATGTTGACGTAAGGATTTTCCAATGTCAGACTGCCCGAACCGGAATGTTTCGGTGTGTATATAATCTGATTACGCCATAGCTTACTGTTACGGTCAGTGATGTCTTCTGCCTGCATATAATTATAAGTACCCATGAGGTATAGCTTATAATGCTCTGCCAATTTCATTTCGGCAGCCAGGTTCACATCCATACCTATTGTCTCTGCCTTGCCCAGATTGCTCATCTTCCAGATGAACATAGTAGGTACTGCAACAATCTTGTCTTCCACCTTATTATAATAGGCATCCAGCGATAGACTCAGATAATCAATGAACCCCAGTGAAGCGGAATTCCAGGTAGTCCCTAAATTGACTTGTCGGGTGGTTTCAGGTTTCAGATTATTATTCCCTATTTTCAGATAATACAAATCATTGAATGTCGGTACCCGGAATATGTCTTTGTAGGAAGCCCGGAAACGTAATCCGAAATCAAAAGGTTTCCACGACAAGCTGACTGCCGGCGAGAGATGCTTGCGGTCGTCGGCAGCGTCACCCGTACGCACATCCTCTGTAATAAAGGTATTCAGCAGGGAAGCCGTAGCAGAAAATCTCTTGTTGCTATAACGCGCAGCAACAGCGGTCAGATACGTAAAACGTTCGGGAGACTGATTACTCTCCAAAGTAGTTGACAGATAATTATAAGCAAAATCCTGTGCAAAGGAGAACGATAATCCTTTCAACGGTTCGGTCCATAGTGTAGCGGATAGATAAGTCTCCGTCTGACGGAAACGATCGTCGGTAATGCCCGAAGATTCTTTATTATAATCGCGATTCCAGGTATAGTTGAATTTTCCGCTTGCTTGCAGTTTCCACTTTTCAGAGAAACGGTTTTCGTATTTCAACTGGCCGAAATAATTACGGTCATAAAGTCGTTCGGCGGCATAGGTATTATCATAAATCACTCCCCCGGGCAATCCTCTTTCCGAATCGAAAAGATAGGCTTTCGCTTTCAAATCCTGCTTACTGCTCAAGGTAGCAAACAGATTGATTTCTGCCCGATACGTCTCTATATCGCTGTTATTCCGTTTAGAATCTATCCATTTAGTACCGTTTTTCAGTTTGAAGGGATAATTGCCGTCTGCCCGCAAATAGTTCGCATAGCCTGTAAGGCTGAAAATGCCGTTCAACTTCTGCGCATAAAATAAAGATGGATTGGCCAAGCCATAGGAACCGGCATTTAAGTTGGCTATCAGCCGGAACGGACGTTCATCAAAGTCCGGCTTTGCTGTTTCAATGCTCAGTGCACCGGCAGAAGCGAACATCTTTGCAGTCTGGTAAATATTATCGCTTTGCCCGATGCTCAGTGTCAGTTCCGAAACATTGTCCAATGAGAAACGGGAAATATCTATTTGGCCGGACTGGCAATTACTTACCGTCACTCCGTCGTAGCTAACTGCTGTATGTTGTGCCCCCAGACTACGTACGGACACAGTCTTTAATCCGCCAATTCCGCCATAATCCTTGACACTGACCCCGGAGAAATGACGGACAGCATCCGCAACGTCCAACACTCCCAACCGCTCCATTTCAATTTTCTTCATCTGCTGCAACGGTGCAGCCGACGTGAGCGAAGGTGACACACGACGCCCTTTCACATTCACTTCCGGAATGGAATGTACCTTTCCGGCAATGCTATCTCCCAACTCTTGTGCATGCAGATGAAAGCATACACATGCCATAAAGAGACATAAAAAGAGTCGTACCCGAATACAAGATGGGTTACTTTTAATCATAAATAAACAGATTATAACATGTACTTCTCATGTCCTTTCCTCGAAGACACAAAGAGACGAAAGTTTTGCAGGTCTTCTGACTCGTTTCCGGTGTATCGCCTTCCCATCCTTCCTTAGAACAGTGGCATTAAGTGTGATACCCCACACATGAAACTCACAGCAGCGGGACTGTCCGGGATTTGCACCCGATTCCCTTTTCATCCGATCCCCCGAACAGAGGATGCGGAACAAAACGTGGGCAAAGATAAGAATATATTTCTGCATAAACAAAGTAAAGTTTTCCCAATATGCCCCAAAAAGAATATCTTTGCCAGATAATCAGTATAATTATGAAATTCAAAAACGCAATATTTATATTAACTTTAGCTTTCATTGCCATAGCAAAAAGCTTTGCTCAAAGTGAGTTCACAACTTGCCTTTTCGACTCTATACGAAACCGACCTATATCCATTGCTGTTTATCAACCTGGAGAAGTAAGCAAGCATAATCCAATCATAATCTTTAATCATGGTTATGACGGGAACGAAAACCCTACTTCTAACAAAAGTTACTCATACTTAACCCGTTTTCTCTCTGAAAAAGGATATTATGTTATTAGTATACAACATGAGCTTCCTAATGATCCTTTATTAGCAATGAAAGGTAATTTTATGGAAACCCGTATGCCCAATTGGCAACGAGGAGTACAAAATATTTTATTTACCATACATGAATTTCGGAAACTAAAGCCGGAACTGAATTGGGAAGATGTAACAATGATCGGCCACTCTAACGGGGGAGACATGACTATGCTACTGGCTACAGAACATCCTGATTTAATAAAAAAAGCTATATCAATGGATCATCGAAGAATGATCATGCCAAGAAGTTCTAATCCTCAAATATATTCTCTCCGAGGAAGCGATTATGAAGCAGACCCCGGAGTTCTTCCAACAGTAGAAGAGCAACAGAAATATCATATCACAATAATCAAACTAAAGGGTATCACTCACAGTGACATGGGACATCAAGGATCTAAAGAACAACATGATATAATCAAGCAGCATATATATAATTTCCTAAAAGAATAAAGATATGATACGCAAATTAGAAAGAGCAGAATACGAACAAGCTGCATTGTTAGCACTGAATATCTATATGCAATGCGGTACGGAAGACTTTGACGAAGAAGGCTTACAAACTTTCAAAGATTTCATTTTTAGCGAACAAGCGATGGACGAATTGACGATCTACGGAGCATTCGAGAAAGGAAAGTTGATAGGCATCATTGGGACTAAACATACAGGGAAACATATATCCTTATTCTTCATTCGCAAAGAATACCATAGAAGAGGCATCGGCAGGAATCTATTCAATTACTTTCTCAACGATTGTCCTACAGATGAAATTACAGTCAACTCATCTACTTATGCCATTCCTTTTTATCAAAATCTTGGATTTGACAAATCATCTGATAAGCAGAAAGTTAACGGTATTACATTCACTCCTATGAAATACATACAATCCCGAAATACTAAATAGCATATTGCCATCCCCCCTCTAAAAGTCGAAAACAAAAAACACCTTTTATCAATTATTAAATCAAAAACTGAGAAATTAATTACCATTGTAGTTTTCATTTCCTAACTTTGTAACCTAACCACTAAAAAAAGTTGCCATGAAATACAAGTTATTAGTTCTTGATGTAGATGGAACACTCCTCAACGACGAGAGGGAAATCAGCAAACGGACATTAGCTGCCCTGCTGAAAGTTCAACAAATGGGAGTACGGATTGTATTGGCATCCGGCAGACCGACCTATGGATTGATGCCACTGGCAAAAGCCCTTGAATTGGGCAATTACGGCGGATTCATCCTGTCGTACAATGGCTGTCAGATTATCAACGCTCAGAACGGAGAAATCTTGTTTGAACGGCGCATCAACCCGGAGATGTTGCCTTATCTGGAAAAGAAAGCACACAAGAATGGTTTCGATATATTTACTTATCATGACGATACCCTCTTGACCAATCAGCCCGAAAATAAATATATTCAGGACGAAGCTCGACTGAACGACCTGATTGTAATCGAAGAAGACGAGTTCTCCACCGCTATCGATTTTGCGCCTTGCAAGTGCATGCTGGTCAGTGACGACGAAGAAGCGCTAATTGGACTGGAAGAACACTGGAAGAGACGCTTGGCAGGGACTCTGGACGTTTTCCGCTCCGAACCCTATTTCCTGGAAGTAGTACCTTGCGGGGTTGATAAAGCGAATACCCTGGGTGCCTTGCTGGAAAATCTGGGTGTAAAACGCGAGGAAGTCATTGCCATCGGAGACGGTGTATGCGACGTAACCATGCTCCAACTGGCAGGTGTAGGCGTAGCAATGGGACATGCGCAGGATTCCGTAAAAGTATGTGCCGACCATGTGACAGCTTCGAACGAAGAAGACGGCGTAGCCCTGGCTGTAGAGAAATTAATCCTGGCAGAAGTCCATGCCGCCGAAATACCTTTGGATCAACTGAACGCCCGGGCACGTCATGCGCTGATGGGCAACCTGGGAATACAATATACTTATGCTGCCGAAGACCGCGTAGAAGCAACCATGCCGGTAGACGAACGTACCCGCCAGCCTTTCGGCATCCTGCATGGCGGCGCCACCCTTGCATTGGCAGAAACGGTTGCCGGACTCGGCTCCATGATTACCTGCCAGCCCGACGAAATCGTAGTAGGTATGCAGGTCAGCGGCAATCACATTTCTTCGGCGCACGAGGGAGATACGGTGCGTGCCATCGGTACCATCGTCCATAAAGGCCGTTCCTCGCACGTGTGGAATGTAGATGTATTTACTTCGACCAATAAGCTGGTATCTTCGATACGGGTGGTGAATAGCATATTGAAGAAGAGATAAAAAAGAAATAATGATAAAAAAGAAAAGCCGTAAATCAATGATTTACGGCTTTTCTCATTTATCTTGTTAGTGATTCTTACTTCACTTCCTCGAATATAAATAATATTATTAATCAGTTTATTACATATTTATGGCGTAAATATGGCTACTTGTTATGATAAGGAAAAGTAAACATTAATAAGCAATGATAACTATACACTAATTTGCTTTTGAGCAACACTGATTACATCGTTGCTTAGTTCTTTCTTGTCTTGATGTAGTAACTCTGCAAGTTAACTACCTGTTCACGTTTTGCCCGTCTGTTACCACGTTCTATCTTGCTGAACATTGGTATATCAATCTCTAAAACAGCTGCCAGATGGCGTTGCAGTAGTCCTTGATTTTCTCTAAATTCTTTAATTTTATTTCCGAATAATATATAATTTTGTTTTTATTGAGTTCAACTAAACATTAATAACCTCAACTAGAAAGCTTTGATTGTAACAATGTGTTTAGTTCACCTCTGGTGGCACCACCCAATAAACGCAGATATGGAATAATCATTTTCTTGAAATGAAGGTTGTTAAAGCTACAGTTCTTGATGTATTCTGTTTTCAGTTCATTGTCGTCAGCCGTTTTGGCGACATACTCCGAAAGAAGCAATTTGGGGTAGCGACTTTCATGAAGTTTCCTTAAGCGAGCAGCCATCTCCTTGTCTATAGTCTCATGTTTTTGCACCATATCTAAAGCTATACAGTCGTATAAGGATAGATTGGGGGGGCCTTCAACAACCTATAGTATTTTTCATCGATGAGTTTGCCATAAATCTTGATCGTAATCTCCTATTTGGCCTGTTCTATTTGATAGTCTGGCATAGGGAAGCAACGCCATTGTTGTTTGGTTCAGTGAAAATTTTCTTGATTCCACGGCCAATGGTATCTATTATATTGAAATTTACCATACTGTAGATAATAACTAAAAAGTATTCCACTAAAATAATTGAAAAGTATACCACCAG
>CAJKXC010000033.1 GCA_905203765.1 uncultured Bacteroides sp.
ACTCGCGACCCTAACCTTGGCAAGGTTATGCTCTACCAACTGAGCTATTTCCGCGATTGCGGATGCAAAGGTAGATATTTTCCGCAAACCTGCAAACATTCGGCATACTTTTTTCACACAGAAAAGTGTACAATCCGATAATAAGTGTAAGCAGACTTTTGATTATCAACTCATTCGGTCACGATAATCTTCATAAGAAAATTGCTTGAATACTTTAGCTGTCTCCCCTGCGGTCCATAAGGCGATGGCAGGATGATGGATGCCGTTGAACATATTGGTCTTGACCATGGTGTAATGTATCATATCTTCGAAGATGATTCGTTCGCCTATCTTCAGTTCGTGGTCGAAGCTCCAAAGCCCCATGTAGTCACCGCTCAGGCAGGAATTACCGCCAAGACGGTAAATATAAGGACCGTCGTTCCCCATCCGGGCGCCACGGACGGCGGGTTGGTAGGGCATTTCCAGGCAGTCGGGCATGTGGCAGGTGAAGCTGACGTTGAGAATGGCGGTGCGAATGCCGCGATTCTCAACAATATCTACGACTTCGGACGTCAGTACGCCGGTCTGCCAGGTGAAGGCGGAACCGGGTTCGAGGATGATGCGCAGATGCGGATAGCGCGCTTTCAGTCCCTGTAACAGACGGATGAGATGCTCTACATCGTAGTCTTTGCGGGTCATTAGATGACCGCCACCCAGGTTCACCCACTTGATTTGAGGGAACCAACGGGAGAATTTATCTTCCAGATGTTGCAAGGTACGCTCCAGTTCATAGGAAGAAGACTCACAGTGGCAGTGACAATGGAAGCCGTCAATGCCGTCGGGGAGAGTCTCGGGAAGTTGCTCCGCCATCACTCCGAAGCGGGTGCCGGGAGCACAAGGGTTATAGAGTTCCGTTTCCACTTCGGAATATTCGGGATTGATACGGATGCCGCAAGAGATGCCACTGCCCTCGGCAACGACCGCAGGATGAAAGCGGTGGAACTGTGCCAGGGAGTTGAACGTAATGTGACTGCTGCAACGCATTATTTCGGGGAAGTCGGCTTCGGTGTATGCCGGAGAGTAAGTGTGCGCCTTGCTGCCGAATTCTTCGAGTGCCAAACGGGCTTCGTAGACGGAGCTTGCTGTAGAGTGGTCTATGTATTCCCTGAAAATGGGGAACGAACGCCACATGGCGAAGGACTTGAAGGCAAGAATAATCTCTACGCCCGCACGGTCGGCTACGTTCTTTATCAGGGTGAGGTTCTTCCTCAACAGCTCTTCCTCCATAATATAACAGGGGGAAGGAAAAAGGGAAAAGTCTATCATATCTATTATTAATTTGTCATTACGGAATCATTGTTGCCGCCTCTCACCGGGGGACGAAGAGTTTCTCAATAGGAAACCAACAGTTTCACTTTAAGAAACTTCCAGTTTCACTGTTTGGAACTCCCAGTTTCATTACTTGAAACTCCGAGTTTCATTTAATGAAACTACCGGTTTCATGCCGTGAAACTCTCAGTTCCATGCCGTGAAATAATCTGCTTGCTACGTTCCGCCGTCAGCCGATGACTTTGAAACGCGCAAAACGCAATAAAAGTTGCTTGTCGCCCGCATTCTTAAAGCGGATGGTTGCTTTGGCATTGTCTCCTTCGCCTTCTACCTTCAGCACTTCGCCCAAGCCGAAACGCTCGTGCTCAATAAGTTGTCCTTGCCGCACACTGTTGGACGCAGCACTGCCGCCGGGCGAGGAAGCAACGGAAGAAGATGATGAAGAAGGTGTCACCCGCTTCAGGTTGCGGGGAACGGTCGGTGCAAAAATCTGCTGCTTGGGACGCGGAATGGATGGGGCTTCGCTTGCAGTACCTTGCGGCAGACGCAGGAAACGCACGTCGATATCCTTCAAGAAGCGGCTGGGACTGCCAAACTCCATCTTTCCATAGCGAAAGCGCGTCTTGGCATACGACAGGAAGCAGTGCTCCTCGGCACGGGTGATGGCTACATAGAACAGCCGGCGCTCTTCTTCGAGCGCGCGGGGCGAGTCGCCCACCATGCCGCTGGGGAAGAGGTTCTCTTCCATCCCCACTACAAACACATTCTTGAATTCCAACCCCTTGGCGGAGTGGACGGTCATCAAGGTGATTTTCTCGTCATCGCCGCCCTTGTCCGAATCCTGGTCGGTGAGCAAAGATACTTCCGACAGGAAGTCACCCAACAGGATGTTCGGGTTCCCCTCCTCCTGCCGTTGCGAGCAGAAGTCGCTGATGCCGTTCACCAATTCCTCAATATTCTCCTTGCGGCTCAGGTTTTCGGGAGAATTATCCTGGCAGACATCGTTGATGATGCCGGATTGGCGGATAATATCTGCCCCTATTTCGTAGGCATTCTTCTCGGTTACAGAAGCCATAAAGCCAAATATCAAATCGCGAAAGCCCTGTAACTTTCCGATGGTGCCCTTATTGAAGTTCAGTCCGTAGGTCAACGGTTCGCAAAGCACTGCCCACAGGCTGACGTTATGGTCTGTGGCGGCAGAGATGATTTTGCCTACCGTAGTATCGCCGATGCCCCGTGCCGGATAGTTGATGATACGCTTGAAAGCCTCTTCGTCATTAGGATTCACCACCAGGCGAAAGTAGGCAATGACATCTTTTATCTCTTTGCGCTGATAGAAGGACAGGCCGCCATAAATGCGATAAGGCATACTGCGCTTGCGCATGGCTTCCTCGAAGATGCGGCTTTGGGCGTTGGTGCGATAGAGGATGGCGAAGTCCGAGTAGACATAGTTGTTCTCGCGCCGCAGTTCGGCTATTTTGTTGACTATGATATCTCCTTCTTCCACATCGCTATAGGCCTGATAGACGCCAATAGCCTCGCCTTTCTCTTTCTCGGAGAAGACTTCTTTGCGTATCTGCCGCTGGTTTTTCTCTATCAGACTGTTGGCTGCACAGACAATGGTCTGGGTAGAACGGTAGTTCTGTTCCAGCTTGAAAACTTTTGTATCGGGATAGACTTTGGTAAAGTACAGAATATTGTCGATGTCCGCCCCGCGGAAAGAGTAGATGCTCTGTGCATCGTCGCCCACTACGCATACGTGCTGATGGTTCTTGGCAAGTTGCAACACGATGCTGTGCTGTGCAAAGTTGGTGTCCTGGTACTCATCGACCAGGATATAGCGGAACTGCTCCTGGTAGCGGGCCAGCACTTCGGGATGGTCGCGGAACAGCAGGAAAGTATAGAACAGCAGATCGTCGAAGTCCATCGCATCCGCCTGCCGGCAACGCTCCCAATAGCGACGGTAGATGTCGCGGATGGCGGGCATCTTTGCCGCACAGTCGCCCTCGTAGGCTTCTTTATTATTGGCATAAGCGGCGGGGGTGACGAGGTGGTTCTTGGCATTGGAGATGCGGGCTTGCACCGTACCGGGTTTATAAACTTTCTCGTCCAACTGCATCTCCTTGATGATGGAGCGCAACAGACTTTTGCTGTCCGCAGTATCGTAGATGGTGAACTGTGAAGTGAATCCCAGGTGCTGCGCTTCTACATGGAGCATGCGCAGGAACATGGAATGGAAAGTCCCCATCCACAGGTGGCGGGCACACTCCACTCCTACCTGGCGGGCAATGCGCTCTTTCATTTCGCGCGCTGCTTTGTTGGTAAAAGTCAGGGCAAGGATGTTCCAGGGCTGATAGCCGTTCTCCAACAGATAAGCTATCTTGTAGGTCAGCACACGCGTCTTTCCCGAACCGGCACCGGCTATCACCAGCGAGGGGCCGTCGTTGTAGAGCACTGCCGCACGCTGTCCTTCATTCAGTTCTTCTATATAATCGGGCATATCCGTATCATCTTATTAAAAGGTAAACTGGGGCAAAGATATGAAAAGCTTTGGACAAGGGCGAACATTTTGACAGGTTATCGCGTTTATAGAATAAAGTTCCAAAACTAAATAACAGAACTTATGAATACATTATTAATGACTCTAATGATGACAATTATGACTTACGAAATGCCTAAACTTCCTTACGCAAACAATGCGTTGGAACCTGTAATCAGTCAGCAAACTATAGATTACCATTATGGTAAGCATCTGCAAACCTATGTAAATAACCTAAACAACCTCGTGCCGGGAACAGAATTCGAAGGCAAAGACTTGGTGACCATCGTTGCTACCGCACCGGACGGCGCCATCTTCAACAATGCGGGTCAGGTACTGAACCACACCCTCTACTTCCTTCAATTCTCTCCGAAGCCCGCTCAAAGCGAACCAACCGGCAAACTGGCAGAAGCCATCAAACGTGACTTCGGCAGTTTCGAGAACTTCAAGAAAGAATTTAATGCGGCATCCGTCGGCTTATTCGGCTCCGGATGGGCATGGCTCTCAGTAGATAAAAGTGGCAAGCTCCACATTACCAAAGAAGCTAACGGCAGCAATCCGGTACGCGCCGGACTGACTCCACTGTTGGGATTCGATGTATGGGAACACGCTTACTACCTTGACTACCAGAACCGTCGTGCCGACCACGTGAATGAGTTATGGAAAATCGTCGACTGGGAAGTAGTGGGGAAAAGAATGAACTAAACTGGAAATACCTCATTAAAACCAGTTGGTAGCGCATCCTTGAGCAGTAAAAAGCCTGGGGATGTGCTTTTTGTTTATACAGCCATCTAACATATTTTAAAGAAAATCTTTACCTTCTAAGACAAGTATTCATTAACTTTGCTAAACATAAACATTTAACAAAAGAAATGAAGCTCATTGTAGTCACAGCCCCCACATTCTTTGTGGAAGAAGACAAGATCATCACAGAACTTTTTGAGGAAGGACTGGATATTCTGCATCTGAGAAAACCGGAGACACCCGCTATGTATTCAGAACGGCTTCTGACACTGATACCTGAGAAATATCATAAACGCATCGTGACTCACGAGCACTTTTACTTGCAAGAAGAGTTCAACTTGATGGGTATTCACTTGAATACGCGCAATCCAAAGGAACCGCATGACTACTCCGGGCACATCAGTTGCACCTGCCATTCATTGGAAGAGATACAGAACAAGAAGCATTTTTATGATTACTTGTTTCTAAGTCCGGTCTACGACTGCATAACAAAGCATGGAGTAGCTTCCGGCTTTACAGCCGAAGAGTTGCGCCAAGCCGGGAAAAGCAAGATTATCGACAACAAAGTCATGGCTTTGGGCGGCATTACCCCCGACAATATCCTCGAGATAAAAGATTATGGATTTGGTGGCGCCGTAGTTATGGGCGACTTATGGAATAAATTCAATGCACGTACGGATCTGGATTACCTGAGAATAATCCATCACTTCAAGAAACTAAAAGAAATGGCAGACTAAAACTTCCCGTACTCTTTATATTCCACACCGGCAGGTAACGTAAAGTAGAAAGTAGAACCTTCTCCCTTTTTAGATTCAACACCGATACCACCACCGTAGTGTTCTACAATAGCTTTCGTAATGGCCAGTCCCAACCCTGTACCTTTTATATTATAGTTCATCTTGACAAAACGCTCAAAGACAGCACGACGGCCCTCTTCATCAATGCCACAACCCGTATCAGCCACATAAAAATAGAAGTTGTTGTTGCTCAATCTTCGGCATCCCACTATTACAGCACCTTCTTCTGTAAACTTCAGCGCATTTCTTACCAGATTGCTAATTACTTGGGCAAAACGAACCCGATCGACCACTAAACGGCATTGAGGTAATTTCTCAGCAAACTCAACTTTTATTCCGGTCGGATGGGGATGCGCATTTTCCGTTGCACATACCTCGTTGATAAGTGCGTTCACATCTACCTCCTCATCATTAAACTCCAATGTATGCGCTTCAATCTTGGAATAATCGAGCAAGTCATTGACTAACTGCAATAGAGTGTCTTTATTTTCATTGATTTCCTTCAAAAAGGCCATACGCGTTTCCTTGTCCAAATCGTCCATCTCGGCAAGCATGGTAGTAAAGCCCACAATAGCATTCAACGGGGTACGTATCTCATGGGTCATATTGGCTATAAAAGCGTTCTTCAATTGATTAGTCTCTTCGGCAACTTCATTTATACGCTGCAATGTTTTCACTCTCTTACTCTTGGTAAGAGAAATAATTATCATAATAACTAAAAGTAATAGGATAATGATTCCGAAGCTATATAACAAGGCTTCATTCTTTAAGGAAAGACTATTTGTCCACACTTCATAAACTACAAAAATTACCGGCATTATCGTCTGTTTATTTGTTTATTTTGAGCTTTTACTGATTGGCCGAAGCAAAGATAATAAATAAAATGCAAGCAACTAAATAGAATATACACTTTTTTTTCATAAAAAATAGGTTGTATGCTTTGCTAAAGCAAATGCATACAACCTATACATATCTGTTTCAGTCTCAGCAATTATCCCTCAATCGCTGCCTGGGCAGCCGCCAGACGTGCTATGGGCACGCGGAATGGGGAACAACTAACATAGTTCAGACCTACTTTGTGACAGAACTTCACAGAAGACGGTTCGCCTCCATGCTCACCGCAAATACCGCATTTCAGATCCGGACGGACAGCGCGTCCCTTTTCCGTAGCCATACGAATCAACTGTCCTACACCGTTCTGGTCGAGAACCTGGAACGGGTCTACCTTCAAAATCTTCTTTTCCAAATAAATCGGAAGGAAGGAAGCAATATCGTCACGCGAATAACCAAAAGTCATCTGCGTCAAATCGTTCGTACCGAATGAGAAGAACTCGGCAGAAGAAGCAATGCGATCGGCAGTCAATGCGGCACGCGGAATTTCGATCATTGTACCTACTTTGAAGTCAATACTATCACCCAACTCTTCAAACAACTGCGCAGCTTCCTTGCGGATAACCTCTTCCTGCTGTTGGAACTCATACAAAATACCGGTCAGAGGCACCATGATTTCAGGATGGGTTTCAACGCCCTCTTTCTTCAACTCCAATGCAGCGCCGAGAATAGCACGAGTCTGCATCTGCGTGATTTCCGGATAAGTATTACCCAAACGGCAACCACGATGACCCAACATCGGATTATGCTCACAAAGTGATTCTACACGTTGCTGTATATATTGCAGGCTTACTCCCATCGTATCAGCCATTTCCTGCTGTCCCTTCAAATCGTGGGGAACAAACTCATGCAAAGGTGGATCGAGCAGACGTACAGTCACCGGACAACCCTTCATTGCCTTAAAGATACCCTTGAAGTCAGCCTGTTGATACGGCAGAATCTTAGCTAAAGCCTTGCGGCGTCCTTCGGCATCTTCAGCCAGAATCATTTCACGCATTGCTTTAATCTTTTCACCTTCGAAGAACATATGCTCCGTACGGCAAAGACCGATACCGACAGCACCAAAGTCACGGGCAACCTGAGCATCGTGAGGAGTATCGGCATTGGTACGAACCTGAAGCCTTGTATATTTATCAGCCAACGTCATCAGTTCGGCAAAGTCACCCGACAGTTCGGCTGCTTTGGTTTCAACTTTATCTTTATATACTTCACCCGTACTACCGTTCAAAGATATATAATCGCCTTCTTTCAATAATACACCTTCAATCTCTACCGTACGAGCTTTATAATCAATATTCAAAGCACCTGCACCGGACACACAGCACTTACCCATACCACGGGCTACCACAGCCGCATGCGAAGTCATACCGCCACGAGCCGTCAAAATGCCCTCGGCAACTGCCATACCTGCCAAGTCTTCGGGAGAAGTTTCAATACGTACCATCACCACGCGCTTGCCGGCAGCATGCCATTCGGCAGCATCATCGGCAAAGAACACGATTTGTCCCGTAGCAGCACCCGGAGAAGCCGGAAGACCACGGGTTAAAACTTTGGCCGCCTTCAGAGCTGATTTATCAAATACCGGGTGAAGCAGTTCATCCAGCTTATTCGGTTCGCAACGCATCAAGGCCGTTTTCTCGTCAATCATACCCTGATGGAGCAGGTCCATGGCAATCTTTACCATAGCAGCACCGGTACGCTTGCCGTTACGAGTCTGTAGGAACCAGAGTTTACCTTCTTGTACGGTGAACTCCATATCCTGCATATCTCTATAATGATTTTCAAGTTTGGTCTGCAAAGCATCCAGTTCCTTATATATCTCCGGCATAGCCTCTTCCATGGAAGGATATTTGCCGGCGCGTTCTTCTTCGCTTACACCCGCCAGTACAGCCCAACGCTGAGAACCGACCTTGGTAATCTGCTGCGGAGTACGGATACCTGCAACCACATCTTCGCCCTGTGCATTAATCAGATACTCACCGTTGAACAGGTCTTCACCGGTAGCGGCATCACGGCTGAAGCAAACACCCGTAGCCGAACTCTCGCCCATATTGCCGAATACCATTGCCTGAACACTGACAGCCGTACCCCATTCATCGGGAATACCCTCCATCTTACGATAAAGAATGGCACGTTCGTTCATCCAAGAGTTGAATACCGCACAAACGGCACCCCACAACTGCTCATAAGCACAAGTCGGGAAGTCTTTCCCGGTTTGGGCTTTCACGGCTGCTTTGAATTTCTTTACCAACTCCTTGAGGTCTTCCACTTCGAGTTCATTATCCAGCTTCACGCCTTTGGCATGCTTCACTTCTTCTATAATAACTTCAAATGGATCTGTATCTTCCTTGCTTACCGGCTTCATTCCCAGTACCACATCGCCATACATCTGTACGAAACGGCGGTATGAGTCCCATGCGAAACGGGCATTCCCCGTCTTACGGGTCAAACCTTCCACTACTTCATCATTCAATCCCAGATTCAGGATCGTGTCCATCATACCGGGCATTGAAGCACGCGCACCGGAACGTACGGAAACCAACAAAGGATTTTCCACATCACCAAATTTGGAACGCATCAAGGTTTCCACATGGGCAATGGCTTGTTCAACTTCATTCTTCAACAGAGCAACTACTTCATCCTGCCCTATCTCATAATATTCCCTACAAACTTCGGTGGTTATTGTAAATCCCGGTGGAACCGGAACTCCTATAAGATTCATTTCTGCAAGGTTAGCACCTTTACCTCCTAACAGGTTTCTCATGTCAGCCTTTCCTTCTGCCTGACCGTTACCAAAGGTATAAACTCTTTTTTTATTCATAATTAAATTTAAAGTTTTTGATTGTGATTTTTCTTCTTATCTGTTCGCAAATCTAAGTATATTTCGCAAACTAAGAAACAATTTCAGAAAAAACTTTATGCGAAAATGCAATTTCGACATTGCAATCTTTATTATTTCATTCCATAGAGAGAAATCCGAAAAAAATGCCTATTTTTGCCAACGAATTTATTATACTGGTGTAAAAGTGGCAAGAAAGAGAAAAGAGCTTCCCCTATTGGAGAAGGTAACAATTACGGATGTGGCTGCCGAAGGAAAAGCCATCGCAAAGGTCAATGATTTGGTGATTTTCGTACCTTATGTCGTCCCCGGTGATGTAGTTGACCTGCAAATTAAGAGAAAAAAGCATCATTATGCTGAAGCCGAGGCGGTGAAGTTCCATGAGTATTCACCGGTTAGAGCCGTCCCATTCTGCCAGCATTATGGTGTATGCGGCGGTTGCAAATGGCAAGTTCTCCCCTATTCCGAACAAATAAAGTACAAGCAGAAACAAGTTACCGATAACCTGACCCGCATCGGCAAAATAGAGCTTCCGGAAATTTCACCGATATTAGGTTCTGAAAAAACTCAATTTTATAGAAACAAACTTGAGTTTACTTTCTCGAATAAACGTTGGTTGACGGCGGAAGAGGTTCAGCAGAATGTAGTATATGAACAAATGAATGCGGTAGGTTTCCACATTCCCAATGCCTTTGATAAAGTGCTGGCGATAGAGAAGTGCTGGTTGCAGGATGATATATCCAACCGCATCCGCAATGCCGTACGCGACTATGCCTATGAGCACAATTATTCGTTCATCAACCTGCGCTCACAGGAAGGAATGCTGCGCAACATGATTGTACGCACCTCCACCACCGGCGAACTGATGGTGATACTTATCTGCAAGATAGAAAAGGAAGAGGAAATGGAATTGTTCAAGCAGATGCTACAATACATCGCAGATACGTTCCCTGAAATCACTTCTCTCCTATACATTATTAATAATAAGTGCAACGATACCATTACCGATCTCGAAGTACACACTTTCAAAGGAAAAGACCACATCTTCGAAGAAATGGAAGGCTTGCGCTTTAAGGTTGGACCGAAATCGTTCTACCAGACCAACTCCGAACAGGCTTACAATCTCTATAAGATAGCCCGCAACTTTGCAGGGCTGACCGGCAACGAACTTGTGTACGACCTCTATACGGGTACGGGAACCATCGCCAACTTTGTATCTAAACAAGCCCGCCAGGTTATCGGTATCGAATATGTGCCCGAAGCGATTGAAGACGCCAAAGTCAATGCCGAAATCAACGGTATCAAGAACACCTTGTTTTTTGCAGGCGATATGAAGGATATGCTGACACAGGATTTCATTAATCAATACGGTCGTCCCGATGTCATCATCACCGATCCGCCCCGTGCCGGAATGCATCAGGACGTAATAGATGTCATCCTGTTTGCCGAACCGAAACGAATCGTTTACGTCAGCTGTAACCCGGCGACCCAGGCACGCGACTTGCAACTGCTCGACGTGAAGTACAAAGTAAAAGCCGTTCAGCCGGTAGATATGTTCCCACATACCCATCATGTGGAAAATGTGGTACTGTTAGAAATAAGAAATTGAAAATAAAAAATATCGTCGTGGCAAAAGAAAGAATCGTAGCAAAAGCCCGCACCCAATATACGGACTATTTAGTAAAGGAGCCGATGGAACTCATGGAGTTTCTGGCAGCCAAAATGCCTGATGCCAGCCGCACCAAGTTGAAATCACTGCTGAGCAAACGAATAGTATATGTGGACAGCGTCATCACCACGCAATATAATTTCCCCCTGAAGCCGGGCATGAAAGTGCAAATCAGTCGCGAAAAGGGTCGGAAAGAGTTCAACCACAAGCTGATAAAGATTGTATATGAGGATGCCTATATCATTGTCATCGAAAAGATGCAGGGATTGCTGTCCGTCAATACGGAACGGCAAAAGGAACGTACCGCCTATACAATCTTAAACGAATATGTTCAGCGCTCGGGCAGACAACATCGCGTATATATAGTCCATCGTCTGGACCGTGATACTTCCGGCTTGATGATGTTTGCCAAGGACGAGAAGACACAACGTACACTGCGGGATAACTGGCATGATATTGTAACCGACCGCCGCTATGTAGCCGTAGTAACCGGTGAAATGGAAAAGGATGCAGGCAGAGTCGTTTCCTGGCTGACGGACCGTACACTATATGTATATTCCAGCCCGACAGATGACGGGGGACAAGAAGCTATCACCCACTACCGCACTATCAAGCGTGCCAACGGATTCTCTCTTGTAGAGCTAAACCTTGAAACAGGACGTAAGAACCAGATACGCGTACATATGCAAGACCTGGGACATCCCATCATTGGTGACGGGCGCTACGGATTGGAAGACGTGAATCCTATCGGACGTATGGCATTACATGCCTTCAAACTCTGTTTCTATCATCCCGTCACAGGAGAGTTGATGCAATTTGAAACGCCTTATCCATCGGATTTCAAAAAACTGTTTCTGAAGACAAGATAAGTAAATCACAAAGAAAAAGCGAAGCAATAAACTGACTCCGCTTTTTCTTTGTGATTTAGTCACTTATATCATCACTGACGACGCATTCTAAAAGGCTGCCCATTGATATCATCTTGATACTCTCTCCAACTATTATACCAAATACCACTAAAAGAATAAGCATCAGCCTCAGCTCCCCAAATATAAGCCATACTCCCGTCATCATAAAATTCTAATTCCATAAGATTATATACTCCGCCCACCCAGCTCCATCTGAACATGAGATAATTCGGATCACCAGCCGAGCCTATAGTACCTTGATTACGGGCATTAAAAGTCATTACAGTACCTCTTCCCCAAGTATATATACCAAAATCGATTTCTTCGGAAGTGTACCATTCTCCTGGAAGATTGTATTCTGTCTCTTCTTCAGAATTATCACATGAAGTCAGCCCTAAAACCAGAACAAACAACAATAAGACCTTTGTGTATTTCAATAGATTGCTCATAATTCAAAAATTTACTTGTAATTAGCATCCCTCAACATTATTACCACTCCATCCAGCTTACCGGATAGATAATGATCACGTGCCCACACATTATCAAAGTACTTCACTTCACCGGCACCATAATTCATCACCAATCCTTCCATACTCTTATCCATCCACTTCCAGGTAAAGGTACGTGAAGTCGTTTCATACGGACGTGTTTCCCCCCCGCGATAATACTCCCATACTTCCTGTCCCGAATTGTCAGCCTTGGCAAACTTCAGTTGATGATTGCACACCACTTCCACTCCATCTTTGTTTTCGGTAGTATATTCCTCAACCCATGTTCTTCCGCACAATTTATCATCACTATTCTTTATAGTATAATAATTATCATCACCACAAGATGCCAAACCAACGGCAAAAACACATAACAGCAGTATTTTCACATAATTCAAAGTCTTCATAATTTATCAAGTTTAGTTAATACCCGCGGACAAACATACGCAAAAATATTGAAACACTTAACACTTCACCTGCAAATTCTTGCAGAAGAGCAGGCATAAACTCCGATTCCTACCTTATTTCAATCGTATATCCCCCTTCAAATACTGCCCCAGCCAGCAGATGCTGCATCCAGTCCTTATCCTTATATTCACCCGTGTAGTGAGCACGGTCACAACGCCCGTACCACGGCTCGATACATACAAACGGAGCATTCTTTGCAGGCGGCGACCATAGTCCTACTACCGGCGCATCAAAATACAAACTCAGATACGGTTTCTTTTCCTTATTATATAAGGTGACTTCCTTCACTTGGCTATTCTCCAGAATCAAAGCATCCTTATCGAAAGTATGTATATCCAAAGGCAGCAAACCATCTGTCAACTCCAACGGATAATCATGCGCTACATCAGCACAGCCTTTCTCCGAGATGAGAATATTACGCAAGCCGTCCGCCTTGTCAAAACCGAAGTATCCTCTTTCCGTTGTTTCCGCATCATAATCGGGATAATAAAACGCCGGATGCGCCCCTATCTGGAAATACAATTCCTTAGTTCCCGTATTCCTGACCGTCCAAAGCACTTCCACTTTCTTCCCCTCTATCCGATAGCCTATTTCAAGGCAGAACGGGAAAGGATACTTCTTCCGCGTTTCTTCCGTATCGGTCAGCCGATAATGTATTTCATTCTCACTCTCAGATATCAGTTCAAAGTCCATATCACGGGCAAAACCATGTTGAGTCAAAGAGTAAGACTGTCCCTCGTGCTTATATGTATTCTCCCACACACTGCCCACAATGGGGAAAAGCACCGGAGAGTGCCGTTTCCAAAAAGCCGGATCCGCCTGCCAAAGATATTCCTTGCCATCGCAGCAAATGCTGCATAACTCTGCTCCGTGCGGAGAAACCTGAATCGATAGTTGAGAATTAGAGAGTGTTTTCATATAGTTCGTATTTTATTATTTTAGTAGTATTGCAAAAATACAGCATTTTATTTAGAAGCACCTAATTATTGTGTATTTTTGCAGTACCATAAAAAGAGATGATAATGAAAAAGTTTACGAAAGGAGTCCGGTTTACTCCTAAAAATTATTCCGACGAAGTAGAAGCCAAAATTCAACATTATAAGAAAGAAGGATACAAATTGCCGCAACGCCACATGCTACGCACTGAGGAGCAGTTGGCAGGCATCCGCGAGAGTGCTAAAATCAACACCGCATTGTTGGATTATATCTCGGCGAATATCCGTGAAGGAATGTCCACAGCTGAGATAGACCACATGGTATATTGCTTTACCACCGACCACGATGCCATCCCCGCCCCTTTCCTCTACGAAGGCTTTCCGAAAAGCGTATGTACAAGCATCAACGATGTAGTGTGCCACGGCATCCCCAGTACCAAGGAGTTCCTGCGTAGCGGAGACATTGTGAATATAGACGTATCTACCATTTATAAAGGCTACTTCTCCGATGCATCACGCATGTACATGATCGGAGAAGTCAGTCCCGAAATGCAACGCCTGGTGCAAGTAACCAAAGAGTGCCGCGACCTTGGTGTAGAAGCCGCACAACCCTGGGCACGACTCGGTGACATCGGTGCCGTCATCCAGGAACATGCCGAGAAGAACGGATACAGCGTAGTGCGCGACCTTTGCGGACACGGTGTAGGTGTCAAATTCCACGAAGAACCGGACGTAGAGCACTTCGGCAAACGCGGCACAGGCATGATGCTGGTACCGGGCATGACGTTCACCATCGAACCGATGATCAATATGGGAACTTACGAAGTCTTCATCGACGAAGCCGACGGCTGGACCGTCTGCACCGACGACGGGCAACCTTCGGCACAATGGGAAAGCATGCTGCTGATTACCGAAGACGGGAATGAGATATTGACCCAATAAAAGAGTCTGTCACTTTATCACCTAAATAAATATGGATATACTGTTGCTGATTGTAGGAATAGTTGTAGGAGTTATCATCGGCTTTCTGATAACAGGAAGAAAAGCCGCCGCACTGAAAACGCAGGTAGAAGCCGCCCAAGAACGGGAAGCGCTACTGAACCACACCGCCGAAGAACGTATCTCCCGCGAACGCTCCGTAGCCGAAGAACGACTGAAAGAAGCCGACCGGCAAGCCTCGGAACGCCTCGCCTCACAAGAAAGACTGTTTGCCGAACGCCTTACCGAACAAGAGCGCTCCTTCGGCGAACGCCTTGCCGAGCAGCAACGGCAATGGGAACAACGCCTCGCCCAGCAAAAGGAAGAAGCCGAAGCTCTGCACAAGCGCATGAATGCCGAATTCGAGAACCTCTCCAACCGTATCTTCCAAAGCAAGGCGGAAGACTTCACCAAACTGAACGCCGAGCACCTGAACCACCTGCTCCGTCCGTTGGGCGACAACCTGAAGGATTTCCGTGAAAAGGTGGAACAAGTGTACAGCACCGAAGCCAAAGAGCGCTTCTCCCTCGGAGAGCGCATCAAGGAACTGGTAGAGCTCAACAACCGCCTCAGCGAAGATGCCAACAACCTGACCCGTGCTCTGAAAGGCGACTCGAAGATGCAAGGTAACTGGGGCGAAATGATACTGGAACGCCTGCTCCAAGCCTCTGGTCTGATTGAGGGCGAGCACTACTTCCGCCAGGAGTTCCTGAAGGACGAGCGCGGCGAAGTCATCGTCAGCGAAGAAAGCGGGCAGAAGATGCAGCCCGACATCCTCATCAAGTACCCCGACGAACGGGAAATGATTATCGACTCCAAAGTGTCGCTCACCGCCTACACCGCCTACACTTCCACCGAAGACAAAGAAGAACAGGCACGCCTGCTAAGAGCACACTTGCAGTCCGTCCGCACGCACATCGATGAACTCAGCCGCAAGGACTATTCACACTACGACGTCAAGTCTCCCGACTTCGTAATGATGTTCATCCCCACCGAAGGTGCCTACCTGCTTGCCATCCAGAGCGATGCCAACCTTTGGGAATATGCCTACAACAAGAAAGTGGTGCTGATGAGCCCCACCAACCTAATCAGTGCCCTACGCCTCTCACTCGACCTATGGAAACGCGAGAACCAGGTGAAGAACGTACAGGCCATCATCAAACGCGGCACAGCGCTATACGAAAAGATTGTAGGTTTCACCGATACCTTCCTCGCCATCGGCGACCGCATGACCGCCCTGCAAAAGGACTATGACAAAGCTGTCAACCAACTGTCCGATGGCAACGGTAGCGTAGTACGCCAAGCCGAAATGCTGAAAGGCATGAGCCTGACACCCAAGAAACGCATATCGGCACGACTGCTGCCTAAAGATGATGAAATAGAAGAATCAACAGAAACTGCTGAAGAAGAAGACAGCAAGTAATACCTTTACCCCTTCTCCCCTTTCGGCAGCACCGCATTCAGCACGATATACCCCAATATACCGGCAACAATCGTACCGAATAGCACACCGAATTTGGCTTGATTCAACAGTTCGGGATAATCTCCGGCAAAAGATAGATTGGCAATGAAGAGGGAAACGGTAAAGCCGATTCCACCTAAAAGGGAAACGCCTGCAATGTTTTTCCAGTTCATGCCGGGGGGCATCGGGGTCAATCCGCTCTTGATGGCAAGCCAAGTGAACATAAAGATGCCGAGAAACTTACCTAAAAGCAGACCTACAGCCACGGCGATGCTCACATCTCCCACGATATTACCGCTGCCGCTGAACACCACACCGGCATTGGCAAAGGCAAACAATGGCAGTATGACGAAGTTCACCATTCCATGCAAGTTGTCTTCCAGGGATTGCAGCGGGCTAATCACCCGGTCAGAAGCGCGTTCCACCAGTTTCAGCATAGCAATCTGCTCGTTGCTCAGCACGATATCATCGGATTTGGAGACGGGGAATGTACTTATTATATCGCGGATACGCTTGATATACTTACCTGCATCCAACCGCGGACGAGCCGGAATCACAAATGCCAGTATCACGCCCGAAATGGTGCTGTGTATACCCGATTGAAGGAACAGATACCATATTACAACCCCTATCAGCAGGAAGAAAATCTTCTGCGTCACACCGAACTTACCCATGTAATAAAGGAAGCAATAAAGAATGGCAGCCACGATAAGATATCCGTAAGCCACCTCATTACTATAGAATATGGCAATCACCAGAATACCACCAATATCATCGACCACCGCAAAGGCAGTAAGGAATATCTTCAAACTCAACGGTACACGCTTGCCCAGCAGGCTGAGTACGCCCAATGAAAAAGCTATGTCTGTAGCCATCGGTATCGCCATACCCCGCGTTTCGGGAGTACCCGATATAACAAGAAGCGAATAGATGATAACCGGCACCAGCATACCGCCGCATGCCGCCACAAAAGGCAAAGCCGCCTTACGGAAAGAAGAAAGTTCACCGACCAGCAGTTCACGCTTAATCTCCAGCCCCACAGCCAGAAAGAACACGGTCATCAGACAGTCGTTGATAAACTCGATCATCCTCAACGGATGGCCGGCATGAGAAAACAAGTTGAAGCTGCCGATACGCAGGTGCAATTCATGCATCAGGAAATCCTGGTACATCGGAGCAAAGGGGGAGTTAGCTATAACGGCAGCTAAAATGGCCGTCATAAACAGCAGGACGCTCGCCACAATATTCAGCGACGAGATGTTTCTCACAGAACGTAGAATGATCATAAAATAGTATCGATATAAGGTTAATCCTTTTTTCCGTAAAAGAAAAGTCCCGAAAGGGACTATTCTCTATAGCTCATCAGCGCCAGTTTCTTTACCCACAGTACAAAGATACCTGTTAATATTAAATTAAGCACTATAGTAAGCACAGAAATTATCAGTGCCGGACCACCTAAATTATATCCCAAGGCAATAAAGATAACTCCCGCCCCTACTTCGCCACGGGTAAACATACCGATGGAGAGCGCCAGACGCTCGCTGAGCTTACGGTCGCGGTAGAAAAAGACAGGGAACAGCTTGCCCAGATTGGACAGAAACGACACCACCAGCACGTGGACGGCAATCATCCCCCACGACATCATCGGCTGCGAACCGGTAACGGAATGTTGCCCTGCAGCAGCCTCGGCAAAGTCCACTCCCAGGAAGCGGGGCATACTTACACCCACCAGGAACATGAACAGGAACGAAATGCCCGTCGAAACCTTCTGCTCCATCGGTGTATCGTGTTCCTTGTGCTTCATCACCATACCCAGCACAAACGCTGGAAGCAATACTTCGATGTGTATGCTGCCATCTTCGCCATACAGATGCTTGCTGATAAGATACAGCGATTGGGTACAGACAAAGACAATGACCGAATAAAGCAAAATCGCCTTCCAGTCCTGCCGCCAGTTGTACTTTCCCAGCTGCCGCCAACCGAACGAAAGCAACAGAAAAACAATCAGCACTATAATCAGAAGCTGCCAGCGCAACCCTATCATCATAATCTGAAGGGGAATCATCAGGAGAATGGTGTCCAGGTCATCGAAGATCGCCAGTACCTGTATCTTCTTATACATCCAACTGGATTTCAGTCCGATGGCTGCCAACATAGTGAATAAAATACCTGCGGAAGTAGGAGCGGCGAAACGGCTCAACAACAGATTCTCTTTCCATGCTTCCCAACTGCCCCAATATTCGGGCGGAAGCAACACAAAGATGTAGTAAATGGCAATCAGAAACCAAGGCATGGCAGCAGTCGCCATTGCAATAAAGTAGTCTTCGGCATAGCCTCGCCATCGTGATTTATCAACTTCGAACTCGCGTCCCACATTTATCATGATGAAACCCAAGCATACGTAAAGCAACACATTCGATGCAGTCTTTACCGCATCATAGTTTGCGCCCGCCCATACCGGAAGGTATTGGGAAAGCACGAGGCCTACCATCAGGAAGACCGAAAAAGATAGAACTTTTCTCATTTAATTAAGATTAAAAGGGGTTGCCAAGATAGCCCTATGGAAAGAGAACAACCCCTCGTGTTAAATTGTTTATTATTAATCAAGTTTTAGTACCGCCAAAAACGCTTTCTGAGGTACTTCCACATTACCGATCTGCTTCATGCGCTTCTTACCCTTCTTCTGTTTTTCGAGCAGCTTGCGCTTACGGCTCACATCACCGCCGTAACACTTGGCAGTCACATCCTTGCGCACCGCTTTGATTGTCTCACGAGAGATAATCTTCGCACCGATAGCTGCCTGGATGGCAATATCGAACTGCTGTCTCGGAATCAGGTCTTTCAGCTTCTCGCACATACGGCGTCCCAACTCGTAAGCATTGTCAAAGTGCGTCAAGGTAGAAAGGGCATCTACCGGTTCGCCGTTCAACAAAATATCCAGCTTCACCAGCTTGGACGGACGGAAACCGTTGGAATGATAATCGAAAGAGGCATACCCCTTGGAGATACTCTTCAATTTGTCGTAGAAGTCGATCACAATTTCTCCCAAAGGCATGTCATAATAAATCTCGACACGGTTGCCGGATATGTATTCCTGCTTCACCAGTTCACCACGCTTGCCCAGACAAAGAGTCATGATAGGGCCGATATAATCGGTGGTGGTGATGACGGAAGCACGGATATACGGCTCCTCGATGCGGTCTATCATCGTAGGATCGGGCATACTGCCGGGGTTGTGCACCTCGGTCATATGACCTTGCTTGTCGTAGATATTATAAGATACGTTAGGCACGGTGGTAATGACGTTCATGTCGAACTCACGGTCGAGACGTTCCTGCACAATCTCCATGTGGAGCAGTCCCAGGAAGCCGCAGCGGAAACCAAAGCCCAAAGCCAATGAAGACTCCGGCTGGAAAGTCAATGAAGCATCGTTCAGTTGCAGTTTCTCCAAAGAAGAGCGCAGGTCTTCAAAGTCTTCCGCCTCGATGGGATATACACCGGCAAATACCATTGGCTTCACTTCCTCGAAACCGGCAATCGCTTCCTTGCACGGACGTGCAATGTGGGTAATCGTATCGCCCACCTTCACCTCTTTAGAAGTCTTGATGCCCGAAATGATATAGCCTACATCACCCGTACGCAGTTCGGGACGCGGCACCATATCCATTTTCAGAACCCCGATCTCGTCGGCATCATATTCCTTGCCCGTATTGAAGAACTTCACTTTGTCTCCCTTGCGGATTACACCGTTCACAATCTTGAAGTAAGCAATGATGCCACGGAAAGAATTGAATACAGAGTCGAAGATCAACGCTTGCAACGGCGCTTCTTCATCTCCCTCGGGATGAGGGATGCGCTCGATGACTGCCGACAGGATTTCTTCCACGCCCATTCCTGTCTTACCGGAAGCGCGGATAATCTCTTCGCGTTTGCAACCAAGCAATTCCACAATCTCGTCTTCCACCTCTTCGGGCTGGGCGCTTGCCATATCGCACTTATTGATTACGGGAATAATCTCCAAATCGTGCTCAATCGCCATATACAGATTCGAAATGGTCTGCGCCTGCACGCCTTGCGAAGCATCTACAATAAGCAATGCGCCCTCGCAAGCGGCAATGGAACGGGACACTTCGTAAGAAAAGTCCACGTGTCCCGGAGTATCGATCAGGTTCAGAATATATTTCTCGCCTTTATATACATACTCCATCTGTATGGCATGGCTCTTGATGGTAATACCTCTTTCCTTTTCCAAATCCATGTCATCCAGCATCTGTCCAGTGGTCACTTGTATGGTGTTGGTAAACTCCAGCAGACGGTCTGCCAGGGTTGATTTACCGTGGTCAATATGGGCTATAATGCAGAAATTTCGTATCTTATCCATTGATTATTGCTACTAACTACTTACTACTAACTACTTACCAAAAGGTGCGCAAAGATAGTGAAAAAGGGGCAAATAAAAAAGATGCGCTGAAACATATCCATGTTCAACGCATCTTTTTATAACATTCTAATCAGTCTCTCGCTTAGTTCAGCTTTACAAACAGTTCCCCTTCAACTTCTGAAGTAGAAACTTTGTCTTCTCTCAACAACCAACCCAGTCCCAGGAAAAAGTCCTTGTCAACAAGTTTAGTTGCTTTCTTAATTTGCTTGTGAGTCAAGCCCTCTGTGCCATTCAGTGCAGTCCAAATCTGACCTGCAACGATTCCAGCTTTTTCTTTCAACATTTCTATTTGCTTTTAGTTAAACGTTATCCTCATCCCCATGTAAGGATGCCGGTGTTTTTTATATCGGTGCAAAGATAGATATATTTATGTTATATAACACATTATTAGGCACTTTTTTTCGTTTGGGGACATAAAAAGTACCGTTTTCTTACTTTTTCTGTGTTTTTTCCAGATATTCCACCCATATTCGGGCAGCTTCCTCTACCATCTTGGCACACGGACGTTTAGCATAATACTGTTCCGTCCGCGCTTCGGGCACCGACGAACCTTCCGGTTTCTTCAGCCCCAGCAACTCGGCACAGGTCAGTGAACCGTTGCGTTTCTCGAACTCGGCTGCCAGTTCCTGCACCAGTGCATAGTTGGCTGCCTTGCCTTCGCGGTCTTTACCGTCAATGGCTCCCTTCTCCAGTCCTGCCAGCAGGAACAATCCGCACGCAGCGCCACACGTCAGCCTCATACGTCCTATACCGCCGCCGAACGAGGCTGACATACGCAATGCCTGCTCCTCTGTAAATCCGTACATATCGGCAAAAGCGGCTACTACGGACTGCGAGCAGTTATATCCGCTCTTGAAAAGCTCCACAGCTTTCTCTATCCTATCCTTCAGTTCCATCCTCAATCGGTTATTTCCAGTAACATCGGGCAGTGGTCGGAATGAACGGCATCACCCAGTATCCGCGCCTCTTTCAGCAGCGGGCGCACCGGCTCGCTCACCATGCAGTAGTCTATACGCCAACCTTTGTTATTGGCACGCGAGTTGAAGCGGTAGCTCCACCACGTATATTCCTGCTTGTCGGGATGCAGGAAACGGAAACTGTCAATGAAACCGGCGTTGAGGAAACGCGTCATCCACTCGCGTTCTTCGGGCAGAAAACCGCTATTCTTGGCATTGCGCACCGGGTCGTGAATATCGATAGGCTCGTGGCAGATGTTGTAATCACCGCAGAGAATCAGTTTCGGACGGGTACGCTCCAGTTCCAGCACATATTCCTGGAACTTCTCCAGCCATACCATCTTGAATGCCTGGCGCTCGTCGCCGCTGGTTCCCGAAGGGTGATAAACGCTTACGATAGAGAGATCGCCATAATCGGCACGTATAAAACGGCCTTCGTTGTCGTACTCTTCTATGCCCATGCCGTATTCCACATGATCCGGTTCGCGTTTGGTCAGGATGGCTACGCCGCTATATCCCTTCTTCTGTGCTGAATAGAGGTAGTGTTTGTATCCCAGCGCATCCAGTGCTTCCGCCGGATATTGCTCCGGCTGCAATTTCGTTTCCTGCAGGCAGAGCACATCGGGTTGTTCTTGTGCCAGCCATTCGGGAAAGCCTTTCGTGACGGCTGCCCGCAGTCCGTTCACATTATAAGTTATAATCTTCATATCTATGTGTTATTTAAAATAGTACTACTTAAAACGAAGAAATCAACAGCATAATATTCAGCACCGTCACAATGGCCGCAATGCTATAAAGCACAAACGTACTCCACCGGCTATTGACATACTGCCCCATCACCTTGCGCGAAGACGTCAGGCTGACCTGCAGGAAAACCGTAAAAGGCAACTGTATACTCAGTATCATCTGCGAAATAATCAGCCCCTTAAACGGATCGCCGATAAAGAATATCAGCAACAGCGCAATGCCCAACGACAGTATCACGCCCACCTGCGAGTGGCTGTCCTTAATATGATAAGATTCTCCGAATATACCAGCAAAGATAGAGCCTGCCGCCATACCGCTCGTAATCGTAGACGATATGCCCGCCATCAGCAACGCCAATGCAAACACCACCGCAGCACTGTTTCCCAGCAAAGGTTCCAACAGCGACTTCGCCTGTTGCAATTCCTCTACCTGGAGTCCGCCTTTGAAGAAAGTGGCTGCCGCCAGCAATATCATGGCACTGTTTATCGCCCACCCCACAATCATGGAGAACAGCGTATCGAACAGTTCATATTTCAGCACCTTGCGTATCGAAGCATCGTCTTTCTTGTTATACTCGTGGCTCTGTATCACCTCTGAATGCAAAAACAGGTTATGCGGCATCACCACCGCACCCAGCACACTCATGATAATCAGCATGCTGCCTGCCGGGAACGAAGGTGTCACCCACCCTTGCGCCGCCAGCGGCCAGTCTATCTTCACCAGAAACAATTCGTAGATAAACGAAAGTCCGATGACCGATACGAATGCGATAATCGCCCGTTCTATCTTTTTGTAGGAATTGGTAAACAACATCACCACCACGAATGCCGTAGTCAATACCGAGCCCCAGATAATCGGAATATCAAACAACATCTGCAACGCTATCGCCCCACCCAGTATCTCCGCCAGCGAAGTGGAGATGGACGCCAGCACCGCCGTCCCCAGTATGGGGCGCGACACCCACGAAGGGGTATATTTCGTAGCCGCCTCGGACAGGCACAGACCGGTAACGATGCCAAGGTGCGCTACGTTGTGCTGAAGCACAATCAGCATGATGGTGGACAGGGTTACCACCCACAGCAGGGAGTAACCGAACTCGGAGCCTGCCGCGAAGTTGGAAGCCCAGTTTCCCGGATCGATGAAACCCACCGTCACCAGCAGTCCGGGGCCGATATATCTGAACACGTCCAGACCACCCAGATAACGTTTGTGGTCTTTCCGCTTCAAGTCTTTCAGGATATTTTTCATTATGTTTGTTCGTTTAAGAGCGTAAAAATACTGAATTAATAACAAATATATCTATGTTAAGTTCAAAAAAAAAGCCCCTGGCATCTTTCAATGTCAAGGGCTTCCGTCTATTCTTTCAGGCAAGAGAATCAATATCCCATTTCATGCAGCGCCTTGCATAGCTGGTCGGCACAAGAGGTGGGCCTTCCACCGCAACGGATTCCTTCCAAACGGCCTATTACCGTTTCTACGGACATTCCTTTCACCAAGCGTGAAACTGCTTGCAGGTTTCCATTGCATCCACCCCAGAATGCGACCTCTTTCACAATGCCTTCCTCTACATCGAGTTCGATGTTCGTGCTGCATGTGCCTTGGGTCTTGTATGTATAAATCATTACTCTTCGCCTTCTTCGGGTTTCATGTTAGTATAAACCGTCTGTACGTCATCAAACTCTTCCAGGCGTTCCACCATCTTGTCGATAGTCTCGCGCTGTTCGGGCGTAACATCTTTCTGGTCGTTGGGGATGTAAGTAAACTCACCGCCGACATCCTCGAATCCGCATTCTTCCAGATGCTTCTGGATGGCTGCATAACTCTTCGGATCGCCATAGATAGTTACGGTTCCTTCTTCTTCATCCTCTTCGTAATCCTCTTCTACGTCGTAGTCTATCAGGTCGAGGATCAGTTCTTCCATGTCGATGCCGTCTTTTTTCTTGAAAGTGAACACACACTTGTGATCGAACAAGAAAGCGAGCGAGCCCATCGTACCCAGGTTGCCGCCGAACTTATTGAATACGGAACGCACATCAGCTACGGTACGCGTGGTATTGTCGGTCAGCGTGTCAACGAAAACGGCTACACCGTGGGGGCCGTATCCTTCGTAAGTCATGCCCTTGTAGTCGCTCTGGTCTTTACCCATCGCGTTCTTGATGGCGCGGTCGATGTTGTCCTTCGGCATGTTCTCACGCTTACAAGTAGCGATTACCGAACGCAACGTCGGGTTGTTCTCCGGTTCAGGTCCACCGGCTTTTACTGCAATAGCAATTTGTTTACCCAGTCTTGTAAAGGTCTTTGCCATGTGACCCCATCTTTTCAATTTGGCAGCTTTTCTATATTCAAACGCTCTTCCCATTGGAATAATATTTTAAAGTTTAATTATTTATTTATCTCAGCTTGGCACCCAATTTGTCTTCCAGGTTCTTCACCAGTTTGGACATGATTTTATCGATCTGCTTGTCGTTCAGCGTCTGCGTCTCGTCTTGCAACAAGAAGCTGACGGCATAGCTCTTCTTGCCGGCTTCCAGGTTCTTGCCTTCGTACACGTCGAAGAGGGAAACTTCTTTCAGCAACTTCTTCTCCGTTTCGTAAGCTATCTTCTCGATTTCGGCAAACTGCACTTTCTTGTCGAGCAGCAACGCCAGGTCGCGTTTCACGGCCGGGAACTTGGAGATCTCGGAGTAGCTCACCTTCACGTTCTTAACCGCCTTCATCAGTTCCTTCCAGTTGAGGTCGGCATAATATACTTCATTGTCGATGTCGAATGCTTTCAGCAATTTCCGGGTTACGACGCCGAAGGTAGCCAGGCGCTTGCCACCCCTTGTCTGTACGGAGAGGGCGGCGGCGTAGATGTCATCCGTCAGGTTGCCTACTACCAGGTCGTGCATGCGCAGTCCCAAACGGGCAAAGATATTCTCCACATAGGCTTTCAGTTCGTATACCGAGCTGTTCTCGTCCGGATGCGCCCAGGAGTTGGAAACCTTCTTGCCGGTTACCCACAAGCCCAGGTGATAGTCTTCGGAGTAAGGAGCAAGCACCTTGTCCGGGTTTTGCTTCTCGGCGTTGAAGTGGTAGCAATTGCCGAATTCAAAGAATTTCAGGTCGGCATTCTTGCGGTTGGCATTGTGGGCGATGCTTTCCAGTCCGCCGAAGAGCAAGGACTGGCGCATGGCGTTCAGGTCTGCACTGAGCGGGTTCAGCAGCATCACCAGGTTTTGGGCGGGATAGGTTTCCATGCCGTCATAGTAAGCTGCACGGGTCAGTGAGTTGTTCAGAATCTCATTGAAGCCGCAACCTACCAGTTGCTCTGCCACCAGGTTCTGGAGCTTGTTGGATTTATCGCATTCACCTTTCGTTGTCAGGCTGGACTTCAAGGTGGTCGGAATCTCTACATTGTTATATCCGTAGATGCGCAGGATATCTTCTATCACGTCGCAGTCGCGCTGCACGTCCACACGGTAAGGGGGCACGTCCAGCGTCAGGCCTTCGGCTGTCTCGTTCACGATCTTCATTTCCAGGCTCGATACGATGTTCTTGATGGTATCTGCCGGAATCACCTTGCCGATCAGGTCATGTACTTTTTCGTAAGAAACTTCTACTCTGAAGTCCTTTGCAGGAGCGGCACATACATCTTTTATCTCCGAAGAGATGGTACCGCCGGCGAGTTCTTTCACCAGTAGGGCAGCCAGTTTCAGGCAGTAAATGGTGATATTGGGGTCGATGCCTCTTTCAAAGCGGAAAGAAGCATCCGTGTTCAGTCCATGACGGCGCGCGGTCTTGCGCACCCAGGTAGGATGGAAGTAGGCGCTCTCGATGAATACGTCTTTGGTGGCTTCGGTAGAACCGGAATCCAGTCCACCGAACACACCGGCAATACACATCGCTTCTTCCTTATTACAAATCATCAGGTCGCGTTCGCTCAACTTGCGTTCCACACCATCCAGGGTAACGAACGGAGTACCCTCGGGCATGGTTTTTACAATCACTTCGCCGCCTTTTATCTTGTCGGCATCGAAGCAGTGCAACGGCTGACCGAATGCATGGACGATGTAGTTCGTAATATCCACTACATTATTAATAGGACGCAGACCGATGATACGGAGTTTGTTCTGCAACCATTCCGGACTTTCCTTTACCGTGACACCTTTCACGGTTACGCCGGCATATCGGGGGCAAGCCTCGGTATTCTCTACTGTTACTTTGATATCCAGGTCGTGGTTTTCAACGGCAAAAGCATCCACAGACGGTCTCTTCAAAGTAGCCTGTTTTCCGTTCTGCACCAGGTAAGCGTACAAATCACGCGCTACGCCGTAGTGCGAACAGGCGTCGGCACGGTTCGGAGTGATGTCCACTTCCAGCACGTAGTCGCTCTTGATGTTATAATAGTCTTTGGCAAGCGTGCCGGGTACGGCAGTTTCCGGCAGTACGATGATACCTGCATGGTCTGTACCGATGCCTATTTCATCTTCGGCGCAAATCATACCGATAGATTCTACACCGCGTAGTTTCGATTTCTTGATGGTGAAAGATTCATCGCCATCGTACAGTGTTGTGCCCAGTGTGGCGACTACCACTTTTTGTCCGGCTGCCACGTTGGGGGCTCCGCATACAATCTGCACGGGTTCACCTTGTCCCAGATTTACGGTTGTGATGTGCATATGGTCTGAATTCGGATGCGGTTCGCACGTCAGCACTTCGCCTATGACCAGTCCTTCCAGTCCGCCTTTAATGGTTTGCACTTCATCCACGCTTCCCGTTTCCAGTCCGATAGACGTTAGCGCAGCTGCGACTTCATCGGGTGTCAAATCGAACTCGACATACTCTTTCAGCCAATTATAAGAGATATTCATATCATTATATTTTTATTGTTTCCAAAAGTGACCCGCAAAGGTATTAATTTTTTTTGGGTTGATGGGAATAATGAATCAAGAAATCTTTGATAGGTGGTATTTTCGAGGATTCTTTTTTGAAACACAGATGAACACAGATGAACACAGATTTTTAGAAGTTCCAGTGTAGAGAACGCGATTTATAGCCCTTAAACTGTTCTTTAGGAGTTTTTGAAATTGCCGCTATATATGCTAAAGCACGAGGTTCCAGATCTCTCAATCCTTTTGCCACCTCTACTATTTTGGGAAGTCCGTAATATGCTCTGATGAGATTCCAATCTGTCAACAAACCATATTCCAAAACTCTCTTTATCACATACTGAGCATGCTTTTCAAGGTCTAAATCCTCTCTACGCACATCCCAAAACAGATGAGAAGAAAATTTTGCTATGTATTCATTTGCAGACATTATCACTAATTTTTCTACAAAGATACGATTTTCTTTAAAAATACAGATAAAGACGGTTGAATACTTTAGACATGATTTACAAATATCCCGGATTCGGTGGTGGCGGTTCCGTCAGGATGCTTGCCGCATCGAAGCAGGGGCATTGCTTTATCCATTCTTCGGGCTCGATCTCGCCGTTGTG
>CAJKXC010000034.1 GCA_905203765.1 uncultured Bacteroides sp.
AGGTACTTGTAGCAAGGGCGATTTTATGTTTTGGGGAGTTTTGACACACCCGCTTCATTATTATTAGCCCAACTATGAAATACGGAGTAACTCAACATACATCGCTCATCACAGCCGGAGTGATTTGGTTATTAGCCGGAATAAACATTCTGCGCATCGGACTGGTGTGTTGGGTAGGCGACGAACAGCAGTATTGGCTATTCAAAGTCTGCGAAGCCAGTTTGGTATTCCTTTTATTCTTCGGCATTATCTTCCACAAACTATACAAGAAACATACGTTACGCATCTCACAGAAAGAAGGGAAACACTGCCCCTTCTCCTTCTTCGATGTGAAAGGATGGGTGGTTATGATATTCATGATTACCATAGGAGTTGTAGCACGCACTTATCACCTTCTACCCGATTCATTTATCGCAGTATTTTATACCGGACTGTCACTCGCACTGATTGGTACGGGACTCCGTTTTATCCGATACTGGTGGAAAAACAGGAATAATTCACCGGTTTAAACCCGGCATTCATCGGTTTTCTGCCCGTAATCATCTGAAAACTATTTAGTAGAGCAGAGGTTTCACTTACCTTTGAGCCATCAATCATAATATTAGGAAATAATGAAAAAAAAACAAACATTCCCGCATCACAGAGGCTCCGGCAAGATTTTGGTAGCTTCGCTCTTTATCCTTTCAGGAATATTACTGCTTGCCCGCAACATGGGTTGGATTACTTATGAACTCTTCGATATGGTGGTATCGTGGCATTCTCTCCTTATTGTATTAGGTATATACTCTATGGTGCATCGCCACTACATAGGGGGTACGATCCTGGTACTGGTAGGCGCTTACTTCCTTATTGGCGGACTGCCCTGGCTGCCGGCAAATTCCCAGGCTATGCTATGGCCGTTGGCACTGATACTAATCGGCATTCTCTTCTTTGTGAAGGCGCGCAGCAGAGAACGCTGGATTAACGAGCACATGAAAGAACATATGCGGGAACATGCGCGCATGAAACACAACTTCGCCTCTGCCGCAACCGGCGCAGAAGCAGCAACAGGAGATGGCGCCGATTACCAGCAATGCGAGTCGGATAACGGTTTTCTGCGTTCCAACAACACCTTTGGCGCTGTGCGCCATGTGGTACTGGACGAGGTTTTCAAAGGAGCCAGCATACGCACCTCATTCGGAGGAACAACGATAGACCTGCGCCACACACATCTGCCACTCGGCGAAACATACATCGACCTGGATTGTAGCTGCGGAGGAGTAGAACTCTTTATCCCTGCCGACTGGAAAGTTGTAATCAAGTGCAATGCTTTCTTCGGAGGTTGCGAAGACAAACGCTGGCAAGGAGCCAATACCAATCAAGACCGCATATTAGTAATCCGAGGCAGCGTTTCTTTAGGAGGACTGGAGATTAAAGACTAACCTATGAAAGCACATCCGATAATAGATTATCCGTATCGTTGGGTCCCGGCACTGATTCTGGCCTTGCTCCTGGCAGTCGCACAGACAGCTATGCTATGGTTCTATACAGGGGTTGATTGGTTGCCCGCAGTGATAGACGGAATTACGACGGTTGGATGGTTCATGGCACTGGCTTATCTGACTTGGTTTGTTGTCGGCATTGTTTCTATGCCTAAGACAAATCTTATCACGATTGTAGTCGGAATACTGCTTTGGCTGGCAGGAGGCTTTATGGTATACGATGTCCTTACAAAGTTTGCAGGCATACCGTATATTCCTTTTGCGCCCACGATTCCTTTCCGGCTTCTGTTCGGCATACCGGCGTGGATAGCCATCACACTGTGGTATCACCTTCAGGTAGTGGTAGACAGCGCATCCCAGGACGCAGAACTGTTCATCCCCGAAGTAGAAAAGCCAGCCCCACAACCACAAGAAGAATGTATCGACCGTATCACCGTAAAAGACGGTTCAAAGATTCATATCATCAAAGTAGAAGAATTACTATACATCCAGGCGTGCGGAGACTATGCCACCCTGGTCACTCCTTCCGGAGAATATATCAAGGAACAGACCATGAAGTACTTCGAGGCACACTTGCCTGCAGATAACTTCGTACGCATCCACCGGTCGACAATCGTGAATGTAACACAGATATCCCGCGTAGAACTTTTCGGCAAGGAGACTTACCAGCTATTGCTGAAGAATGGCGTCAAATTGCGCGTCAGCCTCACCGGATACCGGTTGTTGAAAGAAAGACTGGGAATATAACTGCAATCTATCAATTAATTGTATATGAATACTGATTTTGTAAACCTGACAACAGAGAACCTTGCCGATGAGCATCTGTGCTGCATCATCCGCAGCAGAAAGATTCATCCGGGTATCGAAGCTAAGAAACAATGGCTTTCCGAACGGCTGAAGGAAGGACACGTCTTTAGAAAGCTGAATGCAAAGGCTACGGCTTTCATTGAGTATGCCCCGCTCGAAACAGCTTGGGTGCCCATAACCGGTGACAACTTTTATTACATTTATTGCTTATGGGTTACAGGCAGCCCCAAAGGGAACGGCTATGGAAGATCGCTGATGGAGTATTGCCTGGCTGATGCCAAAGACAAGGGCAAGTCCGGCGTATGTATGCTCGGAGCAAAGAAACAAAAATCCTGGCTTTCCGACCAGTCATTTGCGAAGAAGTTCGGCTTCGAGGTAGTCGATACTACCGAGAACGGCTATGAACTGCTTGCACTTTCTTTTGACGGAACCGCTCCGAAGTTCATGCCCAATGCCAAAAAACAGGAAATAGAAAGTAAGGAACTGACTATTTATTATGATATGCAATGCCCTTACATTCATCAGAACATCGAGAGATTAAAGCAATATTGCGAAACGAATCATGTCCCTCTGTCTTTAATCCAGGTAGATACGCTACAGAAAGCAAAGGAATTGCCTTGCGTCTTCAATAACTGGGGTGTGTTTTATAAAGGGCATTTCGAGACTGTGAACCTGTTGTCAGACGTCAACTACTTAGAGAGAATTCTAAAGAAATGAAGAAGATACTAAAACTGTCAGGAAGCTTCATCATTGGAGCAGGCATCGGCGCCATAGGAGTATGTGCCGGAACATACATCGCCACGGGTATGTCTTTCGATACTTTCGGAGAGAAATTCGCTGCTTTAAACGTACTGCAAGTAGCAGGAATTACAGGAATGACTGTCGCGTTCATATTCCTTTCCGCTTTTCTGCAGATTATTCTGCACGAAGGCGGACACCTGGTCTGCGGACTGGCAACGGGCTACCGCTTCGTTTCCTTCCGCATTCTCAGCCTGACGTTCATACGTCAAAACGGAAAGTTGCGCATCAAGCACTTCAGCCTTGCCGGTACGGGCGGACAATGTCTGCTCACCCCTCCCGACAAACCGCTGCAGGACATCCCGTATACCTTATATAGTTTAGGCGGAGTATTTGCCAACCTGCTGACAGCCGCCATCGCCATTATCCTGCTACTCACCGTGGATGGAATGCCATACCCCTTGAGGATGTTCCTCTTCCTATTTGCCCTTATCGGCATCATTTCAGGATTGATGAACGGGATTCCCATGAGAATAGGCGGTGTCGGCAACGATGCGGACAATATGCGCCTGCTGCTGAAAGACGAAAGGAGCAAACAGGCGATGGTAATCCAGCTACGCGTCAACGCTTTGGTGCAGGAAGGTATGCGACTGAAGGATATGCCCGAAGAATGGTTCAAGCAAGAATATGACATAGACTACAAGAACGCCCTTCAAGTCACCATCAGGCTTATGTACATCAATCGCTTGCAAGACAAGCAAGAATGGTGGGCAGCATACAATGCCCTGGTAGAAATGATAACGCACAAGGACGAGATCATAGGCTTGTTTGTCAAGGAGATAGAATGCGAATTAGTGTTCACGGGATTGGTAATAGCCGAGTTCGAATGGGTAAATAAACTATATACCAAAGAACTCTCCGACTACATCCTGCAATACAGAAATGTGACATCTTCCAAGCAGCGTATTCTCTGCATACTGGCACTCCACCACGGAAGTGCGGAGATAGAGAAAGCAAAGGAAATCTACGAGACCGTGTGCCGCCGGAAAGATAAATACCTGATGCAGGGAGAGGCCAACTCGGATATAGCCATAATGAAAGCAATCCTTACCGAAGAAGGCGTTTTATGATATGAAGCAATACCTTTTATTCCTATTCTGCAGTTGCTTGCTATGCAGTTGCGGCAGAAAGCAACAACAGGAACAGACCCAATGCCTAAACGTGAGGGAAGATTCCCCGCGCACCGATTCTATAGAGCCAGTTTCTTTTCCTGCTTCTGCTAAAAGCCGCACCGCCCACTATCTCGACTCCCTCGGGCTTATCAACATTGCCGAAGCAGACAGCAGTATCGTCGTAGACCTGATGTACACCCGTGCCGATAATTTCACCGGAGAGGTGTTGTACGAAGACTTGCACGAGGCCTATCTGCATCCCGAAGCTATGGAAAGCCTATCCAAAGCGCAACGTCTTCTGAAAGAAAGCCATCCCGGCTACAGCCTCATCGTCTACGATGCCGCCCGCCCCATGTCCGTGCAGCAAAAGATGTGGGACGTGGTGAAAGGAACTTCCAAATACATCTACGTCTCCAACCCTGCCCGGGGCGGCGGCTTGCACAATTATGGCCTGGCGGTAGACATCAGCATCCTCGATGAAGAAGGGAATCTCCTGCCTATGGGTACCCCCGTAGACCACCTGGGCCAAGAAGCCCACATCACCGAAGAAGCCCGACTGGTGGCACAAGGCAAAATCACAGAGGCAGAACGGGAGAACCGTTTACTGCTGCGGCAAGTGATGAAAGAAACCGGCTTCCGCCCCCTGCCCAGCGAATGGTGGCACTTCAACCGCGTGAGCAGACAAACTGCAAAAGAGAAGTACCGGTTGATTCCCTGAAACACATTTCTTCGTATCTTTGCATCCACATCTTAACAGGCTCTTATTATGGCATTGAATGACGACACCCTCCGCTTTATCCGCGAACACCGCCGGGACGACGTGCGCGCCCTCGCCCTGCAAGCCCGCCGATACCCCGCAGTGGATATGCCCGCCGCCATCACCCAGATAGCCGGCTGGCAAGTGGCGCGTGAGAAAGTGCCGACATGGGCCGAGAACGAACACATCCTCTACCCCGTCCACCTCTCTCTGGAACAATGCTCCTCGGAGACGACGGCACGCTACAAAGCGGAAATCATCGCAAAGTCGGGAAGCCTCCACGATTCCCTCACCGATCTCACCGGCGGCTTCGGCATCGACTGTGCCTTTCTCTCCGCCAGCTTCCGGCAGGCAACTTACGTGGAGCGACAGGAAGCGCTTTGCCGGATAGCTTCGCACAACTTCCCCGCCCTGAACCTGGACCATATCTCTGTCTGCCACGACGACGGCATCCGCCACCTCCGGCAGATGCAGCCCGTAGACTGGGCGTTCATCGACCCCGCCCGTCGCGACGGTCACGGCGGAAAGACGGTTGCCATCAGCGACTGCGAACCCGACGTCTCCGCCCTGGAACCTTTGCTGCTGGAGAAGGCACAGCACGTACTGATAAAGCTGTCACCCATGCTCGACCTCACCCTTGCCGTGAACGACCTGAAGCACGTCCGGGAAGCACATATCGTTTCCGTGGGCAACGAGTGCAAGGAGCTCCTCCTCGTCCTGGGACATGACACCCTCGCCACGGAAGACATCCCCATCCACTGCGTCAACCTTCTCCACACCGCGGTCTCCCAGCCCGCCTGCATTGACCGGCAGTCCCTCGTCTTCACCCGCCGGCAGGAGAAGGAGCACCCTTGCCCCTACGCCTCCGTTCCGAAGGCGTATCTTTACGAACCGAACGCCTCCTTGCTGAAAGCCGGCGCCTTCCATAGCATCTCCTATATATATAAGGTAGAAAAGCTGCATCCCAACAGCCACCTCTACACCTCAGATGAATTCATCGCCGACTTCCCCGGCCGCAAGTTCCGCATCGACGGCACCGCCGGCTTCGGCAAAAAAGAAGTAAAAGAACTGCTCGGCACCGAGAAAAAGGCAAACCTTACCGTGCGCAACTTCCCCGCCAGCGTTGCCGAACTACGCAAACGCCTGAAACTCGCCGAAGGCGGAGACACCTACCTCTTTGCCACCACACTGGCGGACGAAAGAAAGCTACTGATACGCTGCCACTTAGCCGTATAAAAAGCCAAACATACTTGCCCGAGACACGGAACATACCTGCCTTTCACCTGAAACTCCCTTGCCTCTCATCCGGAACATTATAGCCTTTGCTGCACAAGATGCCATCTTGTGTAGCATAAGATGCCATCTTGAGCAGCATAAGATGCCATCTTGTGCAATGAAGGGTACAGTGTTATAGACGAAAGCCTATAATGTTTCGGATGACAACCAATAATATCGTACCAGAAGAGCTATTCCCCATTCACCCTTCATCGCCCGCCTTCACCAGAACCGTCTGTAAACAAATAGATTAAGAGTCCGGGTGAAGGGTGAAAGAAGTTTTTAAACATTTCGTTTGATAGTCACAGCAAAAAGGCATACATTTGTAGCAATCAACACATAAACGTTATGAGAAAGCTACATCTATTCTTTCTGTTCGCCTTGTTGCTTGCCGCTTGCAGCGATGACAACAAAGAAAAACAACCCGCTTTTGTCACCAACATCACGATAACCGATGCCGATAAGACCTTCGCCCCGGGCGATGCCGTGACCGTGAAGGCCGACGGCTTCCGGAGTGATGACCAAGTGATACTGGATATCTACTGGCCGATAGCCGACAATCCACTCTTCCCCGAAGGTTTTTCACGCTACAATCGTGCCGTCACTACGGAACAGACTGCTGGTAACGTCACTTTTCTTGCCCCCGGCCACTGGCCCGCTTCACGGGTAGAAATATTCCTGGAACGCGAAGGCAACCTCATGCTGCTCGGCGAAATTTCCGTTTCCGACGGACAACCGCCCAAGGAGTTCCAACTCTATGGTATCACCAACTCCCGCAGTATGATGGTACACCCATACGGTATCGAGCAGATAAGTCTCAACAGTTCTGATGGTACTGTATCCAAATCAATCGTACAACTACCCAAAGGGCAAGAGTTTTCGCTTGTAGTCAACTCTCCGGGGAGCAATACTCTCTGCGGCATCTTAAAACAGGACGGACAATATACCACCGGTTGCTTCGACCTGTCCATGCACTACTGGAGAAGCACGGCAGGACGTCCCGTAACGCTCTGCACCACCTATAACAACAGCATATTCGAGATTAGCCAAATTGACGAAACCCATCTGACAGTCAATAGCATAACATCATCAGCTTACAGCAGGTCATCGATGCCCGCACCGGTATACCTCTTCGAACTGCCCGAAGGACTGAAAGCAGACGCCTTGAGGAACTATCGGGGCATATACCTCAGAGAAGGCTATATACTGCTCTCCGCCGATAATGGCGATGGAACGTTTTCACCTGTAGTAATGGAATTGCGCAATGGAAAGTTTAACATACAACTCTACGACCCGATACAGTGTGACGCCCTGATACCTTTCTGGATTGCAGTTCCCAAAGAAGGAACGAATGAAGGTACGTACGCCGGCGGATATGCCCTGTCGAAAGCGAACGGCGGCGAGACGGAATTCCGGCTTTGGAACACGACGACAAAGGGTATGGAAGAAGAGCCATTCGCCACTTTCCCCAATCCGGTACGCTCCATTGCCACTTTCTGCACGGGAGACTTAGACGCACAGAAACTCTATGCACTATTCGAAGCCTATCGTAACGGTCCGCTGATTGAGTCGTACGACCTGACAAAGAAGGAGTGGAAAAGCCTCGGGTCGGGCTATCCTTATGCTGAGATTGTATTGGCAAGATAAACGGGAATTTATCATTTACTCTTTTCCCGCAAATCATCCTTCGGTATTGTCGTCTCATTCCCGTCCCGCATCGCCATATAATGCGGAGACATAATCTCGATGCCGGCGGCATTGAAAACGTCCTGGATGTTCTGGTGCAAATTGGAATAAATCTCGCCGAGGCGGTCCGCTTCCCGGATATAAGCATTCACCTGGTAGACCGGATACCAGTCGCTAAGGGAAGTTTCGAGTACGAAGGGACGGGGATCGTCCGTCACGCCGGGAGTATTCAGCGCGGCTTCTATCAGGAGTTGGTGTACTTTGCGCCAGGGAGCATCGTAGCCGATGGTTACTTCGGAATGGATAATCAGACCGTACTCGCGGGCGGAAGCACTGTAATTAACGGTGTGCGAGGACATAATGAAGGAATTGGGTATGGTCACGACTTCGTTCTTCGTGGTACGGATGCGGGTGACGAGCGGAGTCTTTTCTATCACGTTGCCCGTCGTCTCATTCAGTTGGATGCGGTCGCCCAGTTTGAAAGGACGCATATAGGTTATCACAAGTCCTGCCATCACATTGCCGATAACGGTGCTCGAACCCAACGAAACAATCAGACCGACAAACACCGAGATCCCCTGAAAGACACCGGACTGCGAACCCGGCAAGTAGGGATAGACCATTGCAATCATAAACGCATAGAGCAGAAACCGTACGATGTGAAACGTCGGAATAGCCCAGTCGGAATAGAAGCCTCTTATCTGCAACCGCTCCGATTGTATCTCATTGGCAAGATAGTGCACCAGCCTCACCAGATATTTCACCGCCAGCCATATCACAAAGATGGTGAACAGGTTCGGAATATAGTCGATGACTCCATGCAGAATACTCTTCACAGGATTCCATATATAAGAGAATAGCTGATATGCAAAACCTTTGGTCTGAGGGAAAATAGAGAAGAGCAGCGGCACCGTGAGCAGTAACTGAAGAATCATAAAGGCATAGCGCAGCAGGTTTGCGAGGAATACAAGCAGATTGACCTGCTTCTGTGTATCGAGCAATTCATAATCCTGGATGGAAATAGGCTTCAACCTGGTGTCTTTCAGTTTCTGAATGCGCACTCTGAGTTTGCGGAACAGCCAGTTGGTAAGCTTGAACAGGAAGAATTGCCCGACAAGTACCAACACAAAATACAAGATACGCTTACCCAGTTGTACCAGGCTATGCTCTTCCTTCATGGACTTCAGCTTGTCCACAATGATATGCCGTTTACCGGACACCAGTTGTTCGCGGGTACAGTTCTCCCACAGTCCGTCTTGGTCGGTGAAAGAGGCGATTACTTTATCGTTGTACATCAAGTCGGAAACGATATCACTGCTTTCTATATAGAGTGAGTCGGGATGGAGATTGAAACGTTTCCCCAGTTCAGTGACTTCAAAAGATATGGACTCGGCACGTTGCTGGGGAGTATGCCCGCCACGCTTGGCATAAAGGTAGAACAGAGTATCACCTTCCACTACTACCGGCACGCCGGGAGTTACCTCACGAAGCGAGTCGATGCGCAACTTCTGCTGTGCCAGTTTCACAGAATCGGCTGCATAGCTGGCCAGCTTCATCTGCTCCATTTCCATCCGCAGGTTCGCTTCATTCAACCTTGCCGCTTCCAGTTCTTCCCTGAGGGCCGACAAGTGTATTGAATCGGAATCTACTCTTACCGCCTTCGGTAAGCTATCTTTATGGAGAACATCGAGAACTCTATCTACTAATTGTGCCGAGGCATTGCCTGCCGGCATAAGGAACAGCCAAAGGCAAAAAAAGTGAACCGCTTTCATATCATTCCTGATTGGTCGTTTTAATTGTGTTTAATAAAGCGTACAAACATACAGAATGTTTTTGATTTTAAGTCTAATTTTCATTTCTAAATAGCAAAGCACCGGTAAGAAATGACTATTATTACTATCTTTGCCGCGAACTAAGAAAAAAGAGAACTATGAATATACTCTTTCTTATCGGTGGGCTTCTACTCATACTGTTGGGGGCCAACGGTCTGACCGACGGTGCAGCATCCGTTGCCAAACGTTTCCGCATACCGTCCATCGTTATCGGGCTTACTATTGTAGCTTTCGGCACTTCCGCCCCGGAACTCACCGTCAGCGTATCTTCGGCACTGAAAGGCAGTGCGGACATTGCCATCGGCAACGTAGTGGGAAGCAATATCTTCAATACCTTGATGATTGTAGGCTGTACGGCACTCTTTGCCCCTATTGTCATCACCCGCAACACGCTGCGCCGGGAAATCCCCCTTTGCATCCTTTCCGCCATCGTTCTGCTAATCTGTGCCAACGACGTATTTCTGGACGGCAGTAAGGAGAACATACTCAGCATCACCGACGGACTGATATTGCTCTGCTTCTTCGTCATCTTCATGGGCTATACATTTGCCATTGCCTCGCACAATACGAAAGAGAAAGAAGAGGAAACCGAAGAAATAAAACAACTCCCGATGTGGAAATCTGTTCTATATATTCTCGGCGGACTTGGCGCCCTCATTGCCGGGGGCAGTTTCTTTGTAGACGGTGCCAGCGGCATTGCCCGCAGCCTGGGCGTCAGTGAATCCGTCATCGGCTTGACACTTGTGGCAGGCGGAACGTCGCTGCCCGAACTTGCCACTTCTATCGTGGCTGCCTTGAAAAAGAACCCGGAAATAGCTATCGGAAACGTTATAGGCAGCAATCTTTTCAATATATTCTTTGTGTTGGGCTGCTCGGCTTCCATTACACCCTTGCATCTGAACGGCATCACGAATCTTGACCTATGGGTATTGGTAGGTTCCAGCATCTTGCTTTGGTTGGTCGGCATCTTTTTCGGCAAGCGCACCATCACCCGAATTGAAGGCAGCATTCTGATTCTTTGCTATGTAGCCTACACTGCCGTGCTGATATACAATATATAAGAGCATAAAAATGAATCTCTTAGGGATTCATAGAAGTAAACATCCCGCAGGCAGTTTTTAAGTACTCCACGCGGTATTTTAAAGATTATCATGTATCTTTGCTGACTCAACATTAAACAACTATGGCAATTACAATTAAAAAAGTTTCTACGAAGAAAGAGTTGAACCAGTTTATCCGCTTCAACTATAAACTATATAAAAAGAATCCGTACTCCGTACCCGATCTCTTTGACGATATGCTCAACACCTTCAACCGGAAGAAGAACGCCGCATTCGAGTTCTGCGAAGCCGACTACTTCCTGGCATATAAAGACGGAAAGATAGTAGGGCGTGTAGCTGCCATCATCAACCAAAGAGCCAACGAAACCTGGAACAAGAAAGAGGTACGCTTCGGATGGATTGACTTCATCGACGACCCCGAAGTGTCCGAAGCCCTGATACATACCGTAGAAGAATGGGGAAAAGAACGGGGCATGACCCAGATACAAGGCCCGCTGGGCTTTACCGATTTTGATGCGGAAGGTATGCTCATCGAAGGTTTCGACCAACTGAGCACCATGGCAACCACCTATAACTATCCCTACTATCCGCAGCACATGGAACGCATGGGTTTCAGCAAAGACGCCGACTGGGTGGAATACAAAATCTACATTCCGGATGCCATACCGGATAAACACAAACGTATCTCGGACCTTATCCAACGGAAATATAACCTCAAAATCAAGAAATATACTTCGTCCAGGAAGCTGGCACGCGAGTACGGGCAGAAAATCTTCGAACTGATGAACGAAGCCTATAGCCCGCTCTACGGATATTCGGCTTTATCGCAAAGACAGATTGACCAATATGTAAAGATGTATCTGCCTATTATAGACCTGCGTATGGTGACACTTATCACCGATGCTGATGACCAACTGATTGCCGTAGGTATCTCCATGCCCTCTCTGTCCGAAGCATTGCAAAAAGCGCACGGACGTTTACTACCTTTCGGATGGTATCATCTATTGAAAGCATTATTCATGAAACGACGTGCCAAGATGCTGGATCTGCTGCTGGTTGCAGTGAAACCCGAATATCAGAACAAAGGTGTTAACGCTTTGTTATTTTCCGATTTAATTCCCGTTTATCAAAAATTAGGTTTTATATTTGCAGAGAGCAACCCCGAGCTGGAGATGAACGGCAAAGTGCAAGCCCAATGGGAATACTTCAAAACCGAACAGCATAAACGGCGCCGGGCGTTCATCAAAGAAATAAAATAATGTGCTAATTATGGAAGAAATCAACGGACTGATGCCCGAAGGTAATGTAGAATATACGGAAGACAACATTCGTCATCTGGACGATATGGAGCATATCCGCGTCCGTTCGGGCATGTACATCGGCCGTCTGGGAGACGGCTCACAAAATGACGACGGTATCTATGTATTACTGAAAGAAGTAATGGACAACAGTATCGATGAGTTCAAAATGGGTGCCGGCAAACGTATAGAAGTGACTATTGACGAGAATCTCCGCGTCTGCGTGCGCGACTATGGACGAGGGATTCCGCAAGGCAAACTGATAGAGGCGGTCAGCAAACTGAATACCGGCGGTAAGTACGACAGCAAGGCTTTTAAAAAGAGCGTCGGACTGAACGGAGTGGGTATCAAAGCCGTAAACGCACTCAGCAGCCGCTTCGAAGTACGCAGTTATCGCGATGGAAAGGTACGCATTGCCGTATTCGAGAAAGGAGTACTTCAGAGCGACACCACAGAAGATACGGAAGAGGAAAGCGGAACTTATATCTTCTTTGAACCGGATGCTACACTTTTCCTGAACTATACATTCCAGAATACATTCGTAGAGACGCTGCTGCGCAACTATACCTATCTTAACACCGGCCTTTCCATCATTTACAACGGTCAGCGCATCCTCTCCCGCCACGGATTGGAAGACTTGCTGAAAGACAATATGACTGCCGAAGGCCTGTATGACATCATCCACCTGAAAGGGGAAGATATCGAGATAGCCTTTACGCACACCAACCAATACGGCGAAGAATACTATTCTTTCGTCAACGGCCAGCACACCACGCAAGGCGGTACGCACCAAAGTGCATTGAAAGAACATATCGCCCGCACCATCAAGGAGTTCTACAACAAGAACCAGGAATATTCCGATATCCGTAACGGTATCGTTGCCGCCATCGCCATCAACGTGGAAGAACCGCAGTTTGAAGGACAGACCAAAACCAAACTGGGCTCCCCGTCTATGGAACCGGGCGGAGTAAGCGTCAACAAGTATGTGGGCGACTTCATCAAGACGGAAGTGGATAACTACCTTCACAAGAATCCGCTTGTAGCCGAGGTGATGCTGCAAAAGATACAGGACTCCGAAAAAGAGCGCAAAGCCATTGCCGGCGTCACCAAGCTGGCACGCGAACGTGCCAAGAAGGCAAACCTGCACAACCGCAAGCTGCGCGACTGCCGCTATCACCTGAGCGACGGGAAAGGCAAAGAACAAGAAAGCGACTCATGCATCTTCATCACCGAGGGAGACTCTGCCAGCGGTTCCATCACCAAAAGCCGTGACGTGAATACCCAAGCCGTATTCAGCCTGCGAGGCAAGCCGCTCAACTCTTTCGGACTGACCAAGAAAGTGGTTTACGAAAACGAAGAGTTCAACCTGCTGCAAGCAGCCTTGAATATAGAGGACGGCATAGAAGGACTGCGCTACAACAAAGTGATAGTAGCCACCGATGCCGATGTGGACGGTATGCACATCCGCCTACTCATCATCACCTTCTTCCTGCAATTCTTCCCCGACCTGATAAAGAAGGGACATGTGTATATCTTGCAGACGCCGCTATTCCGCGTGCGCAACAAGAAAAAAACCAGCTATTGCTATTCGGAAGAGGAACGCCAGAAGGCTATCCAGGAATTAGGCCCCAACCCGGAAATCACGCGATTCAAAGGTTTGGGAGAAATCTCACCCGATGAGTTCAAGCACTTTATCGGTAAGGATATGCGCCTGGAACAGGTATCCCTGCGCAAAACGGATCTTGTAAAAGAACTGCTGGAGTTCTACATGGGCAAGAACACCATGGAACGACAGAATTTTATTATCAACAACCTGGTTATTGAAGAAGATTTAGCATCATGAGAAGAGCTATCTTTCCGGGAACGTTCGACCCGTTTACCATCGGACACTCGTCGGTAGTGAACCGTGCACTGACTTTTATAGACGAAATCGTCATCGGAATAGGTATCAACGAAAACAAGAACACGTATTTTCCCCTGGAGAAACGTGAAAAGATGATTCGGGACTTCTACCGGAACGAGCCGCGCGTCACCGTGCAATCGTACGACAGCCTGACCATCGACTTTGCCCAGCAGGTAGGTGCCAGTCTGATTATACGCGGCATCCGTACGGTGAAGGACTTCGAGTACGAAGAAACCATCGCAGACGTCAACCGCAAACTGACCGGAATAGAAACCATCCTGCTCTTCACAGAACCGGAACTAACCTGCATCAGCTCCACCACGGTACGTGAGTTGTTGCAATTCGGAAAAGATATAAGTATGTTCATCCCGGAAGGAATGGAAATTAATGATAAGTGATTAATAAATAGACAATGAAGAAAATTCTCAGCATTATTATAATAGGTATATGCACCGTGACGGTGCAGGCACAAAAGCCGAACAATGACGCCATACGCAAACTGCAAATGGCGGAGTTCGCCATCTCCAACCTTTACGTAGACCCGGTGGATGAAGACAAGCTGGTAGAAGAAGCCATCATCAAGATGCTTGCCCAACTTGACCCGCACTCCACCTACAACAATGCTGAGGAAGTGAAAAAGATGAATGAACCCCTGCAAGGCAACTTCGAAGGTATCGGTGTACAATTCCAGATGATAGAAGACACCTTGCTCGTGATACAACCCGTGAGCAACGGTCCTTCCGAGAAGGTGGGCATCCTTGCCGGTGACCGTATCGTAGCTGTAAACGATACCGCCATTGCCGGAGTAAAGATGAGCACGGAAGACATTATGGGCCGCCTGCGTGGTCCGAAGAACTCGGAAGTAAAGCTCACCATCGTACGCCGCGGAGTGGACGACTCTTTATACTTCACCGTGAAACGCGATAAGATACCTATCCTCAGCCTGGATGCCGCCTACATGATACAGCCCAAGACCGGGTATATACGTATCAACCGCTTCGGTGCCACCACTGCCGAGGAATTCAGAAGTGCGCTGAAAGAGCTTCAAAAGAAAGGCATGAAGGACTTGATCCTTGACCTGCAAGGCAATGGCGGAGGTTACCTGAATGCCGCTATCGACCTTGCCAACGAGTTCCTGCAACAGAAAGAACTGATTGTCTATACCGAAGGAAGAGCTGCCCGCCGCAGTGATTTCTTTGCCAAAGGTACCGGAAACTTCAAGAGCGGACGCCTCATTGTATTGGTAGATGAATATTCGGCATCCGCCAGCGAGATCCTTACCGGTGCCATACAGGACTGGGACAGAGGGGTGGTAGTAGGACGCCGTTCCTTCGGCAAAGGACTGGTGCAACGCCCCATCGACCTGCCGGACGGTTCCATGATACGCCTGACCATAGCCCGCTATTATACTCCTTCGGGACGTTGCATCCAAAAGCCATACGACAATACTGCCAGCCTCGACGGCCGCATAAAAGGTGACGGTAGCCAGGAAAGGTACAACCAGGAATTGATAGACCGCTTTAACCACGGTGAGATGATTCATGCGGACAGCATTCACTTTGCCGACTCTCTAAAGGTACAGACCAAACGTCTGGCACGTACCGTTTACGGAGGCGGAGGTATCATGCCGGATTATTTTGTTCCGATAGATACGACCCAATACACCGACTATCACCGCAACCTGGTAGCCAAAGGAGTAGTTATCAAAGCCACTACCGGCTACATTGAGAAACATCGGAAGGAACTGAAAGACAGATACAAGAAGTTCGAAGCCTTCAATGATAAGTTTGAGATAGACGATAACTTCCTGGCTGACATACGCGCCCTTGCCGATAAAGAGAAGATAGAATTCGATGAGAAACAATACAATCAATCGTTGCCGCTGATCAAGACACAGCTCAAAGCATTGATTGCCCGTGACTTGTGGGATATGAATGAGTATTTCCAGGTAATGAACTCAACCAACAATAGTGTGCAACAGGCATTGAAAATATTGCAAGACGGCACCTATGAACAAACTCTAAAGCCCAAGCTATGATGACACCCCGTTAAGAACCTTTTTCCCAATCTTACTGCCATGAAACACATCATAACGATGCTTGTACTTCTGCAATGGGCTCTTGCCATCAGAGGACAAGCCTATGAGTCGGACATATATTTCTCTCATTTGGATAGCAGCAATGGGCTATCATCCAATGAGATCACCTGCATCTTCAAAGATTCACGTGGATTTATGTGGTTTGGCACTATCTCAAACATCAACCGTTATGATGCCAATTCCTTCAAAGTGTTTCAGCACCGTGAGAATGGAGCTCCTTTCTCCGAAGAAACCGTCTTCAGAATGAGCGAGACAAAAGACGGATTCATCTGGATTACATACAGGGACAAACAAATCAGTGTATTCGATCCGCAGGAAAACGAATTTCATACAACATCCGAGATTGCCCGTTTATTAGGAATCTCCCAGGAGATCTACCAGGTATTTCCCACAACGGACAACAACCTTCTCTTTGCGGACAAGCAAGGCAATGTATATCTGTATAATTACTTCTCCAAGAATGTAACCACACTCAAAAACAACCATGAGCAATGCCAGGTTTCGGACATCGCAACCTATGAAAACGAAATGTACCTGCTATACGTCAATGGATTATTGGAATGTATTGACCTGAGCCGCTTTGAAACATTATTCAAAAGCGAGTATCTGCACCAGGCACATCCCGACCTGGCAGCCGGATGGAATATGTTTATTGATAGGGATGGAGAACTTTGGATTTACCAGGATCCCCCTAATTACTGGGGAGTCTATCTTTACACTCCGCAGGAGAACTCCTGGCGGAAGTTTGATACACAATCCGAAATCAAATTGTCTTCCAATATGGTGAGAGGCGTAGAGCAAAGCAGCAACGGCACCATTTGGATAGCTACCGACCACGGCGGCCTCAATCTATACGACAAACGAACGGAAAAAATCACCTGCCTCAACAATAATCCGTTCGTCAGAGGCAGTATCAGCCAGAATAGTTTAATATCCATCTACAAGGATAATGAAGAGATTATTTGGTTAGGGACCTATAAGAAAGGAGTAGATTATCATCATAAGAACCTGTTCAAGTTCAAGCGCTTGCAGTACCCTCTATCTATCAATAGTGGTATAGAGGAGAATGATTGCACCTGCATTTTACAGGAATCTCCGCAGCGATTATGGATAGGGACCAATGGCGGCGGACTGCTTTGCTACAACCGGCAGACGCAGGAGTATAAACGCTATGTACACGATCCGCGAAACCCCAATAGCCTGTCGTCCGACATTATTGTATATATAATAAAGGACAAGAAAGACCGGCTATGGATAGGTACTTATATGGGAGGTTTAGTCTGCTATGACGGACAGTTCCACACATACTCACCCCGGAAAATAAAGAAAGGCCATAATGAGCTGACGAGCATCACCAGCATGAAATACGATGGTGACAACAACCTCTGGGTAGGAACATTGGAAGATGGATTCTACCAGTTTGACATCAACACAAGAACCTGGGAAGAAAAAGATATAGTATATGGCAAAGACAGTGTCTATCAAAGAAAAGTCAACGATATAGCCTTAGGGAACCAGAATGAACTGTTTATCAGTACCAGCCAGGGCGTCAACATCTATAACACTGCTACCCAGAAGGTGCGAATGCTGAACGAAGAGTTTTCTCAAGGAAACACCATTAATGAGACTTACTTCTTCACGATGTACCTGGATTCGAATAATTTGCTGTGGCTGGGAGGCAACAACGGTATCTACGTATATAACAGGAACTCCAAGGAGTTGTTCCATTTTGACACGAGCAACGGATTGCCGGACAACCATATCGCCATTTTCCAGGAAGATATCAAAGGATTTATGTGGATCGGCACCAAGAACGGACTGGCAAAAGCAAAACTGGAAACGGTAAACGGTGAAACCAAATGTAGTATCCAAAATTATATGCAGGAGGATGGATTACCTTCGGCCACATTCAACCGTAATGCTGGTTCGATGGATAAAGACGGTAACTTCATCTTTGGAACAACCAACGGATTGGCCCTTTTCACACCGCACGAGATATACCTCAGGTATAACTCGCCTAAAATAATGATTACCGATTTGTGGATACAAAACCAGATAGTATCACCCAAAACACTGTATGACGGAAAGCCTATCATTGAAAAGGATATCAGCTATTCCCCGAAAATCAGCTTTACATACGGGCAGCACAGTTTGGCATTGAGTCTATCCATTCTGGACTATCTGCACCCGCAGAAGAACAGTATCTCTTATAAAATGGTAGGCCTTGATTCGGAATGGAATGAAGTCACCAACAATCACCAGTTCGTAACTTACACCAACTTGAATCCGGGAGACTATATCTTCCTTGCCAAAGCAAGTAACCCGAATAGCGGGCAGACCAGTGAGACGATACGGATTCCGATCCATGTGTCTCCGCCATTCTATTCGTCCATATTCGCTTATGTCCTATACATCATTCTGTTTATTATCTGCCTGTATCTGATGCTGCGCTATGTTCTGAACATTCAGAATAAAAGGTTCAGGTATGAAAAGGAAAGAATCGTGTCAAGCCAGCAGCACGATATGGATGAAATGAAGCTGAGGTTCTTTACTAATATAAGCCATGAGTTCCGTACCCCGCTTTCCCTGATTATTCTTCCCATCGAGCGATTGCTGAAAACGGAGAAAGACCCTGAATTACGGATGTCGTACCAGTTGATCCGCCAGAACGCACAACAGTTGCTGAACCTGGTTAACCAAGTATTGGACTTCCGCAAGATTGATCAGAAGAAACATCAACTGGTGTTGTCCTCGGGAGACATCGTACTATTTGTAAACGACATTGTCCGCTCCTTCCGGCAACTGTCCGAAGAAAAGCAGATATCTTTCACCTTTTCTTCATCTACCCCCTCGTTCATCATCAAGTTCGATGCTGACAAGGTACGCAAGATCATTGCCAATTTGCTGAATAATGCATTCAAGTTCACTCCTGAGAAGGGGAAAATAGCTGTCAAGCTGTTCCCCATACAGCGAAAAGAGCAGTTACAGCTTTGCATTGAAGTATCCGATACGGGTATCGGCATCCTTCCGGAAGACCTGGAACATATATTCGACCGTTTTTACCAGGTTAACGCCAATGACAAGTCTCCGGCTGCGGTAAACCAGGGTACAGGAACAGGTATCGGGTTGCATCTGTGCCATGAATTTGCCGAAATACATCATGGAGAAATAACGGCAACCAGCACTTACGGGCAAGGTAGTACGTTCTCCTTCTATTTCCCCATTGAAACAAGCGAATATCAGGAAACCATACACGACGAAGCAGAGGAAAGTAATCCGGTGAAAACGGAAGAAAGTTCTCCGACAGAAGCAGAAGAACTCCCGAACGACAACGAACCGGAAGAGAATGCAGATACCGAGAAAACCAGTATCCTGCTGGTAGACGACAATAAGGATTTCCGCGAGTATATGCTATTCTGCCTCAAAGACACTTACAACGTAGTGATGCAGCCCAATGGCGAGCAAGCATGGGAGTACATACTGAAAGCATTTCCAGATATAGTTATTACGGACATCATGATGCCGATAATGGATGGTATCACCCTATGCCGTCTGATAAAGGAAGATGTACGTACTTCGCATATACCGGTTATCCTGCTCACTGCCAAAACCGGACAAGAGAACGAATACACCGGCTTGCAAGCCGGTGCGGACGATTACATCTGCAAGCCTTTCAACATAGATACGCTTTCATTGAAAATCAAGCATATTGCCGAACAAAAGAAGCAAATGCACCAGAAGCTGATGAAGTCGTCGCACACCAGCATCCAGTTGGCCGATGCCCCAATCAGTTCTTTGGATGAGGAATTGATAAAGAAAGCAATCGCCTACATCGAGCAAGAACGGTCGAACCCGCAGTTCTCGGTAGAGCAGCTTAGTAAACAGATGTGCATGAGCAGAACCAACTTCTATAAGAAATCAATTTCCCTGACTGGAAAGACCCCGCTCGAACTCATCCGCTCGGTGCGGCTGAGGTATGCAGCCCAACTGTTGGAAAAAACACAAATGCGCATCAACGAGATTGCCATGGAAATAGGAATGAACGATATGAAAGCCTTCCGCAAATACTTCAAGGAAGAATTCGGCGTTCTACCTTCAGAGTACGACCGGAACAGCGAAAAGAAAGCTGAAGACTAAAGGCTAAAAGCCTTTACTTTAGCACTACATCTTTTTGAAGCAATTTTTTCCCAGTTAGGAAAATATATTTTCCTAACTGGGAAAAAATTGCTTCTCTTATTCAAGCATAAGAGGCAGGGCGATTTAAACTATAATTCACCTTTATTTCAAGAGATATACACTCTACTATCCAAACAACCCCCAAATAGGAGCCATCTTGGCCCGTTCCCGTAACCAATCTCCCCCCTCATTTAAACAAATTCCCCCCTCCTTTTTCCCTACAACTGAGTACTTTTACAATGAATCGAAAACACTATTTATTAATCTTAAATTATTGTATGCCTATGGGAAAGGAAAAACTATTTTATGAAGACCTCTAAATCTATAGCTCTAACCAAGCTTATTATTGAGTTTAATTTATTCTAATATCAAGACTAATATGGAAAAACACTTAAAATCACATCGTAACACAAGCCCTATAATAAAAGGCTTGTATCTATTATTCTTCTCACTATTAACCACAACGGTGCAAGTAGCGATTGCATCGGATACAGTCACAGAAACTACAGAAAGCAATCAGCAAGTTGAAGAAATACATGGTCTTATTGTTGATACGAGCGGTACGCCTATCATCGGTGCCAGTATTCTTCAGGCAGGAACAACAAACGGAGTCACTTCCGACCTGGATGGAAAGTTCACATTGAGAGTTCCCCTCGGAAGTACACTTAAGATATCTTATATCGGCTATGTTTCAGTCGAAGTAAAAGCAGCTAAGGACATGAAGATTACCCTACGCGAAGATACAGAATTACTGGACGAAGTAGTGGTAGTGGGCTATGGTACCGTAAAGAAATCAGACGTTACGGGTTCTGTAGTATCTGTCAACTCAAAAGATATGATGAAGCGTAACCCCGTAACTTTGGGTGAAGGATTACAGGGAGCAGCAGCCGGTGTATCGGTTGTCCGCAACTCAGGTGACCCCGAAGGCGGAGTAACCATCCGTATTCGTGGTGTGGCAACGGTAAACAACTCTGCCGATCCTCTTTATGTAGTGGACGGTGTACAAGTTGGTACCAGCATCGAATTTCTTAACCCGAATGACGTTGAATCAATCGAAATCTTGAAAGATGCTTCTGCAACTGCCATTTACGGTTCGCAAGGTGCTAATGGTGTTATCATGATTACCACCAAGAAAGGATCACAAGGAAAAGCACAATTAACATTCTCTGCAAACTACGGAGTCCAAATGCTTAGCAGAAAGCTGGATATGGCGAATGCGTATGAGTTCGTACACGGTGTACGCCGCGCAGCTGCAAGTGATGGAATCGGTATGACAAATGGAGCCTGGATTAACTATGACAAAGACTTAAATAGCATTGACTGGCAAGATGAGATGACTCAAACTGCCCTTCAACAAAATTATAACATCTCACTTTCGGGAGGAAATGAGAATACACAGGCAATGGTTTCAGTAGGTTACTTAAATAATGACGGTATTGTTATAGAATCAAACTTCAAACGTATCACAGCGCGTGCTAATGTAAACTATAAAGTGAAAGACTTTATTCGTGCCGGCGTGAACCTTTCTTATGTTCATACAGAGAAATACGGCGGTGGTAATCTGCAGAATTATGCCACACTTATTCCTACAATGGATGACGTAGACGAAAACGGCGAACTGATTAATGTTCCAATACGCTACCCCGACGGAACATGGGGACACTTCAAGAAAGAAGGTAACGGTGATACGAACAAGGGACAGGATAACCCCGTAGCAGCCGCACGCACAGCCGACGCACGCAATTACTTCAACCGTGTCTTGACAAGTGCCTACATGGAACTTGATTTGTTTAAAGGACTTACTTTCAAGACTATCGGTAGTGTGAACTACTTCGGTAGCTCCTATCATGGTTACAATGCATGGCACGATCGTACCTATGGAAGCGAAACCCGCGTTGATGGTTTCAATGTTGAGCAATACCAAGGAGTAGGCTTGAACCTGGAATCATACTTCACTTATAATTTGAGATTCTTGGAACATCACAGTTTGAACTTGATGGCCGGATATTCATCATCCCGCTACAAACCCCAAGATGTAAAGGCAAGCGCTTCTGATTTCCCGGCAAACACAATTCGTCGTATCGAGTTGACTAACAACACTGCAACTATCAACGCAAGTGGAGGTTTGGGGCGTGAATCACGTAATGAATCATACTACGGACGTGTTATGTACTCACTAATGGATCGCTACTTATTGACTGCTACTGTACGTCGTGACGGTTCTTCCAACTTCGGAGCCGGCAATCGCTATGGTACTTTCCCTTCAGCTTCTTTAGCTTGGCGTATGACAGAAGAAGACTTTATCAAGAACCTGAATATTTTTAGTAACCTGAAACTTCGTGCAGGTTGGGGACAAACCGGTAATGCAGGTAACTCTACCAATCTTTCTGTAGACCAGTTATCTTCTGACCGTATTGCTTACTACCTTTATATGAATGGCTCTAATTCTTCAACAATTGCACCGGGTTTGGCACAAACAAGAGAAATTGATACCAACCTGAAGTGGGAAACCAACGAGCAAACCAACATCGGTCTGGATATGGGATTCTTCAACAACGAACTTAGCATCAGTTTGGATTACTTTATCCGCGATGCAAAGGACTTGCTGCTCTATCGTAACATTCGTCCTTCTACCGGTTATACCAGCATTTATACCAATGCCGGACATATCCGCAACTCAGGTGTGGAATTTGCAGTAAACTACCAGAAACAATTCGACGAGTGGGGATATAGTATCAAAGTGAACGGTTCTACTTTGAAGAACAAAGCCATAGAAGTAGGAGACGATATTTATTCTTCCAGTGGAGCAGCTGATGGCGACTATTGGTCTAACTACTCTCTGACAAGAAACGGACACCCGGTAGCTTCCTTCTACGGATGGAAAGTAGACGGTATCTTCCAAAGCCAGGCAGAAATTGACGCATTGGACTCTAAGGTTTTAGGTGACGCAAACGGTGGACACTACCAGTCTGCAAGTACCCGCCCCGGAGATTACAGATATAAAGACTTGGACGGTAACGGATATATCGACGATAATGACCGTACAGTGTTAGGTGATGGTTATCCTACTTTGAACTATGGTATCAGCTTAGGAGGAAACTATAAAAACTGGGATTTCAACCTCTATATGTATGGTGTATTGGGACAAGATATTCTTTCTTATGCCTATAAGAACCTGACCAATATGTACATTGCCGATGGCGGTTACCGTAATGTATTGGCCGATTGTATCAAAAACGCATGGACTGAAGATAATCATAGCAACAAGTATCCGCGACTGAGCAAGACAGATGCCAACCACAACGGACAAGTATCTGATGCTTACTTACTGAATGGTAACTTCTTGAAGATTCAGAACATCCAGATAGGTTATACTTTCCCAAAAGAATGGCTCAAAGCTGTCAGAATGGAAAGTGCCCGCGTATTCGTTGGTGTAGACAACCTGTTTACAATTACCGGATATAAAGCCGGCGACCCGGAAGTAGGTGATTCCAATGTACTCCGAACAGGTTTTGATGGTGGTAGATATCCTTTCCCCCGTACGTTCAGTTTCGGAGCTAACATCCAATTCTAAACCCAAAACTATATAATAACTTAATAAAAGAATCCAATTATGAAGAAACAAATATTCAGCTTTATAACAGCTGCCGTTCTGCTCGGAGGTTTATCTTCCTGCGGAGAAGGTTTTTTGGAAATTGATCATTATGATATCTTAGAGCCGGAAGTCCTATTGCAAAGTGAGAAAAACATCATTAGCGGACTGAATGGATTGTATGATATGTTCTATCCTGAAAGAGGTAGTGGTACAACTGACGTACAAAGTCAATGGAATATCAAGCCTCAGTTGGCTTTTTCCAATTATCCGGCATTAGACTGTCAGGCATCCGGTTGGGACAACGAGTTTACCCGTCACGAATGGCGTGCCGATAAAGACATGTTCTACGAAGGATGGAAACAATCTTATAAAGCCGTTGACCGTGCCAACCGATTCCTCGCAAAGTTAGAGGGTGTAGATCCTTCTATTTTTGCAGAAGGCGAAACGACCAAGAACATCATCATAGCTCAAACCCGTGCCATACGTGCTTTCTTCTATAGCTTCCTGGCTCAGAATTTTGGCCGATTGCCTATGTTGATGACCGGTGATACCTATACCAGCAGCCCGGAGAAACCTCGTGCCGAAAGTACGGATATTACTTGGAATCTTATCATTGATGACTTCAAGTATGCTTCCGAAATATTGGGCTGGAAGCCGTGGAAGGATGAAAAAGGACGTATTACCCGAGGTATGGCAAAAGCTTATCTGGCACAGGCATACATGTACAACAAGAAATACGCTGAAGCCAAGAAGGAACTTAGCGACATCATCCAGAGTGGAGAGTACAGATTGAATCCTTGCTACGGATATATTCACCTGGAAGACCGCGTCTGGGATGCTGAAAGCGTTTGGGAATTACCTTATCCACACTTTTCCGACCTGAACTGGGGAGCTGATGGCAAAAATGACGCTACCTGGTGGGTTGCACAGTTGACGGCAAGTCCGGAATACGGTGGTTGGGGCTCGCTTTATATCTCTTATGAGTATTGTGAATCCTTTGAACCAGGAGACAAACGTCTGAAATATTCAGCCGTACGAAAAGGAGAAACAAATCCGTTTACGGGTGAAACAATCGGTGCCAGCGCGGGATTTGAGGATGATTTTGTTACTTCCGAGTCAATGCCGAATAATTTCGGTCTCAAATATTGGAAAAGACATCCGGGTAGTGACGGAATCATTTTCAATCCACAGTCAGCCATCTGGATGCGTTATGCAGCCGTATTGCTGAACTATGCAGAGTGTTGCTTCGAAACAGGTGATGCAGCTACTGGTTGGGAAATGATCCGCACGGTACGTGACCGCGCCTGGGGTAATCTTGAGGTTAAACTTGCACAAGGCGACTTCCCCATTCCGCTGAGCACAGAAGTGGTTGAAGTACCCGATGCAGAAAAATTCTACACCAAGTACAGAACAGATAAGGGCTATACTTCTGACGTATGGAAAGTAGCTTTGACTATCGAACGCCGTCATGAATTCCTTGCAGAGTTTTCTTTCTGGTATGACCTGTGCCGTACGAATATGGCTAAAGAATTCCTGGATTGCGAATATCCTAAAAACAATAGCAAGACCATGCGTTCCTTCGATTTCGATCCTAACCGGATGATTTATCCAATACCGACTGATGAAATTAGAAAGAACAATGCAATCAGCCAAAGTGACCAGAATCCTGGGTATTAATTAAAAGTTCTAAAGGGACTGACTGAAAGGTACAGTTCTTGATAAACACGAGGTTGTGTCAAAATGCTGGCACAACCTTTTTTTATGCGCAAAGCCCGGACT